>CAYSBP010000047.1:0-17349 GCA_964429255.1 uncultured Planctomycetia bacterium
CATCGAAGTTCCCAGCTCCGCACTGTTGCAGCACGATCCCTGATTCGGTATGCTCATCTATCGCAATCGGGGTTGCGCTAAGCACTTTCCGAGCAGATGAAGAGGGTGAAGGGCCAA
This sequence comes from uncultured Planctomycetia bacterium, assembly GCA_964429255.1. Classification (GTDB taxonomy): domain Bacteria; phylum Planctomycetota; class SZUA-567; order H5-PLA8; family H5-PLA8; genus CAYSBP01. Next base: position 118 of record CAYSBP010000047.1, read on the forward strand.
GGCACGGGCTGATCCCTGGTGGGTCCTAGAGCACGGTGCGGACCGCAAGGCGCCTGGTAATCAGATCATGGTTCAGGAACATGCCGCTCGCTAGAATCCGATCATAGGTCTTGGCCGTCGGCTTGGTGACCGGCTGTTTCGGACAGAAGATATCCGCCAGGAACCGGCCGAACGCGTCGCTGGCATAAGAGCGGATTACTATTGCCGCACCCGGCGGTAACAGCCGCGCCACATGGTCATGCGCTTCCGCACCGGCAACTGTCGCTGAGGGGAAAGTGTAATTGTCGTTGACTAGCCGCCAGCACTTCCGCTCTCAGAAGGCCGAATGTCCGGTGGTGACAAGGGGCACGACTTGCGAAGCGGAGCACCAGCGCGCTGATTCCCAGCGCAAAGACGTGCGTGAACATGTGTCCGGCATCACTGAGAAGCGCCAGGCTCCCCGTCAGCGGTCCGCCGACGATCTCGACGGCCATTCCGACAACAGTGATGCCGAGCGAGAACCACAAACGCTTCAGCGGGGCGCTTCGGTATTGCAGGAGATCTTCCATGCCCCGCCTATCATGCTCGTGACTACGCTGGTGCAAATCGTTCACATCAAGTACCCATACGCACGATAACATGAGATGCAAGCTCATTGTCCATGGCGAATTGACTGCGCCCCATTTGAACGACCAAAGTCGGGCTACACTGGAGAAGCGTCAGCCGTGACTTGGGCAAGATGCCCATCGCGATCAGTTTCTGCAGAGCAGCACCGTTGTGCGTGTGCAGGTAGGCTACCGTCGCATTGTCGCCCGCTCGGAGCTCCGACAGCGGTCCGATAAGCTTCTTCACCTTCGTGCGGGCCTCCCGGCAGCATGCGCCTTCGGGCACCGGCTTCCCGTGGGGGCAGGTTCGGGGGTGCCCCAGCAGTGTACAAACGTTCTCGTCCAGTCCTTTGTGCAACAGGTGCTCAAAACCGCAACTCGTCTCGTGAATCAGGGATTTTCGCATGTCGAGAACATCGCTCAGCAATCGTTCCGCCAAGCGGTGGCGTCGTATGCACCCGGCCGCGGCTTCATGCCCTTTCTCGGTCAGTGCAGCCCTGTTCTCGGTGAGGCGAAGGAGACCCGTTTCGACCAACTCCGTGAGTGCTGCATCATCTCGAATCACGGATATCTCACGGTCATCGGCCGACTCTTCCACCGTATCTGTCCACATATGTTCCAATATCTCCTCAGCTCGTTCGCTCAGAGTCATTGTCTCTCCTCCTGTTGATTCTCTTTTTCAATCGCTTTAGCCAGTCCGGTTCCGCCGGCGTCTCGAATCCACACTTCGGGCACCGGATAAGTTCGCAGCCGTTTACCAACGGGCAACCGCGGCATCCGGTGGCCGCTGTTGCCTCGTCGAATACGTGGCCGCATAACGTGCATTTCATAGAGATGCTCCGACACCTCGCAATAGCGCATTAAGCACGAAGGCCACCCCAAAGGAAAAAAGCAGAATGAAGATGGAAATGCCCACCCCCGTCTTCCAGCCACGCTCCTTGACGTTCATGAGGAACTGAGCAATGCACGGCAGGAAAAGCGTAAGAGCAACGCAGGCCACGACCAATTGGATGCCATCGAGGGCACCGGCCTTGTTCAGATCGTAGAGACCGGCTGCGCCGTAATCCCGGCGGAAGAAGCCGAACAGAAAGACCTCGGCCGCCTCATCCGGCAACCCGATCAGACGCACTGGTCTCTCCAGAAGGGCCACAACGAGATCAAAGAGTCGCGTGATTTGGCCAAGCCAGATCATAACGCTTGCGAACAGAAAGAGCGGCAGGACCTCCTTGAAGTACCACTTCACGCGGACGAACGTCTTGGTCACCACGTTCGACAGCTTGGGCCAGCGTAAGGGGGGGATCTCAATGTAGAAGGAGGCACCCTCTCCCGGTAGAACCCTGGCGGCAAGAAACCCGATCAGCAGAAACACGAGAATGACGACTGCGGCCCAAACCGATACGGCCTTTGGTCGCCCTTCCATCAGGGCCAGGATGACACCTAACTGAGCTGAACACGGCACCGCCAACGCCAGCAGCAACGTCGAGATAACGCGCTCACGCTTGGTCGGCAGTGTGCGCGTCACCATTGTCGCCATGGTGGCACAGCCAAGCCCCAGTACCATCGGAATAACGGCCCGCCCACTCAACCCGATCTTCTTGAACGTGCGGTCGATCAACATGGCAAGTCGCGGCAGATAGCCCGTATCCTCAATGACGGCGAACACCAGAAAGAAGAAGCTCACGATCGGAAGGATCAGCGCCACGGCATACCGGAAGCCAAGCGTAAGCACCCCGTATTCACCCACGAGCAGGTCCGACAGAATCGGCCATGGGATCAGACGTGAGAAGAAACTGACCAGCACAGGGTTAATATGTTCCTCGAAGACCGTTCCCTCGAGAAAATCCACCACGGTTCCCGCTCCAAAAGTACCGACGAACTTGTACAGTCCGAGATAGAGAACCGCGAAGAGTATCGGAAAGCCAATGACCGGATGCATCATCAGCATGCTGAGCTTGTCGCGAAGGCCGGTTCGCTCACCGCCTTCGGTGACAACCCGTTGGGCGATGCGATGGGCCAAGTCCTTCTGATGCACGGCGACGCGATAGTCAAGAGGTTCGGGGCTGCCGGCACGGAAGCGGTCGATGACCGCTTGAACTCTGGTGAAATTGGCGGGTGCAACTTGCTTGGCCATCTCATGGGCTTCATCGTCGCCCCTGAGCAACAGCAGCGCGAGCGTTCTCTCCGACAGACCGCTATTCCTGGCGACGATGCTGGCCGCTGAGATCACTTCCCGCACGGCGTCTTCGATGTCGGCGTCATACTTCACCGGGGCACCTTCCGCCTCCTCTGTTCCCGCTGACAAGGCATCCCGCAAGACCCGCTGAAGATCGTCGAGACCGGCACCGGTGGTCGACACGGTCGGCACAGCGGGAAGGCCGAGCGCTTCCTGGAGCACCGCCGCATCGATGCGAATGCCGTCCCTCTCAGCCTCGTCCATCATGTTGAGCACAAGGACAAGCGGCATGCCCGCCTCGCGAAGCTGTAGCGTCATGGGCAGCATGCGCTCGAGGTTCTTTGCATCCACAACGTGCATCACTACATCCGGCCGTTCGACCATGAGGATACGACGCGCCACGTGCTCCTCTTCCGTAATCGGGAAGAGCGAATACATGCCGGGCGTGTCGATGATTTCTACTTCCTCCCCATCCACACGCATCTGCCCGCGAGAGACTTCAACCGTTGTCCCTGGATAGTTGGAGACGGCGACATACTGCTTCGATAGCGCGTTGAACAGTACGCTCTTGCCCACATTGGGCGACCCAACGATTGCGATCCTCTGTTGTCTGACTTCGGAACCGTCGATACTCGATCGCTCATTCTCTGGTTGCTTTAACTTTCCGCCGCTGTCATTGGCATCATGCATTTCCTGCCTCCGTTCTTTCAGAATTCCATCCCCAGGATGCCGGCATCGAACGAATCAAGTGCGGTGACGTACTCGCTCTCGACCATAAACTGACCGATAGTAAGGCTGACGAACCCGCCAGACCGCCGACGGTGCTGTATGTGCCACCGTCTGCTTCGGATAGCGCGGCCCGCACGAGCTCCTCAAGGCCGTCAGATTCGCCAAGATCGGAAACCCAGTATGCGCCCACTTCTATGTTTTCCGCGGGCTGCACTGACAGAGCCGCTACCAAGTCGCCGGCATGATCATCGTCATCGGTGCCATCCACAGCGCCGTTGAACACACCCACTGAGACGCTGAACGCTTCATTGTCGTAACCGACCAGCGCCGCCGACTCTCTCGTCTCGGGCAGCTCAAGCATCAGCGGATCGCTGATGAAATGGCTCTTGAACCTGCCGAATGGCACATACATCTTCCCGATTTGCAGGGAGTAGGGGCACGAACCACCATCACCGAGTGTGATAAACCCTTCGTCCAGATCCACCGGTTCGGTCGCGTCCTCTTCCCACAGCACCAGAACGTGCCCTTCCGCCCATTCGCTCAGGATTGCATCAATGCCGAGTTCGACCGTCGCCAGCGTCACGTCACTGAACACCTCGCCATGCTCCCGTCCGAACGTGGCTTCGACCTCCAGCAACGCACCAATCGAGATGCCGTTGAGCTTCAGGTCGGCAATGTCGCGACGTTCAGAGGGGGTATGATAGAGTTCGGCTATGTTCTCCGTGCTGCTTTCCGCCAATACATCGGTCGAGGCCAACGCGCCCAATGCACAGGCGACTAGAATCGAGACAGCGCGTTGTCTACATGTCTTTCCCATGTGCACAAATATCCTTTCTATTCATGCTCCTCAGTTTGATCGGTGAGTACGCCGAGAAACACCAACGCTTCACGGACCCCTTGGGCAACGGCACGACTGGAGATGGTTGCTCCGGTTACGCCGTCTATGTCCGAGCGCAGGGCAAAACCATCGGCCAACGTCTTGCCCGCAAACTGGGACAAAAACGATCGATCTCGCACCGGCTGCCCGCGTCGTTCACGAAAAGCAAGGATTTCCGTACGGCGCACTGCAAGTTCCGGAGTCGTGGCAACCAGCAGACGGATCGGGCCATGCTTGCCGGCGACGGTATGGACAATGGCATATCCGGTCGCGTCCCCGTTGGTCGTGGCCGTATGGTATTGCAGCACTGTAGGGACTTGTGGCCCCTTGATCGTGCGCCCAATCCGTGCCATCTGGTTGGATGTCAACGCTGTCCATTGAGAACTCACGGCCGTTGCCTCCGGAAACGCGTGCTTCAGGGCGTCCTTCTCCGACAAGAGTTCCTCGGCCGAAGCCGCGATCGGCACGCCGATCGCGGCTGTCAGCACTGCCAGCCCAGTCCTCCATGTCTTGTTCATCGTGGGCTTCTTCATCAGAATTCGTAACCTACACCCAGGTTCACGCCGTTCTGTTCCTTCCCGTTCTCGTTGTCCTGCCACTGATAATCCGCTTTGAAGACAACCTGCTCGTGCGGCCACCAGTTCACGCCGGCATCGACCTGTGTCTTGCCGCTGGCACTCGCGCCGCTGCCGGCCTGGTTGTCCCATTCGCTGTACCGCGCAAAGACGCCGACGCTCTCGGTGACGCGATAGGACGGCTCGACGTACCACCCGTACTGGCGGTCGGCGCCCATGGACTCGGGGCCGTCGCCGTCCAGCACCCATTCTGCATACAAACCGCGCAGTTCGAGTGGACCACGTTGCACGGACGCATGAAGCTCGCCCAGCCAGGCGCTGCCGGCCGCGGAATCGCTGCCTTGGGTAATGTCGCTCTGGTATTGGACCGCACCGCCCACGGTGACTCCGGGAGCATTCCACGACAGCGCCAGCGTCCCAGCCGGATCGGATGCGGTCGCTTCCGCCACTTTCTGCCGCCCGGAACGCACGGCGTACGTGCTGCCGGTCGATGTGTTGAGCCCGGAATGAACCGCTGCCTCGTAATGCCACCCGGCCCCGAGTTCGCCATACAGTCCCAGTCCACCCTCCCACCATGTCGTCGGGATGATGTTCTTTTCGACGGGATTGCGTTCTACGCCGTAAAAACGGGGCGGCTCATGGGTCGGGTTGATCAAACCGACCGGCACGAGAAACAAACCGGCGCGCGCCGTATGGTTCTCCGTTAGATCCAGATCTATGTAGGCCTGTTCGAGTTCGACCTCGCCGGGCTCCCCATCTCCCACAAGCGAATGTTCGAGCTCCAGTTCCGAGCTGAAGCGAATCCGGTCGGAGAAATCATAGCCAAAGAACAGGACAAAGCGATGGAAGTCGATGCTGTCCTTATCGCTTGCACCGCCTTCTCCCGACAGATTGTTGTAATGCAACTCGCCGTATCCACCCAGTTGCACCTGTTTTGTCTGGTCTGTCTCCTGACGCGACTGTCCCAGCGCATCAAGCCGGCGTTCGAGGATTTCCAGTCGCTCCTGATCGGTAGCGCCCTGTGTGACGAGTGGGAGGGCCAGCACCGTCAGTGCCGCCGCGCCTGTCATGATTGTCTTGTTGTGCATCATTCGCTCCTATGTAGTTCTCTGTTCCCTGCCTTGATGGACCGTTCTGATGCGTGATCTTCACCGCAATTTGTTTTGCCCGGTGACCTCCTCTCTCATTTGGACTCCAGCCACGAAAAAAGGACGCCCGAGAGCCAGCGTCTTCCGCCAGCACCCCGATCAGTTTCTTGCGCAGTTGCTCCAACTGCTTCGACTTAAAAGCTCTTCGCGTTTCCTCCAATACCCCAATGGCTTCCGACACGGTTCGGCGCAACTTCTGACGGCACGAGCAATCCAGCATCAGGCACGTCTCGGTGCACGATGCCTCCTCGTTCCGATGCTGGCCGAGCAATCGCTGGTGTTCCGCAACACGCCGTTGCAGATCCTCCGCGCTCTGCATAATTGCCTCTTGAACCGTCATATCTTCTGCGCTCGCCTCCCCTTCTTGTTAGGCCAACCTAATAAAGCCGCAAAAAAAACACTCAAATCATCACGTCTGCCTTGATGGACTCCGTTCCCGCCATGGACTTTCCGCGTACATGCTCGGCAATCCCTTTGATCGTCCACGGGTACTCTTTCTCCAGAAACTCAGACAAATCGACGAGTCGCTCAGCGAATTGCCCGTCGACGCAATGCTCGACACGGCAAGCCAGTTCATCCGCGCGCCGCGCATCCATCGCCATCACATCCACCATGAACCTCTTGAGCGCCTGATGCCGCCGGTGCAAATGCTCAGCGATCGTACGCCCTTTGGGCGTTAGTTCCACTTCAAGCCGTTCGTTGCGTGCCGCCAGGCCATTGTCAACGAGCCGTTTGACCACCTGGCTCGCCGACGGCAGTCGCACATCGAGTCGCTCGGCAACATCCGTAATCCTCGCTACGCCGCTTTCCCGAACCAAGCCATCGATGACCTCGATATACCTCTGATGAGGCAGGGACAGCGTGTCGCTGGTGACGCCTTCCTTTACCATGATGGAGCGCATGTTAGGCCAGCCTAACTCCGATGTCAACAAGAAAGCCGCAGAAGACCTCAAGCCTGAGTGTAATCGGGCCCAGGACCGTGTCCGTCGTGAAGCGCCCGTATCCACACCCAAATTCCACGGCATCGCCCGTCAATCCGCGGATACCAAGAAGCTCCATGACGTGGGGCGGATCGAAGAAGCCATCCCCCATCGTTTCATCCGGCATGCCGCTTTCTCGCGTCTTCATGGGTGTCGGCTCCGCTGGTTCAGTTCACCTGCTCTTCACGGTTCAGATCATCGATCCCGGTTGCCGTTATCCGCTGAATATCGATCAGCGCGGCCTGGTATTCGTGCAGCGCATCCACCAGCAACGCTCGCGCCTCGAACAGCCCACGTTGCGCGTCGAGCATATCCAGGAAACCGAACTTGCCCTGCTGGTAGCCCTCATGCGCCGCCTGGTAGACCTGCTCCATCGCCGGAACCACCTTGCTCCGCAGCGTCCCGACTCGCTGATGCGCCGTCGTCAGACCCGAATGTACCTCGGCCAGCTCCGCGGCCAGTGCTCCCGTCGCCGCCGAGAGCTCGCTTTCGGCTTTGGCCAGTTCATGCTGGGCGGCTGTTATATTCCCGCGGTTCCGATCGAACACCGGCAGCGGCATGCCGAGACCGAACGCGAAGGCTTCCGTACCGTCTTCCTCGAACTGCAGGAAGCCGACCGAAGCTTCGAGGTCCGGGATCCGTGCTGCCTTCTCGGCGGCCACCGCGGCGCGGCGCAGACGCAGTTCCGCCTCCCATCGCGCGAGATCGGGGTTCACCGCCAATCTTACACGCAGCGCCCCTAGCGAGGGGACGGCGTCCATAACGTGGTCCAGACTGCCTTCCACCGTATCGAACGCGGCCGCTTCCGCTCCCCACATCGCCGCCAGCCTCTTGCGGGCAACGCCGAGCGCGTTCTCCCCCGCCAGCTCACCCAGGCGCGCCAGTTCAAGTTCCGCCTCGCTCTTCGCCGCCTGTAGGGGCGGTTCCTTGCCCGCCTTCACGCGTTCGGCAACCGCGCAGCTTGTCTTCTCCGCGAGTTCGACTGCCGACCTTGCCAGCTCAAGTCGTTCCCGTGTCGCAAGTACCTCGACAAACCGCCGCGAGGTCTCCGCGAAAATGTCGAGCCGCTTGCTCTCGTAATCCCACCCGGCCAGCTCGGCTTCGGCTTCGGCGATCCGCTTGCGCCACCGACGTTTCCCGCCCAGCTCGAATGGCTGGGCAAGCACGACGGCCGTTTCGGCCGAGTCGAAGCCTTCGCCGCGGCGATCGTATTCCTCGACCTCAAACTCAAGCTGCGGATTCGGCAGCACACCCGCCTGCAGGATGCGCGCTTCGGCGGCCCTCATCGCGTACGAGAAGGCGGCCATCTCCGGGTTGCGCATCAGGGATGCGGCCAGCGCCTCTTTCAGACCGAGCATGCCGGTTGGCTCGGGGACGGCATCGCGGACCTCCTCGGAGCCGTCCTGGGAGCCTTGCTCGACAGTCGGGACTTGAGCGCCCAACGGGCGCGGTTCGGGAAGCAAGGTCCGGCCGCCCGGTGCCACGCATCCCGTCAGGAGGCTGGCGACGAGCAGGCCGGCCGCGCAACATATTGAAATTCGTTCACTCATCATTGGTTCCTCCATTCTGCGGTAATGCCTGCTCCGAATCGGCATCCCTGCGATGTGCAAGGGCATACAGGATCGGCAAGACGAATAATGTGAGGAGGGTGGATGTGGTCATTCCGCCGATGATGACCGTGGCCAGTGGCCGCTGGACCTCCGCGCCAACGCCCGTAGATAGAGCCATCGGTAGAAATCCGAGAGCATCGGTGACCGACGTCGCCAGCACGGGCATGAGGCGCCGGCAACCGCCGTCGATGACGGCATCTCGGAGCGGCCGCCCTGAGGCAAGAAATCCGCGAATTGCCACTACCAGCACCTGACCGTCCATGACCGCGAGGCCGGAGAGCGCAATAAAGCCAACGGCCGCGCTGACGCTGAACGGAATGTCGCGCAGCCACAGCGCAAGGACCCCGCCAATCATCGCGAAGGGGATCGACGCATAGATCAAGAGGACATCCCGCAAGCTCTTCATGCTGAAGAACAGCAGCACAAACACGAGCAGAAGCGTGGCGGGTACGACCAGCATGAAGCGCCGTTGCGCCCGCTCGAGGTTCTCGAACTGTCCGCCCCATTCGATGACGTATCCTTCCGGCATGTCAACCCGTTCGTCGATAAGCCGCCTGGCTTCGGCAATGAAGGATGCAACGTCGCGTCCGACGACATTGCATTGCACGCGGATGAGGCGGCGGCCCCATTCGCGGTTAATCGTGGCCAGGCCGTCGGTTGCTTCCACGGTGGCCAATGTGCGTAGCGGGTAATGTCCGCCGGCCTCCGCCGGAACAATGAGATCGCCGAGCAGGTCGGCGTCGCGGCGGTACGGATCGGGCAGCCGGGCAACCAGGTCGAACTGGCGCTGCCCCTCGAACACTTGACCTACGGCCCGCCCGCCGACGGCCTCGACCATCTCCAACACGTGGCGGGCGGGCACGCCGTGGCGCGCGAGGGCCTCCTGGTCGACGCGCACCTGCAGGGTCGGCTGCCCGGTGAGTTGGTCCACCGCGATGTCCGAGGAGCCTCGTATGTCAAGTAGCACAGCCTGGATATCGTCGCTGATGCGCACCAGCTCGTCGAAATCGTCGCCATAGATTTTGATGCCAAGGTCCGTACGGATGCCGGAGATCATTTCGTTCAGGCGCATCTCGATGGGCTGGGTGAGCACCATGTTGAGCCCCGGCAGATCCGACAATTCCTCCTGCATGGCCGCTGCCAGCGCGGCCTGCGTACCGGCGCGGGTCCAGTTATCGCGCGGCTTGAGCGAGATGAAAATATCGGTCAGCTCGGTTCCCATCGGATCGGTGGCCACCTCCGCCGTGCCGATGCGGCTCCAGACATGCCGGATCTCGTCCGGGAACTTCTCCTTCAACAGCGCCTCGATACGGGTGTTGTAGTCAGTCGACTGGTCGATGGAAATGCCGGCCAGCCGGATGGTGTTGAGCACGAGCGCCCCTTCACTCAACCGTGGCAGGAATTCGCCGCCCAGCCGCGCCGCCCGCCAGCCCGCGAATGCGAGCAGCGCGATCACCGCGATGAGCACCCATTTGCGCACCCGCAGTGTCCGCGACAGGAGATAGCGGTACACACGCGTCAACCCGCGATCCAACCGGCCCTCCGCCGGCTTCGCCCGCCGGGACAGGCAGAAATAGCTCAACACGGGAGACAAGCAGAGGGCGATGAGGAGCGCGCCGACCAACGCGAACATGAAGGTCCAGGCCATCGGTTTGAACATCTTGCCCTCGATCCCCTCCAACGTCAGGACCGGCAGAAAGACGATGAGGATGATGCCGATGCCGAAAGCGATGGGGCGGGCGACTTCTTTGCTCGATTCCAGAAGCGTCTGTAGACGCTCGCTTGGCGTCAACGGTCGCCCCAGATGCCTGGCGCGCTCGGACAGGCTGCGCAGGTTGGCATCGGTCATCACGACGGAGCCGTCGATGATGATGCCGAAGTCCATGGCTCCCAGGCTGAGCAGGCTGGCGGCGATCGCGAACTCGTACATGCCCAAAGCCGCAAACAACAGGGTCAGTGGAATCACAAGGGCGACAAGCAGTCCTGCCCGCAGGTTGCCCAGCAGCACAAACAACGCGATGATGACTAACACGGCGCCCATCAGAAGATTGTGCTTCACGGTCGTCATGACGGCGGCAGTCAGCTCCGTGCGGTCATAGACCGTCTCGACGACGACATCCTCGGGGAGAGCGGGCCTCACCGTCTCGAGCTGGGCTTTCAGCGCCTCGGTCACCGCCTGGGCGTTCTCGCCCATGAGCATAAACGCGAGACCCAGAACCACTTCGCCCCGGCCGTCGGCCGTGACGGCGCCCCGGCGTATCTCGTGGTCGATCTTGACCTCTTCGGCAATGTCGCTGATGCGCACCGGGCTCCCGCGGAAGGACGCCACGACGATGTTTTCAATCTGCCGGATGTTCGTCACGCGGCCCAGCCCGTGGACCGTTTGCGAGATGCCCGAGGCGGTCAGGAGTCCGCCGCCCACGTTGTCGTTGTTCTTCTCCAGCGCCTCATGGACATTGTCCAGAGTCAGACCGAATTTGAGCAGAGTTTGCGGCGACACGATGACGTGGTATTGACGGACTTCGCCGCCCCAGGAATTAACTTCGGCCACGCCGGGCACCTTGCGCAGCTCTGGCTTGACCACCCAGTCATGAATCGTTCGCAGTTCTTCGAGCGTGCGCGATGGGTCCGTGGAACGTACGACATAGTGGAAAATCTCACCGAGACCGGTCGCTATGGGCCCCAGTTGCGGTCGCTCGATCCCCGCGGGCAGTGCCACGGCGTTGACGCGCTCGAAGACATACTGGCGCGCATCAGTGATCTGCGTGGTGTCATCGAAGGTGGCAACCACCTGGGAGAAGCCGAACTTCGAGACGGACCGTACGTTGACGAGGCCGGGCAGCCCGCCGATGGACAGTTCGACGGGGAGCGTGATCTGCTGCTCAATCTCTTCCGGATTCAACGATGGCGCGACAGTGTTGATCTGCACCTGGATGGGCGTTGTGTCGGGAAATGCATCCACCGGAAGCTGGGTCAGCCGCCAGAGTCCAAGGCCGGTGACCACGGCAAACAACAGCAGCACCAGCAGACGGTTCTTCAGTGCGAATTCTATGAGTTTCGAAAGCATGGCGGCACCTCCTATTCGTCGACGCATCCGGCGCCGAGCCGGGATTTCAGGAACTCGGACATGACGATGAAGCTGTTTTCGACGACGATCGGCTCATCGGGTTCAACGCCGGCTACGATGTGGATGACTTCGCCATCGCTGTCGCCGAGCGCGACCCGCCGCAGCGAGAAGAGGTCGGGGGCGTCCTGGACAAACACGAAGTCAGCCCCCTCGTGACGTTGAACGGTATCGCGCGGAACGATGGCGGCGGAGCGTTCATCGCCGTTGAGGATGCGGACCTCGCCGAAAAGGCCGGTCTTTGCGCGGCGCTCGGGATCCTCCACCAGCGCCCGCGCCCGCACCATGCGCGTGAGCGGATTGACGGCAGAGTCAATCCAGGTGATGCCGCCGGTGTAGACCGATCCCGGCAGATCGGCAAAACGGGCTTCGACGGTCTGCCCGACGTGAAGCTGGTCGATGTAGCGGGCCGGAACGGATAACGCCAGCCAACGTGTCGAAAGCTCCGCCACCGTGAACAGGGCGTGGCCGTCTTCAATGGCTTCGCCGCAGACGGCATCGCGCTCGACCAGCGTGCCCGCAAATGGAGCGCGGATCTCCAGATCCGCCGAAGCGTCCTGCTCCTTCTCGATACGAGCGATCTCCTGCTCGGTTAGTCCCAGGTTGAGCAGCTTGTGCCGCAGGTTCTTTGCGGTCAGCCGCGCCGTGCGGTGGGCCGCCTCGGCGTCCAGGAATTCGCGTTCGGCCGAAATCTTCTGCTCCTTGAGCCGCTTCTCGCGTTCAAACGTTTCGCTGCGGATATCCTGCTCGATCAAGGCGGCCAGGTAATCGCTCTTTGCCGCCGCGCCTTCGGCGGAATGGAGGAGGACGAGCACATCGCCCTCCTCGACCTCATCGCCAACGTCGCGGAGCACCTCATGGATGATTCCCCCGGCCAGCGGCGTGACTCTTGCCATCCGGTTTCGGTTGAACTCTACTTCGCAGTAGGCCTTGATGCCCGGCGCCGCTTTCGTGAAAGGCGGGATTGCCGTGCGAACGCCCGCCTTGTCCGCGGCTTCCTCAGACGGGAAACGTACTTTCATGCTTTCGCCGGGATTGAGCATCTTCGCCAAGTCGGGCTGACAAATGGCGCATTCTGCCTCCGGCACGCCGTGTTCGTTGCAGAATAGCGCAGCCGTCGCGGCTTCTCCGCCGCCCCCCACGGGCGGCAGGGAACGTGCCGATTCATTACCAGATTCAAGTTCCGGGTGGCAGAGGAAGCACTCGTCCTCGTATAGTGCATGCTCCTTGCAAAACAGGCGGTCTTTGTCCTCCAACTCGGGGTGACAAAGCCAGCACCGGTCTTCGTAACGGCTGTGTTCTCTGCACCACAGACGGCCCTTGTCCCGCTTGGACGGATCACAGATAAAACACGTCTCTTCCAGATTGTCGTGCGTGTGGGCCGTGCTGACGAATTTCGTCTCGGAATCCTCAGCATGGTCGTCGTGCTCCGCGTGCACCGACGGGTTGTTCCTGCCGCAACCGCTTGCCAGCAGAGAAATACCGGCCAGCGCACAGGCCAGCCACGAAAGGCTGTTCTTTGCAGTTCTATATGGTCCTGTCATTGCTACCTCCATTGCTCTTCCATGAGCACATATTCTTTATTCGTTCAGGAAACATTGTGGGTGATCAACGCCACGGCTGGGGGCGACGTATGCTCGCAGCCGGACGACAAGAGGGTCCTCGCCGCGCCGGAGAAAAGGAAGACCGAGACGGCAGGCGAGGACGGAGGTGTGGATCAGATACGCAGGACGACTGTCCGTTGTGCCAGCAGAGAGTCAGACGTGAACACCGACGCATACCGAGCGCGTGACGCATCCGCCCGAACACCGCCGTCGGCTCTGCCGTTCAGGCAATCTGCCTGATATACGGGGAGGAAGGCCCCCTTGGTCGACAGCGTTAGTTGTGACCCTTGGGAAGAGGCAAGCAGCATCGCTCCCGACGAGAGCGGTACGTACGTGCAATCGGCACCGCTGTATGCAGCCGTTGCGGTGAACATTTCGGTACTGCTGCTCTGCTGACAGTCCGTCGCGTCCTCAGAGTTTCGGCAGTCGCCGCAACACCCCGTTCCCAGTACGATATTCCCGTCCGAACAGTAACACAGGCCCATCCCAAGGGAACCCATCCCCAGGAAACCTACGAGAAGCAGGCACAGAGTTGTGCGGGCAAGGCGATTCGTCATGTTGACTCCTCGCGCCCAATCAATGGGTCGATTTCCTTGTCCCCGTTCTGCGGCAGGGAGTAAAAAACCAGCTTCCCCTCCTGGCGACAATCGAGGAAGTCCTCAGACACCAGCGTCCGGAGATGTTGTGAAACTGTTGAGACCGGCTTCCCAAGGATCGCCGCCACGTCGCAGACGCAGCACTCATCAATGCTGAGGATATGCAGAATGGCCTGGCGTGCCGGATGGCCCAGCACTTTATGGCGGCGGGCAGACTCCTTGAGATCCTTCTCGGCGGGAAGCTGTTTCTTGAGGGCCGCTATCTTCTTGTCGTTGAAGCAGACAACAGTGCAACTCTTGAATGGGCGTTTTTGCGTCATGCTCATAATATCGTCATTCCTAGTAACTACGGAATGATCTCATGGTTCCGCGTGTCTGTCAACAGGTTCATTGGCCTATTTTTCGTTCCAGCCGCAGCCCATCACGTCCGCGCAACCAGGTTGCAGCTCCCCTGCAAATCGCTTCCAGTATGGATATGTCAACATCGTCAGGCCCCTTGGCAAACGCTTCTCCTTCGTGGTCGGGTGCGTTGGTGACATGAGCCACCAGTGCCACGGGGCATGCCTGCCGTTGGCCAAAGGCAAAGAGTGACGCAGCCTGCATTTCCACGGCCAGTGCACCCATATCGGCATAGCACTGCATCTGCGCTGATGTCTCGCGATAGGGGGCATCCGTCGTCCAGACGAGCCCGCGGCGCAGTGGTAATCCGACTTCACTCAGAGCCCTTTCCAAACACGGTAGGACGCTTTGCATTCCCTTCACGGTATCGCTGGGCGGCAGGTAATGGTAAGAGGTGCCTTCATCGCGGATCGCCTCATCGGCAAGAACAAGGGCCGGAAGGGGCATCTGTGAGTCGAGTCGACCCGCTGAGGCGAGACCGACGATGACCTTTGCGCCGCAGACGGCCAATTGCTCGGCAACCAGGACCGCGTAAGGGCCGCCGATCGTGCGCGGAATGATTCCGCAGGAGAGTTCGCCCGAGTTCCAGCACCACATCGTCGTGTGGAAACAAGGCCATGCGTCACACCGTTCGAGTTCACCGCGTGACTGCAACTTGTCCGTGAGGTCACCGTCGAATTCGAGAATGCAGATCGCGGGCACATCTCCATCCGGTCGCTTGCGGGAACTGCGAACGCTCTCCGTGAGATCCTCCGGACGGAACGCCGTCGGCTCGTCCAGGGGATGATTCAGAAGCGGCAGCAATCGGTCTTCGCTTCGTCTGTGCTGTTCAGCCATGCCGGAGCCTCTCCGCCGCTTCAGCGATCGCCTCAACAGCCCTCGAAATGTCGTCCAGGGTCGTCGTTCTTCCTGTCGAGAGTCGGAGCGTTCCCCGCGCCCATTCGGGCGGGACACCCATGGCCTTCAGCACGCCGGATATGGTCGTTCCCCCCGCATGGCAGGCTGATCCTGCGGACGCCGCAATCTCGTTGCGGATGCTGTCCACCAGCTCATGCGCCTCCACGCCCTTGATCGCAAGGCTCAGGGTGTTTGGCAGGCAGTGCTCAGGATGGCCGTTGAGGCGCGTCTCCGCGAGACGCGCCTGCAGTTTGTCCAACAGCTCATCCTTCATCGCCTTGAGATGCTGCGTGTTTGCTGGCAGAGCTTGCCCGGCAATCTCGCATGCCTCTCCCAGGGCTACGTCAAGAAGGACGTTCTCCGTTCCCGCCCGCCGACCTGATTCATGGCCAGCACCGTGCATGAATGGCTCAAGCTGAACGCCGCGCCGTACGAAAAGAGCGCCGACACCTTTCGGCGCGTAGACCTTGTGGCCCGCAACCGACAGCAGGTCAACGCCCATGTCGCCGACCTTCACGGGGATTTTGCCGACAGACTGTGCGGCATCCGTGTGGAACAACACGTTGCGCTCCCTCGCACTGCGGGATATCTCCTCAATGGGCTGGATTGCCCCTACTTCATTGTTGGCGTGCATGACGGATACCAGAATTGTCCGCTCGGTGATGGCATCTCGTACAGCCTCGGGGTCTACCATGCCTGTGCCGTCGACGGGCAGGTAGGTCACCTCTGCGCCTATCCGTTCGAGGAAGCGACAGGGATTCAGTACGGCCGGGTGCTCAATCTCCGTTGTAATGATGTGGTTACCCTGTTCTCGAAGGGCGAAGAAAGCTCCCTTGATCGCGTGGTTGTTCGATTCCGTGCCTCCGCTGGTGAAGAGAACTTCGGCCGGTTCGCATCCAAGCAAGGTGGCGACCTGTGCGCGGGCGCGTTCCACAGCTTCCTTGGCCGGTGCACCCGCCCAGTGACGACTGGATGGATTCCCATAGTGATCAGACAGGAATGGCCGCATTGCATCGGCCACTTCCGGTGCTATCGGTGTGCTGGCGTTGTAGTCCAAGTATACTCTGCTCATGAGACGTCCTTTCAGTAATCAAAGCGAACCGTTGCGTAGACATTGTCATTGTCGGAGAAGCGGCCAAATGTTGTCCAATCACTCTGGCCGCCGAAGATGTTTGCCCCCAGCGTGGCGGCGAGGTTGTCGGAAATCTTGCAGGACACCTGTGGCTGTACGAGATAGTCCCGCTCGGCAAGACTGTAGAATGCGAACAGAGATACACGCCACGTCTGATGTTTGAGCAGCCGATCCAACCGAAGGGTTACAGTGTCCCGGTACTCTTCCTGCATGGGATAACCGGCCGGGACTGAGCCGATGTAGGTGGAATAGTCCTGCATGATTTCGCCGTAGTATTGAACGCCGACCGTGAAATCCTGCCACGGCTGGCGCTGGTACCCGACCATGAAACGTCCCTGGGAGTTTGGGATGGAAGGATCGTCACCGTCTGCATCGTTCCTTGAATCATAGTAACCAAGTTCAAGACTTATGATGCCGGACAACGCCCCACCTTGCATGCTGCACCCGTAAACGGAGAGGGCAGGATAGAAGGAGGTGACCTGCGTGGGTGCCGCGAAGTCGTCGGGGTCCATGCTGGGTGTCCTCCAGAATCCCCTGTAAGCATATGCGGACACGTCGAAACCAGCGATTCTGCGATACACGCGAGCGGCGATTTCCGTATTGTCATACGTGCTATCCGGCTCATCATATTCTCTCGTTGTGGCAGACGCAAATGGGTCGGAGAGTACGAACCGCTCACCCGTGGGTACGGTGTTCGGTTGAAAGAATGGGATCAGAAAGACCTCAGCGTTGAGGATGCTCGACGAATAGCGGAGATGGCGGGATTTGCTGCGGCCGTCTCCCGACGTCCTTGCCGCTTCGCGG
>CAYSBP010000048.1:0-17128 GCA_964429255.1 uncultured Planctomycetia bacterium
TTGCTGGCCGCCCTTCTGGCCGGATTGCTGGCCGGATTGCTGTCCCTGCGAGAGCGCATTCTCGGCGTTCTGCATGTTGTTCGAAGCGCGCTGGAGGTTCTCGCCCGGCTTGGGAGCACCCTCGATCTGCTTCTCGAGCTGCCCGATCTCCTTAGCCAGTTCGCGCGCTTTGTCCTTCAGACCGCGCTGGGAGCGTTCGAGCCGCCTGATGGGATCCTTCAGTTCCGCGACCTTGTCGCTCATCTGCCCCAGCAACGCCTTGGCCTCCTCGATATCGGCCATCGCCTTCGCCTGGTTCTTGCTGGAGCCGGTGGGGTTGGACTGGCCGAGGTCGCCTTGTGACTGTTTCATGTGACCGGCGGCCTGGCCGACCTTCTGACCCGCCTGCCCCACATCGCCCGCCTGGGCTTTGTCGCCGCCCGCATCCTGTTCGGCCTTGGCGATGGCGTTGGCCAGTTCACCCAGCTGCTGCTGCAGGTTCCCGGCCTGGCCGGCCAGTTTGCCCTGCCGTTCGCCCATGGCGCCGTGCGCCTTTGCGCCGCTGTGGGCCATGGCGTTGGAGGCTTTCTGGAGCGACTCGCGAGCCTGCGTCAGTTTTCCGGTTGCCGCGCCCTGCTGATCGCGCGCCTTGCCGATCGCACCTTGATCGGCGGACGGAGCACCGCGGCGGAGTTCATCCGTCGCTTCGCCCATGGCGCGCGCGCCCTGGTCGAGCGTCGGCAACGCTTCGCTGGCCGCCTTGGCGGCACCGGCGAGCTTCGGGTCCTTCTGTGCATCGGGCGTGGACGCTGCCTGCGCCAGTTGAGCCAGTCGCGTCGCGATCTCGTCGGCGCGGGCACGCAGATCGGCCTGCTTGTTCGCCACGTCGGCGATGGTGCCTTCGTTGCGCTGGCGGCCGCCTTCCATCGCCTTGATCAGCGCCTCTTCCGCCTGCTTCAGTTTTTCGGTGGCGGTCTCCTGATCGGGCCGGGCACCGTGCGGGTTGCCCTGTCCCAGCGCCTTGGACGCAGCCTGCATGCTCTCCGGCACCTGGTCCAGCGATCCGGCCGCGACACGCATGGCCCGCGCGATGGCCTGACGGCTCGGATCAAGCGAGCCTTGCGCGTCCTTCTCGACCTGATCGGCCGCCGCGCGCAGTTCGGCGCCCATGGGGGTGACATGCGTCGCCAGTTCGTCCTGTTTGGCCTTGGCGACCTTCGACTTCTCTTCACCGGCCTTGGGATCCTTCTCCTTTAGTTGCGCCACCAAGGCGGTGGCTTTCTGCAGGTCATCCTGCGCCTGACGCGCCGCCTGGACCTTGGCCAGCGCGGCTTCGAGTTTCATCCGGGCCGTGTCGGCGCCGAGGTTCTTGGCCTCCTCCTGCAGCGCCTTCTCTTCGGCCTCCAGGTCCTCCAGTTCGTGAACGGCGCGGGCGATCTCCTGCTCGGCCGGCGTGAGGCTCTTGACGGTGTCGCGGAGGACCTCCTCCTGGTCCTTGGCCAGTTGGTCCAGTTCCTGACGCGCGCGTTCGATGGCCCGTTCGAAGCGGCTGGCGTCCGGGTGCGCTTCGGCGTTGGGCTTATCGGTCTCCTTCTTCAGTTCCTGCTGCTGCCGGTAGAGATCCTTCAGTTGCTTCTGTGCTTCGCCGATGCGGCGCAGGAGTTCCTGCTTCTCGCTGATGTTGCGCGTCTGCTCGGTGAGTTCCTGCTGGCGTTTAAGGATGTCCGCCAGTTGCCGCATGGACTCCTTGATTTCCTTCAAGGTTTCCTTGTAGTTGGTTTCCTTGCGACGGCTCAGGACCGTGATGATGCGTTCCAGGCCCGTCTCGGAGGCCTTCTGTTTGAGGCCGGCGGTACCGAAGCGGAAGTCCGCGATATCGACCTGCGCGCCGACCATCTTGTCCTTGATCCCGGGATACTTGTCGCCGGTGGAGGCCATGTTCGGGTTTTCGGGGGTGGCATCGGTGTTCTGCGCGATGGCGATGGCATCGGTGATGTTTTTGGCGATCCACTTGTCGACCGCTTCCATCTTGGCGCGTGCGGCGAGCATGCGGGTCATCAGGAGGTCCATGCTGGTGGAGCAGTCGCGCTGGTCGTGTTCGAGGCCTTTCACCACGCCTTGCTCGTCCTTGCTGGCTTCCTTGGGGTCCTTGGCGCCCAGGCGCTTCTTGATCTCCTCGGTCAGGCGCGTGACGCCCTGCTGTTTGAGGAGCAGTTCGCGGGCGAGGCGGATCAGTTCCTCGGTCTCGGCCCACTTCTGCATGTGCTCCAGGAGCGCCCTCAGTTCGGTGAGCGCCTCCAACTGCTTGGCGCTGGCGCCGCGCAGGTTCTGCATGCGCAGGACTTCGGTGCGCGCGAGATGGGCGGCATTCATCCGACTGGCCGCGGCCGGCATCGGCTCGCTGCCGCAGTGCTTCAAGGTGTCGATGATCGTCTGCAGGCGCGCCGAGTCGTCGGGCGTGTCGAGGCCGTTTGCGCGATAGCGACCGCTCAAGTCTTCAAAGGCGCGCGCCAGGTCGTGGGTCTTGTTGATGATCTGCTGCTGCAGTCCCTCGGCGTCGCTGACGCGGGTCCGCTCACGCTGCTCGAACGGATTGCCGCGCGTGAGGTGATCCACCATCGCGTCCACGTGGCCTTTGTCCGTCTCCTGATCGCGGATGAGGGCCTTCAGGTCGTCGATCAGGCGCAGCCGTTCGATGTCCAGCTTCTGCTTGATCTCCTCGCGCGAAAGCACGCGCAGGTTGTACTCGTAAGCATCCTCCGGCTTGCGCCCGGTCTCCGGACAGAAGTCGAACGCTTCGCCGCGATAGACGACCACATCGCCGGGCAGGAGCGCCAGCGGCGCCAACGCCCACTCGCTGTTGACGATGCGCTTCCGAATCTGTTGGCCAAGACCTTCCTCGGGCAGCGTAAACTGCCCCTCGATCGCGGGACTCTGCGTGTCGGCCTGCACGGCCTGCCCGCCCGCGTCGGCCCCGCCCATCGCCTGCGCCACGCCGCGGTAGATCTTGTACTTTACTTCGCCGCGTTGCAGGCCCCAGTCGTCTTCCAGAGTCAGCGAGAGCGGCACGACGGCACTGGGCGTGACTTCCAGGTTCTGCGCGGGCGCAAGCCATCGCACCTTCGGCATACCGTCGGGCGATACTACCATCCGGTGCCGGATCGGCGGCCCGTTCGAGAATCCGTCCGTTCCCGTCAGCCAGATTTCGTAGACACCGCTCTTCGCCAGCTTGACCGAATGCGTAAACGTCTCGCCGTCGAAGGTCATCGGCTTCGCATCCTGTGCGGGATCGCCCTCGCCCACCAGGATCTTCGCGGACGTGAGCGGCTTGTTGGCCCGGCCCGTCAGGCGTGCCACGGTGCCGACGACGTTTCGCAGTTCCCGGCCGGTCGATGGCTCGTTCGCCGTCGCGCCGATGTACGCGGGCGGCTCGTAGGTCACCTTCAGGTCGACCAGGTCCGGGCGGTCCACGACCTCCACCCGCAACTGGTCGCGTTCGTTGTCGGAGTCGCCGATGCGATTGTCACCGGCGCGGGCACGGTAGCGGAAGCTCCGCTCCGGAACCGCGTATTCGTACGTGAACACGGCCTCCTTCGATCCGTCCTTCTTTGTGATCACTTGGCGCGTCGTAATCGGCACGAAGGCATCGAAACTTTTCTTGCCTTCCTCCATGAACGCAATCTCGGCATACGATGGAATCGAACCCGTGCACTGAACCACCAGTATCACCGGTTCGCGCCGCGGCTGGACCAGGTGTTTCTTGGGCACCGAGAGGAATGTCCGAACCGGATAGGGGTGATCACTCAGCGAAACCAGCCGGAAGAGCCCTGCGCCCATGTACCCGGGCAGCAGCACGAGCAGCAACACAAAGAGCGCCACCGCACCCGCCGCGCCACCCAGGAAGGGCTTGAGGCGGTCGCGCTTCACGACCCGGTTGAAGTCCAGTTCACTGGCCTGCTCGTGCGCCTTCCGCGCCACTTCCGCGATCATCGCCTGGCTGACGCCGGCCTCCCACGCGAAGAGATGCGTGAGTTGGATCGTCGAGATCAGGCTGTCGTTCAGGTCGGGGAACTCGCGTTCCACCGCCAGCGCCATGTCGTCGATGGAGAGCGGCGTGGAGAGCGGCTTGACGATGTAGTGGCGAATCACGAAGACCAATGTCGTCAGCAACCCGCCGGTCAGCACCAGGCGGAAGACCCAGTTCATCTTGCCCGGCGTCCGGAGGAAGAAGTAATCGATAAAGAGGACCGCCAGTATGCCGACGATCAGCACCATGAGGGTGCGCGCCAGTCCGTCCCAGAGGATGCAGTTACGCAAGCCCTTGCGAAGCAGCATAAGCCGGCGCTTGAGGTTGTCCTGAAGCATGTGGGCACCGCCCTTCGGATTCCGGGAAACTCATCTAAAACGGTCCGATGATAGGACCGGGGTTCTGCGCGGGCGGATGACGGAAAATGGCGAGTTTGTTGCACAGGCCTCCGGCTTACCGGTAATCAAACAGCCGCAGCGTATTGAACGAATGGTTGATCTCGGTCAGGAAGTTCGCCAGTTCCTTGGTCACCAGCGGCTGTCCCGTGACCATGGCCTCGCCCATGAAGACCTGACGGTCTTCGTGCTGAAGGCGTCCGCCCGTGAAGAAGCGATGGATGCCGCGCCGCAGACGGAAGTCGTAGAGATTCAGATCCAGCCGGATCGGCGTGCCCGGGACCGTAGCGGGACCGCCAGGCACAAAGACGCGCGGATCGAAGACCGCATGCTGGCGGGCGTACAACAACTGCGGAAGGGCCGCCAGTTCCTCGACACGTTTCGGCACGTCGGACGAGGCCAGGTGCCGGTACTTCACTTCCTTCTGGACATACCGTTCGATGGCCCGAAGGCGTTCCGCCTCGTCCTCCCGGTCGGCATAGTACGAGGTCACTTCGGACTGATAGGTGGGGTTGTTACGCAGGTGGTCGGTGACCTCGGTGAGCACACGGGGAATCTTGGCCTGCCAGGCGGAAGGCGTGATCTGACGCGAGAGGCCGACGATGCGGGCGAAGCGACGTCCGTCTTCTCCGCTGATCGCCGCCGGGTGCGAGAGTCCGGGCAGGTCGGTGCGTTTGCCAGCCAGCTCGCTAAGATTCTTGAACTCCTTTGCTACCAACAGGTTATAGATCTCGTTGACGTCCGCCTTGGGCGGAAAGACGAGCGCTTCCAGTTTGAGCAATCGCACCGGCTCCTGGTTCAATCCAGGACCGTGCGCTTCGATGACCAGCCTGCGGGCCGGGCCGAGTGAAGGGTGCGCGGGCAAGGTTTCCCGCGTCTCGGAAGCCCGCAACCGGACGCGGACTTCGTCCTTCGTGGGGACCAGCAGGGGATAGGTGAAGGTATTGGTCATCCAGACGGTGTGCTCGTCCGATTCGACGAAACGCTCGAAGCAGATCGCCGACAGGATGATGCCCGGCATGACGACCACGTCCTGCTGGCGCAGGAGGGCCGCACCTGCACTGTAGGTGCGTTCCTCCGCCGAAACCCTGGCGTTGGCCTCGCCGGCCGCGGCGCTGGAGAAGAGCCCCAGCATCCACTGGACGGCGTGGTCCGGCTTGTGGTGGACGGGATTGGCGTCGTGGTTGAAGAGCAGGCTGGTGATCACCTGATCGCCGAACCGGACGGGGACGGTGACCGTCTGGGCTGGGAGGTCTTTCTCTTGCTCGACGGATTCCTGCAAGGGTGCACTCCTTTCCCGATCCATCGGGGGGGGGTATGAAAGGGTATCGTACCGATGACGAGTGAAAGGCCAACTCACTTTCGGCCAAGAATCTTTCATCTTTTCTGTCTCACTTTTCACCTTGCAGGCTACTAGTGCTTGGAGGTAGTATCGCAAATGGGATCCGATTCTGGATGCAAGGTGCGGTGGGACAGGGGGATATGCTGCCCATGAACAGGTTTCGCAGGCTGCGGTCCTTCCGTGGTGTAACGTTGATCGAGCTCTTGGTCGTCATCGCGATCATCATGATCCTGATGGCCATGATCGTGGCGGTCACCAGTATTGTGCGCAAGCGGGCCAAAGAGCATGCGACGCGCCTGTTGCTGGACGGTATCACCGCCAGCATGGCCCGCTACCGCATGGAGTACGACGATTTTCCGCTGGATTCGGTGAACACCACGCTCAACGCGGACGGCACGGTCGTTATCGTTATGGCAACAACCGAGGCGGTGGGCGACGACTTCGCCGATAACGGTTCGCTCTTCAACCAGATGAATGGCATCGACGGAATAGGCAGCCAGAAGAACTGGGACACGCCCTATATGAAACGGCTCGATCCTTTCCTGAAACTGCAGCCGGAAAACCTGCGCAAGCAAGGCCCCACCGAGGTCGTGGTCTACGATTTCTTTAGCCGCCCGATCCGGTACTGCAACTCGGATATCCTGCTCCGCACCGCGGTGGCTGGAACAGACGGGAGCGAAGCCGCTAAAGACGCGGCCCGAACGAACATGCTGGCGAGGGTTCACAACGAAACGGTCGACCTGTGGTCGATGGGCAACAGTGTAAACACGACGGCCGACGACATCTATAACTGGCGTTAAGGCGCAACAGGAGCGGGGCGATGCGAGGCATTCGCGGCAGAGGCGGTTTGGGTTTCTCGTTGCTCGAGCTTATGGTCGTTATCGCGATCATGCTCGTTCTGATGGGCATGATTTTGGGCACGTTAGCAATGGTGCGCCAGTATCAGCGCCGCTTGCTGGCTTCGAAGCAGGTCCACGACATCGTCTCGTCCTGCGAATCCTATTTTATGGTTTTTCACCGGTACCCGGCAGATACGGGACTGGTCGAACTTGATGGCTTGACCATCAATTTCACCGAAGGTGAAAATTTAGACGAGGCGATCCCAGACTCCATTTATCGGGATTTGGGGCGCAAGGTTTACGAGGCGCAGACCCACTTGAAATTCAACAACTCCCTGCTTATCAATCTGAGGCATCTCCGTACCGTCGACAACATGCAGATCATGGTCGACCCGTGGGGCCAGCCCTACCGGCTCGACTGCGTGCATGCCGGGATCCCCGTAGCCGCAACGTTACCTGCGGGCAGGGATAAGGACTACGTGGCCGTGGACGCTAAGATCACTAAGGTCGGCGCGCCCTACGCCGAGGACGTGCCTCTCGAAAAGCAGACGTATTCCGCAAAGGCCTGGTCAAAGGGTCCCGATAAGAACGAAGGCGACGTGCCCTTCTCACATGTTGAATCCATTACGGACGGATGGGACATTGACAACGTCTCATCGTGGAAATAGGGTCGGATTGGATTGGATCGGACAGGAAAGGGTGGGAGTGCGAGCATGAAGTTGCGACGAGGATTTACGCTAATCGAGGTCCTGGTGGTGATCGGCATCATCATGTTCCTGTCCGCGTTCGTCATCGTGGCGGCCGTGCGTATCAACGTCAACTCGCGCGAACAGGCCACTAGGGCCCTGATCCAGCGGATCGGCATGGGCATCACCATGTACTATGGAACCTACCGGATCTACCCGGCCGGATCGGGCATCTTAGACAGGAATATCCCGGGTGGCATCAGTATTTACGAGTACCTGACGCCACACGATTACAACTACACGGCGAGCAATGGGACCAAGAAGACGAAGCAATCCCCGCTCTGCATGGACTTCAATTCCAGCGAAGTCATGGTAATCGGCGGCCAGGGCTGGGTGCGCGACGCCTGGGGTAAGCCGATTTTCTATTATGCCGGCGAAGATGGCGATGACGAGGCGAAAGCATTGTTGAAGGCACAGATCGGTCAGTTCTCCCTTGTCAGTAGAGGCGCCAATGGCGTGTTGGGCGACGCCGACGACATTACGTTGAACAGAGCTTCCTACTAAGCCGGTTGACGTTAAGAGGCGGACCGTTTAAGTCGGGCACAAAGACCTGACGTGTGTGAGGCGAGGAGAGTGCCATGCAGCAGAAACATCCGGAGCGACGCCCGGGCGGCTACACGCTGATCGAGATGTTGGTGGTCATGGGCATCATCCTCCTGATGGTAGCCTTGGTCCTCATCTCAATCGGCTCCATGCTGCGCGGTACCAAGATGGCCAACACGGTCAACTTCTTCATTTCGGCGTCGGACGAGGCCCGGACGGCCGGGATCACGCTCCGGCGCGCCGTCCAGGTCGATATGACGCGAATGGACACCGATGGCCGATACAACCGCCTCACGACCATCGGCGCCTATATCTTGGATAACTTCGAAGGCAACACGATTGTGGCGGAGACCGTCCCGGTGGCGAGCCGAGCGGCGCCCACCAACTGGAACAAGAGTTCTGGTAACGCCTACACCGTGCAGGACGGCACCAACTGCATGAAGATCGAGGCCGGTGGCAAGTGTTATAACTCGACGTTCGGTATCCAGAAATTCGAGGAGGGCAGTAATGATTACGAGGCCTTGCTGCAGTCGCGGGTCAAACTGAAACAAACCCCGCGGACCGGGACGCCTTGGATCTTCCGTCTGGACGGTTCCGTGAACACCTCCTACACAAATCGCTATAGCCTGGAAGTCGAGGTCCAGACCGCCGCCAACGACCCCCTGAACAAAGCCACCTTCGTCAGGCTCAGAAAGGGCGCTGGTTTAATGGGTGCCGAGAAGAACCTGCACCTGGGCACCTTAAAGCAATCTCTGATCAAGGAAGGCATCTGGTACCGCCTCAAACTCTCCGTCAAACGCTACACGCGAATCAACAGTGAATCGGGCGCCGAAACGGATACGGTGAGCGTGGCGGGCAAGATCTGGGTGGACGGCCAGTTGGAACCGTCGGACTGGACCGTGGGGCCGTTTACCGACACGTCCTCGCCCTTGGCCGCGGGATTCGGCGGCTTCTCCTGCACAGGCAACGACATCATGGTGGATGACGTCTTCTTCGACCTGCGCGCAATCCGCCCGCTGCCCAAGGGCCTGCGCGTGGACATGATCTACCCCGTGGACGACAATAGCGCCGTCAAACGATGGGAGAAGGGCGACATCGTCAATCATGAAGGCCCCAGCCCGTTCAATTTCCCGATCGTCTTCCGGCCCGATGGCACCTCGGCCAAGCCATACATCGTGCGGCTGACGGACTTGTCAACCGGTGACAAGCGTTACGTGGTTGTCGAGCAGAACACGGGCCGCACGCGGCCTGCGGACACCGAAAGCGAGGCCCAGGGACAATGATGAACCGATACCTCGACCGCGAGCATCCTGCTCGCCCATCCATTCGCGAGCCTCTTGCCCGCTGCGGGCGGCAGGATAAGGCGCGCTCCGAACACGGCTTCACCCTGGTGGAAGTGCTTTTTGCCATGGCCATTCTGGGCGTGGGCATCGTGGGCATTCTCTCGCTCTTCGTCTCCGGCATCAACATGGCCGGTTGGGCGGGCAACCGCTCGCAGGCCTCCATGGAGACGCAGTCGCTTTACGGGCAGATCATCTCGTATTCCAGCACGGACACCTCGATCACACCCCCTGAGTCGAAGCGTCTGTATATCGAGATCATGAGGAACAAGTTCTACCCCGGAGTGGCAGGCGCCTATAAATGGGCAAACGGCACGAACCAGGCCATCAGCATCTGGCTTCACCAGAATGCGCTAACGGATTTCACGGGAGCCAAGACCGGTCCCACCTTCTCCGACCCGGTCATCATTTCCCTGGGCCATGACTATTGGTGGACGTGCCGTGCTGCCAACTACATGCTCGATAAGAGGGACCCGATGAGTACGGAAGCGGATGTCGACACGCCCGAGTTGAAGGCCAAGATTAACCCGCCCGGACTGGTCTCGGTCGCAATCGCCATCTACAGGCAATGGAAGAGGGGCAAGGAGCCGCTGGCCGTCTACACCACCTTGCTGAGTCTGGAAAGCAAGTAGGGAAAGCAGGGGTAAGGAGAGCGCGACCCATGTCTGAACCGTATTCGATACCGAACCGATCGCCCCGCGAGGTGTCTGGCTCGCGGAGGGGGGGCGGTTTCACGCTGATCGAGCTGCTCGTGGCCATCGGTGTCTCGGTCGTCCTGTTGGCCATTCTCACCTTCGTCTTCCAGGTCTCCACCACGGCCTCGCGCGACGCGAACAGTCGCGTGTCGTTGACCGAGCGACTGCGCTCGTTGAACCTCCGCCTGCGGCAGGAAGTCTCCGGGATGGTGCACAAGGTTCGCGATAACCTCACCGTTCTCCATCCCTACACCTACGAATTGTACCACAGTTTCGGCCTTCCGCAGAAATGGCCTGTCGGACCTCCGTTCAACGGAGCGGATCGCGGTCCTAATGTCTTCGCCTTCACAACCTCGACGGTCCAGGACGGCAAGCCCGTTACGGTCGATGTGTGCTACATCTTCCAGCCGGGCGGCTATTCCGGGAATCCCGTTCCGGAAGAGGGCCGCTTGATCCGTCTGCGGGACCGAACGGGTCCCGAAGCGGCTCTCGATCCTGTGGGTGAGGTCAAGTACCAGCTTGGGGATGATCGCTTCTGGGCACTGAATGCCGGGGCGAGTAGACTCATCACCCTCAACACCGACGTCAAAAATCTATCTTTCTCTTCTGCTGACATGGCCAAGTTCAACAAGTGGATTTACTCCTCGGACGTGATGATGATCAACGTCCGCAATGTCGAGTTCTTTGCCATCGATCCCCCGCCCGTCAATAACGAAACGCAACTCAATCCGCGGACCCTGCCTGCGGGCATCAAGATGGTTATCGTCTTCGGGCCAGAGGTTGGCAACATCGACCAGATGCAACGTGCGGAGATCTATTTCCCCGTGCAGCGCGGGCTGTAGTCTGTGAACTGAGGAGACGATCCGATGCGCTCGCCTGATAGATACGTCCGACCGAGTCGCGGATTCTCGCTGATCGAGTTGCTGGTTGTGATTGCCATCATCGGTATCCTGGCCGGTTTTCTGCTTCCAGTGCTCGCCTCGGCCCGACAGGCCGCCATGGAGAAGGCGGCTCGGAACGCGTTGCATGCGATCTCGATGGCACTGGAAGGCTACAAACAGGAGTTCCGCCGCTATCCGCCCGATAGCGTTCCATACAAGACCGCCGACGCGGATGATGGAGGCGGCCTCGATGACACGGAAGTCCGTTTGGGTTCCATTTTGCTGGCCCACTACCTCACGACACAGTTCAGGGTGGGCGAGCGGGGGGTGGGTCCTTTCCTGCAGCAGCATGACGGCAGGTTTTTTACGATCAACGGGAATCGTGGCCTTATCTCGCCCCTGGGCGGATTCTACGCCTACCGGCGCGTGTTCGATACCAATCTGGGAACAATGGCTCCACTTCCCGAGGATTTCATCGTGGTCGACACGGGCAAGGATAAACGGCTGGGTGCAGGGTTCACGATCCGAGACGAGGCAAAGAGAGACGACCCCTTGTTGCGCGTGGGCGAAACCGACTACACCGATTATCCCTTCTTCGATATCGATGCGGACCTCGAAACGAAGGACAACTTTGTCACGCGAGCCACGAAGAAATGAGTGGCTGGCGAGCACCCCATCCACCTGTTTCATGGCCGTTCATCCCGACCGGCTGCCCCGGTCGCCGGAACAATTTCGATCAATGCCACTTCGGGCCGGCAAAGGAACCGCATGCGCGGCGCGTGTCCGCCTTCCATACCGACGCCGCGGTTCACATATAGATAACCGTTTTCCACGCGGTGCAATCCGATCTCGTGGCACACGCCAAAACGCGAAATACGTGCCAAGGCGCCCACAAACGGAAGACGGATTTGCCCGCCGTGTGTGTCGCCGGAAAGCGCCAAGTCCGCGCCTTGGCGGATGGCGCCATGCGCCACCTCAGGGAAATGGTGCAATACAACACACAGTCGCGCCGGTCCGTCCGCCGGTGGTTGCGAAACGACCATTCGGCTCGCAGAAATTGACTGTCCCTTTCCGTTCTTTTCTCTTCGATCGGATCATTGCCAACGTGGAGAGCGACGCAGTGCTGGAAACGGCGGCACTGAGCATCCTCGATGACTGGCTTCCGAAGTCGGACTATGCTAAATTTTTTAGACGTAACCTGTAGTATGCATAACGCGTTAAATGCGAGTCCCACCGGTGGGACTTTTTGTATTTAGAGGCGATGCAGCCCTGAAACGGGCAGTAAGGGACACTCATTTTTTCGATGCATGCAACGTGTTCCGGGGAGACCCGTTACAGGCTTCGTTCCATCAAACCTTGGCAACGTCGGGAGGCACCGAAATAGAGTGTCCCCTTCTG
Organism: uncultured Planctomycetia bacterium; assembly: GCA_964429255.1. Classification (GTDB taxonomy): domain Bacteria; phylum Planctomycetota; class SZUA-567; order H5-PLA8; family H5-PLA8; genus CAYSBP01. Next base: position 12,186 of record CAYSBP010000048.1, read on the forward strand.
TCCCGGCTCTGGAGGCCAACGGCATTGCGACGGACTGCGGCCCCATGGCCGTGATGCGTTACAAGCATCAACAGGGCCGCGCACACGACAAGGAGATGGAAGCAGCGGGTGTGCTTCAGAAAAGTTCCCAGACTTGGGGGTGGAACCGCCAAAGAACGCCAGAGGACGGGGAAACGACAGGAACCGCCATGACGCCAAGGACGCCAAAAAACGGGAAAACGACTGTCATTCCGTTGGCGCTCTTCCGCCTTCGCCAACAGCGGCTACGGCAGGACAAGTGGCGTCTTGGCGGTCACCGTCGTTGTCGTTCCGCTGGCGTCCTTGGCGTCTTGGCGATCACCGTCGTTGTCGTTCCGCTGGCGTCCTTGAGGTCTTCGTCCACGGTGATGCCCCTTCGACGCAGCGTGTTCACGACCCGCTTGTGCGCCGGCGCGCATCGAGCGGTCATGATCGCGGTGCTTCTGCTCTTGGGGCCTCCTCGACAAGTAGCGTCCAGGTTCCAAGCACACTGAGTTTTTAGATCACAACTTATAGCCGCAATAGCAGTTACGATTTTAGTGCCAACGTTGGCACTCGCGCTCCGTTGGCGATCAACCGTGTCGTCCGCTTCCGGCTACTCGCCGAACCACTTGCCTGCTTTGATGATCGCTTCCGCCTGGCCGACCGTAATGGCCCCACCCAATTCAGACGTGATGTACGGCTTGAAGGTCTTCGGGGCCTCGTTCTTGCCGGGTGCTATTTTTCCAATGGCGATGTCGCACTCAAACCGCTTGCTGGTCGGATTCCATTCCCATTTTTTCTTGAACACAACGCAATAGAGCCCTGACTCGCCCCACTTGGCTCATCGGCGCTTCATGGCCGCCTCGTAAATGGCATTGCACTGGGCTGCCAGGGCCGCGTAATCGGTCGGGGGCGCTGGCGACGGATTCTTCTTCGTTTCCGGGCGAGTCGGCGTCTCTGGCGTCGGTTGAGGCTTGTAGGGTATAGGCTTGTAGGCGTCCGAATGATCCGCGCCCCGTGTTTTCAATTGGGCGATGTATGTACCGATCGCCGCCCGCAGTTTCTCCAGTTGCTTGCGCAACTCTTCCAAGGCGGTCAGAGCCACAGCAACGGAGCATGGTTCAAATCTGGGTGAGACTCGGCCTCGGAATCGGAATCGAATCTGTTATGGAGAAAGACAGCATTGGTTTCGAAGTGGATGGCGTCGGTAAGAGGCGCGCTCGCGGTCGGGCGAGGCCCTCTCCCCTTACCGCTTGCGCGCCGTCTCGCGGAGAAAGAGGCGCAAGGGGACCTCATCGAGACCCAGGAGTTCGCCGAGACGCGCGCCGAGGAAACGTTTGTACTTGGCGTCGATGACCTGGGCGTGCCGACAGTGCACGACGAAGGTCGGCGGCCGGACCCCCACCTGAACGCCGTAGAGCAGACGCGGCTTGCGCCCCTTGCGCACAGGCGGCTCGTGCTCGCGTTCGCTCCGCACGATCGCGGCATTCAGTTGCGGCGTCGGGATTTCCGTGCTCGCCTTGTCATACAGCTCCAGCGCCACGTCCATCGTCTGCCAGCAGCGGGAGCCTTCCTTGGCCGAAGTGAAACAGATCGGCGCGTGGCGCAACGCCGGCAGGCGGCCCTCCAGGTACGCGGCGTACTCACCCGTGACCGCCCCCGGCGCCAGGTCCCACTTGTTGACGACCACGATGCACGGCTTGAACTGCTCGCGGATCAGGTCGGCCGTCTTGAGATCCGTGGTACTCAGCCCTTCACGCGCGTCCAGCATGAAAAGGATCACATCGGCACGGCGGACGGCCCGCTCGGTGCGCACCTGCGAGAAGAACTCGACGGGACCCTCCGGCTCCTTCCTGCGGCGCACGCCCGCCGTGTCGATCAGCCAGAAACGGCGGCTGTCCTTCTGCAGCAGCAGATCGACTGCATCGCGCGTGGTGCCGGGAACGTCCGAAACGATCGTGCGTTCTTCGCGGGCCAACGTGTTGAGAAAGGAACTCTTGCCCACGTTGCGGCGACCCACCATGGCCAGCTTGGGCAACTCGTCCCAGTCTTCCTCCTCCTTGGCCGCTTCCGGAAGCTGCCGGGCGATGGCCTCGCTCAATTCGTCCAGACCGATCCGGTGCAACGCCGAAGTCCCCACAACATCGAAACCCAGTGCGCTGAACTCACCCACCGTCAGTCCCGCTTCCTTTCCCTCCGACTTGTTGGCCGCGACCACCACGGGGCGACCCATCTGGCGCAGACGCCGCGCGATGTGCTGGTCCGGTGGCGTCAGGCCTTCCTTGGCATCCACGACCAGCACCAGCACGTGCGCCGTCTGCACGCCGGCCAGGATCTGGTCCTCCACCAGGTCGGAAAGGTCCTGCCGGTCCACGATCCCGATGCCGCCCGTGTCCACCAGGTCGCAGGCCTTGCCGTTAAGTACCACCGGATGAAGCACCCGGTCGCGCGTCGTGCCGGCCGTCTTGTCGGTGATCGAAACTTCCTTGGCGAGCAGCGCGTTGAAGAGACTGGACTTACCGACATTGGGCCGGCCCACCAGCGCGACGGCAGGAAAGCGGGGGACTTCAGAACCCGGGCGGCTGGCAACTTGCGCGGGCGAGGAAGACCGATCTTCTTTTCTTGACATGCGGCGCATTCTAGTCTGACCGTGTGCATTGGCGAATGACGAACCGTGGCGGATCGCATTGGAATCGTGAGGGCGACGAGGAAGGCAAGGACGAACCAGGTGAACGAGTGCCCGACGCCTGGGATTCCTCGCTTTCGATAACCCCTTCTTTTCCCTAGCCTTAACGCCGCTGGCGGTTAAAGTGCCACCGGTCGTACAGCATTTCGACAAAACCAGTGCAGAACCATGAATATGACCCGGACACACCCGTTGGTAACTCAGCCGGACGAGGCGACGCCTCGCCCTGCGCCGCTCGACGAAGCCGAAGATGCGCGGCTGGTCGAACGCGCGGTGTCGGGCGAAGCAGACGCCTTCGAGCAGCTCTTTCTCAAGTATCGGCAGCGCGTCTTCGGCGTGGCCTGGCGCGTGTTGCACGATGAGGAAGACGCGCTGGACGTGGTACAGGGCGCCTTCGTGCGCGCCTATCAGCAGATCGAGAGACTGCGCGGCGAGTCGCGGTTCTATCCGTGGATCCGGCGGATCGCGGTGAATTTGGCGATCGATCGCCTCCGCCACAAGAAGCGCGGCGTGGAGGTATCGTTTGACGAGGCACAGTTCGGCGGTGGCGAAGAAGCCGACACCGGTCGCCTTTCGAGGGACCTGGACGAACGAAGCGAGCGCGAGAGTGCCGAACGGAAGGCCGAGCTTTCCGAGTTTAGCGACGCGCTGAAGGAGGCACTGGAGAAGCTCTCGGCGTCGCACCGTACGGTCTTCCTGCTGCATGCGGCGGAAGGCATGTCGTACCAGGAGATCGCGGATTCGATGGGCTGCAATATCGGGACGGTGATGTCGCGGCTCTTCTACGCGCGACGGCAGCTACAGAAGTTGCTGGGGCGACACCTGGAGGGTGAAGGTCCGAGCGAAAAGGACGGATGAGGGTCGGCTCGCGGTGAGGTACGGATCATGCTCGACGAGCGGATGATTGAGAAGCTCTCGGCCTATGCCGACGGCGAACTGGACGCGCAGACGGCCGGCGAGGTCGAGCGTGCCGTGACGCAGTTCGCCGCGTTGCGTGTCTGTCTGGATCAGTTCCGTCGGCTGGATGGCGTCGCGACCTTGCTGCCGGTTCCGCAGATGAGTGAAACGGCCGGCGCCGAGGTGTGGAAGGCCGTGCGTCTTCAGACGGTGACGGGCTCCGAAGCGGACCTGACGCCGGCGAATCTTCTCCGGGTCGAGGCGGCCTTGGACACCCCCCCCGTCATCACGGAGGAACGCTGGCAGCGGACGTGGGCCCAGGTGCGCCTCCAGACGACCGGCGCCCGGTCAAGACCCGTCCATGCCGACCTGACGCCCGGCCCCATGCATGCGGTTGAAGATGTAACTCCGGCTCAAGTCCGGCGAACTGCTGCGCCGATTCCTTTTTGGCGCAGCCTTACAGCCTTGGCTGCGGCCGCGGTGATCCTGGTCGTCACGATGTTGGCCTTCATGCGGCACGAGCCGACGGGACTGGTGCCCGTACCAAAGCCGCCCGATTTGAAGGTGGCGGGCGGCTTACCGCAGGCACTGGATCAGCGGTACTTCGTGATGGTGCAACATGTGCCGGGCATCGAGCAGCCCGTGATCTGCTTTTTCCTGAAGGAGCCGGACCCCGAGCTGGAAGAGGTCGAATCCTGGCAGTAAGGAGTTGTTTTTACACGGCTAACAGCCCGTTGAGAAAGGGGCTGTTGTTCCCCCTCGCCCCTCTGTGGGCCTGAGTAGGGGGAGGGGTTTTTGACGGGCCGCTAGGCGATGGGGAGTATCATGAGACAGACGTTGAGCGCGTACCGCTTTCTGGCCATCGCGATCGCTGCTGGGCTGGCCGTACCGGCTTGGCACGCGTGGGGGGCCGAAGGCGAGTCGGTCAGGGTGAGCGTTCAGGGCGTGCTGGCCACGCGTGAGGGTGAGGAGAAGCTGACGCCTGCCATCGCACCGGGACTCGATGCGTTTGCCGATGTGCTGAAGCGTTTTCCCTACAACAAGTTCGACGATATCGGTGGCGGCAGCGGTGTGGTGAAGGCCGGTCAGCAGACGACCATCAAGGTGGGCAGCCATTCAATCAGTGCGACCCTTGTCGAAATTGACATGGGCATGGCCAAGATCATGTACACGGTCAAAGACGCCAAGGGCAACTCTATCGGGTCCAACGCCATGGCTTTGGCGCCCGGCCAGATCGTCCCGGTCCAGGTTGGCGAACCCGCCTTTCCCGTCATCTTGCTCTTCCAGGCCGGGAAGTGAACGCTTAACAAGCCGCACCGTCCGTTCTTTTCACTGCTTCGCACCCGGTGGTCCCCGGGTG
>CAYSBP010000049.1:0-17014 GCA_964429255.1 uncultured Planctomycetia bacterium
TGTTTCGTGCTTCGGACCGCGGACAACGGCAACAGCATTGACCGCCAAGACGCCACCTGTCCGCCGTAGCGGTTGTTCGCGAAGGCGTGAGGACGCCATGGACGGCAGCAGCATTGGTTGCCAATGTGCAGGATCGGCGCTGTTGACGGATACCACTCCTCACGCCCAACTTGCTTGGAAGGGGAATATCGGTAAAGTCTTACGGTGTAAGCCGTCCAGCTAGTGGAGCGTGGCCCAGACGATGCAGGACCCCCAGACGAAAGTACCATGTGTCACCGGAGTAGTGGCAGGCCTTACCTTCCATCATGTCGGCTGTGCCGTACGCGACATCGAGAAGGCGGTCGAGTTCTACTGCGGTACGTTGGGCTTTAAACGGATTACGCCACCCGTGCCCGTTCCGACCCAGAAGGTGAATGTCTGCTTCATCGAACTGGGCCCCGGTAACCTGCTGGAACTGGTCCAGGGCGTCGAAGCCGGTTCGCCGGTGGAACCGCTGATCGAGAAGACGGGCGGCGGACCGTACCATCTCTGCTTTGAAGTGCCCGACCTGGACGCGGCCATCAAGGCCCTGCGCAAGAAACGCTGTTTCCCATTGACGCGCTTCGAGCAGCATGTGCAGGGGCTTTCGCGGTTTGCCTTCCTGCTGACGCCCGACCGGCACCTCTTCGAGTTGTGCGAGACCGAACGGAGTTCTTCATGACCACGAAATACACCTTCAACACGATCTTCTTCGAGGCGACCCGGCGTTGTAACATGGCCTGTCCGATGTGCATGTCTTCGAGCAACAATCCCGAGGTGGTGAAGAAAAGCCAGCCGAAAGAACTTTCCACCGACGAGATCGAAAAGCACATCCTGGCCGCCGCACGCGAAATCGGCATCAAGGTGATGACGTGGAGCGGCGGCGAGTTCGTCGTGCGCGACGACGCGCTGGAGTTGGTCAAGCGGGCCACGAAGTACGGCTACGAGTCCTCCATCTGCACCAACGGTCTGGCCATGACCGAGGAGAAACTCAAGGCCTTCAACGACGCCGCGGACGGCATGCTGGTCATCGCGGTGGGCATCAACAGCATCGAGAACGAGAATTCCTGGACCCGCGACGGCGAATGTGACCTCGCGCTGAAGGTACTGGAGACCTGCGGCCGCCTGAAGATCAAACGCCACTGCGTGGTGAACGTCGGCAAACACAACCTGAAGACGCTGCCGAAGACGCTCTCGTGGCTCGAGAAGAACGGCATCCCGTACAACCGCTCCCCGTTCACCAAGCGCGGTTCGGGTTGCGGACATTTCTGCGACCTGGGCTTCACGCGCGAAGAACTCCGCGACTACATTCACCCCGAACTGCGCAAGCACGCCAACGGCTACATCAGCTACACGCCGTTCTTTCTCTCACCCGAACTGCACGAACACTTTTCGAAGGGACACAAGAACGTCACGGTTCCCCAGAGTCCGTCCATCGGCTGCTTCTGCGGCACGTGGCTGGCGATCAGCGCCGAAGGCAACGTCTCGCCCTGCGGCATCCTGCTGGACGAACTCGACGCCGGCAACGTGCGCGACAAGCCGCTGCCGAAGATCGTGGCGGAGAGTGAGATCTTCCAGAACGTATTGGACCGCAAGCGGCTCAAGGGAAAGTGCGGGCGCTGCCGCTATCAGTACGTCTGCGGCGGTTGCCGCGCGATGGCGCTCTTCCACACGGGTGACTACATGGAAGCGGACCCGACCTGCTTCTTCGAACCCAAGGACCCGTCGGAGAAGTCGGAGCACGAGGACGAGACGAACAAGATGTTCAAGCGCTACGTCTTCATGGTCCGCCACGCGGGTCGGAATATGGTGAAGGAGAAGGGGGGCGCGAAGGGCGCGGAACGGGGCGCGGAGAGCGGAGCGCAGGGAGCGAGGATCGAGTAGCGAGGTTACCCCTTAGCGACCTGAATCTTCCGTCCTGGTTCCTGCCGTCCTGTGCCCGTGGCGTCACGGCGCACCATTCCGTTCCTGGTGGTTCTTGACGCGAGCGCCATTTCATCTTAACACGTCACTGCCATGACCGAAGCTGAACCTATGAACGGCACGCCCGCCGTGCCCGTCGACCCGGGCCCTCCTTACCCTCCGGGCAAGGGCGGCGCGTCGCGTGCGTGGGATCTTCTGTATGCCGGCCTCTTCTGTGTCGGCCTTCCATTCTTCGCCTGGCGCCGATTCGTTCGGGGCAAGGACAAGGAAGGCTGGGACCAGAAGATGGGTCGTGTACCTGAACGGCCCGCGCACCCCCATCGCATCTGGGTGCACGCCGTTTCGGTGGGCGAGGCGCAAGCGACGTACACGCTCGGCAAGGCGCTGCGCCGCGAGATTCAGGATGCCGACCTCGTCTTCTCGACGACCACGGCCACGGGGCAACAGGTGGCCCGCCAACTCTACGGACCGGAATCGGTCTTCTACTATCCGATGGATTTCTCCTCCGCCGTCAAACGTTCTCTCGACCGCGTCAAACCCGCGGTGATCGTGCTGATGGAACTGGAGGTCTGGCCCAATCTGACCGCTGAAGCGACCGCACGCGGAATTCCCGTGGTCGTCGTGAACGGCCGCATCACGGAGCGATCCGCCCGCGGCTACCGCCGGGCGTGGTTCGCGCTGGGCCGCAGTTTCGGTCGCGTGCGCCGCTGGTTGATGCAGAGCGACGAGTATGCCCTGCGCGTGAAACTGCTGGGCGTCGAAGCCGAGCGCGTCGAAGTCGTCGGCAACGTCAAGTACGACGCCATCGAGACGCACATGCCCAGCGATGCCGAGCGGGCCGAAGCGCGTGCGATGCTGAATATCCCTGCCGGGGCGCGCGTCATCGTCTGCGGAAGCACGCACCCGTCCGAGGAGGCCGCGCTGATCGAGGTGTACCGGGCGCTGCTGGAAAAGTTTCCGCAACTTCGGCTGGTGCTGGTCCCGCGCCACCCGCACCGACTGGACGACGTCGGGCAGCTGATCGTGGGGGCCGGCCTGCCCTGCGTGCGCCGCTCAAAAATAAAGGAGCATGGCGACCGCGCGTTCTCCGCGATTCCGACCGACCAGCGCGGACGAGCCGTAATCCTGGTGGATACGATGGGCGAGTTGCGCCGGATATACCGCGCGGCCGAAATCGCCTTTGTCGGCGGCAGCCTGATCCCGCATGGCGGGCAGAGCCTCATGGAGCCGGCGGGCGTCGGCCTGCCGACCGTCTACGGACCGAACATGCAGAACTTCGCGGAAGCCGACGAACTGCTGAAATCGTGCAACGGTCGCGTGCAGGTCCAGAACGCCGCCGAACTGACAGCCGCTTTCGATGGACTCCTGTCCGATCCGGCTGCGGCGCGCGAAATGGGCGTCCGCGCGAGGCAGGTTTTCCTGACGCGCCAGGGTGCGGCCGCGCGGTGTGCGGAGTATCTGAAGACGCTGTTGCCGCGGCGCCCTTGAACCATCGCCCGGCAGCGGGTACCTTTCTGGGTCCAGCGGGGTATGGATCTGCGGCGGCCCCGTGGTGGGCTGGTTTTGGGGCGACGCGGAAGAGAGGGGTGAGGCGCCATGGGTCGGATCACTTCACTGCTGTGTCTGTTCTTCGCGGCGGGTTTGTGGGGTGCGGATGAACTGCGGGATGCTGCGGTCCTCAAAGCGGAAGCCGTGGCCATTCTTGAGCAGGCCAGCGCATCGTCTACGGACCCCAAGGCGTACGGGGCTGCGATGGTCAAGCTGGAACAGGCCCAGAAACTGCTGGAAAAGGTGAGGGCCGAGGATACGCCGCTCGGGCAGGAGGTTGTCGTCGCGCTGTTCTGGGCGCGAAAGTTCTCGAATGTTCAGTCCATGAGCGAAGCGAATCGTCTGCGGGGATCCGGCGGATCCGTTGTCTCGCCACCGCCTCCCGCCACGACCGTGACCGCCGGGGATGGCGGGGAAGAGGATCCCGCCGTGGCGGCCCAGTTGGCCTTGGCCAAGAGGGGGTTTTCGGAGGGCGAACGCTTCGCTAGAGAGCAGGCGGCCAACGATTACATCGTGGCACTGAAATGGTTTCAGGTGGCTGACGAAGCGAGCGGAACGGATTACGGCGTCAAGGCGCTCGCGCTCGCGCGCGCGGCGCAGGAACGGTACACCGCCAAGATGGCAAGGGAAAAGGCCACGCCCGAAGGCAAGAGTATACCCACGGGCCCGGAAATGGACCTGATTCTCGAGGGCGATCGTCACCTCTCCGAGGGCAAGACGGACCTGGCGATGGGCAAGTACGAGGAATCGTGGAAGCTGATGGACAACGCCGTGGCGCATCGCAAGCTGGGGCATGTCCTGTTCGATCAGGCCCAGGCCATGAAGGACAAGCTGATGCCGTTATTTGAGGTGCATCAGCGGGAGTACCGCGACGCGGTGAGAGCCGCGACCCGCGTGACCTTCAAGGGTCGCCGCAGGTACAAAGAAATCGATCGGACCAATCCTCGCCTGATCGCCGCGCAGAAGGAGGCCGCTGAGTTGACGGTGAAGGGACGCGAAGCGGTCGGCTATTATGACGACGCGGCACGGGAGTTTTCCAAGGTGCTTAACCTGCTGAAGACGGACTTGGATGCCGCGGCTCACCAGGCGCTCTGCTACAGCGTACGCGGTGATCCCAACAACCGGGCCAAGGCACGTTCGTTGATCTCGGCATTCCTGAAGGATTACCGGCCGGCCAACGACATCGAGCGAACGGTCTACGAATTCTGCAGGACGGAACTGAAACGAATCGCGCCGAGGCGAGGCAGGTAGGTCAGCCTTTCAGCCTGCCGCATGGGTCCGTCCTTCGAGGCGTGGAGTCGCCTTTCTCTCGCTCGACACCGACCAAAAAAAATGTGCCACTTGCGCACCATGGGCTTGCTCCATAGGATTCCGCGCATCTTGGGTTTCACGTGGGGGACGGACTAACTGGCTGCACTGGAGAACGTCATGGCGAAGGCAGGCAAACCCGAAGGCAAAGGCAAAGCGGATTCGGAGGAGCAACTCAAGTCGCGCAAGGCCGACGCGCTCAAGCGCGCCCTCGAGCAGATCGAACGGCAGTTCGGGCAGGGTGCTATTCAGCGGCTCGACAGCACGACCATCAAGCTGATTCCGGCGATCTCCACCGGCGCGCTTTCGCTGGACATGGCGCTGGGCGTCGGCGGCGTGCCGCGCGGTCGCGTGATCGAAATCTACGGTCCGGAATCCAGCGGCAAGACGACGCTGGCCCTGACGATCGTCGCGCACGCCCAGAAAGACGAAGGCGTTGCGGCCTTCATCGACGCCGAACACGCGCTGGATCCGGTCTATGCCCGCAAGCTGGGCGTGAACCTCGACGAGTTGCTGGTCAGCCAGCCGGACACGGGCGAGCAGGCGCTGGAAATCTGCGAGCAGCTCGTGCGTTCAAACGCGCTGGATGTCGTCGTGGTGGACTCGGTGGCCGCGCTGGTTCCCAAGGCCGAAATCGAAGGCGAAATGGGCGCTTCGCACGTAGGCCACCAGGCGCGCTTGATGTCGCAGGCGCTGCGCAAGCTGACTGCGTGCATCGCGCGTTCGCACACGGTGGTCATCTTCATCAATCAGTTGCGCGAAAAGATCGGCGTGATGTTCGGCAATCCCGAGACGACGCCGGGCGGCCGGGCGCTCAAGTTCTACGCATCGGTCCGCATCGACGTGCGGCGCATCGCCACGCTCAAGGAAGGCGAGACCGCCGTCGGCACGACGGTCCGCGCCAAGGTGGTCAAGAACAAGGTGGCGCCGCCCTTCCGTCAGGCGGAATTCGACGTGATGTTCGGCACGGGCATCTCGTGGGAAGGCACGATCCTGGACATGGGTGTGGCCGCCAACGTGATCGAGAAGTCCGGCTCGTGGTTCTCGTATAACGGCAACCGCCTGGGCCAGGGCCGCGAAGGCGCGCGCAAGTTCCTGCTCGAGAACAAGGATATCACCAAGGAACTCCAGGCGGCCATCTTGGAGAAACAGCCCAGCCTGATGGGTCTGCCCGGGACGACTGCGGAAGGTGCCGGCGCAGCAGGCGAGAAAGCCCCACCCGAAGAGTAGGGCTGTTCGGAATCGGTATCGAATCCTTTTCCTCCTTCATCGTCAACGCGAAATGCCACGCACCGGAGAACGCCAACGCACTGAATATCCTTTTCATCGACGAAGCAATCGCCCCGGAATCGCTCCCGCGGCGTTGCGGTGCCCTCAAGAGCCGTGGCGGCGACATCATTTCGGCCATCGCCGCTGCCCTCGCGTCCATTCCGGGTGGTTCATCGCAGCCTGACTTCCGCCGCCTTCACCAGCGCCGCGAAGAGCGACTGCTGTGGTGCGCTCGTCGTCATCCGCTCGGGATGCCACTGCACGCCGATCAGGAACCGGTCGCCTTCAGCCCATTTTGAATCCGGTGCGGCCTCAATCGCCTCCACCATCCCGTCCTCCGCCCACGCCGTTGCCACCCACCCTTCGCCTACCCGGTCGGGGCAGAGCGCCTGATGATGAAACGAGTTCACGGAAAGACCGTCGTCCGAACCCATCACCCGGGCCAGCCGACTGCCGGACGTCACACGCACCGGGTGTCGGTACCCAAGAGCGCACGGTTCCTTGCCGCGGTCACGCGAAGCATGCGGCAACGGCGCCTGACCGGACCGTTCGTTCCATTCGGTTCGGATGTCCTGCACCAGCCCCGCGCCGCGCACCAGTCCCATCAGTTGCTGGCCGCCGCACACACCCAGCACGGGCAAATCCGTCAGATCCAGCAGGTGTTGGGCCAATGCCCAGTCGAAACGCGCCCGCCGCTCGGACGTCAGTTCTTCCGCACGCTGGATCCGTCCGCCAAAGTGGTGCGGCCCATAGTCATCGCCGCCGATCAGACAGAACCCGTCGAGCAGCGGGACCAGTCCTTTAAAGAGTTCCACGTCGGTGCAGGGTGGCAGGATCAGCGGCAGTCCGCCCGTACGTTCGATGGCATCGATATAGGCGATCGACATCTCCAGCCGACCCAACGGAGGCCGCTGAATGCCTTCGACGCCGATGTTCAGTCCGATCACAGGTCGCTTCGCCATCGCCACTCCTCAGGCAGAAAGGATTCACCACGGAGTACACCGAGGCACGGAGAGGACCCGAGAAACCTGGGTGTTCACCGGAGACCAACGTTGGTCGGTCCAACGGCATGGCAGCGGGTTCCGCCAGCGACCGCCAGACATCCAACACGTCTCCGTGACGCCGTGGTGACGTCCGATCACACTCCGCGCCGCAACACGCGGCCCGGCCGATCTTCCAGCACGCGGCCGTTCTCCGAAACAAGTTTACCGTTCACGAAGACACGCTCAATCCCTTCGGGAAAACGGTTGGGCTGCTCGAACGTCGCCCGGTCATTCACCGTCAGGGGATCGAAGACGACCAGGTCCGCCCAGGCGCCCGGCACGATACGCCCCCGATCCCGCAGATGGAACGTATCCGCGGACAGCGAGGTCATCCGACGGATGGCCTCCTCCATGCCCAGCAGCTTCCGCTCGCGAACGTAGTGCCCCAGCACCCGCGGGAAGGTGCCGAAGGTGCGCGGGTGCGGTCGCGCTTCCCGCGTGGGGCCGCTGACATCGCGGGCCGCCGCGTCGCTGCCGATCATCACAAAGTCCCATCGCAGAATCCGCTCCAGGTTCTCCTCGCTCATCGAATGGAAGATCCCCGAACTTCGACAGCGGTCACGGATCAGGATCCGTCGCAGCGCCTCGCAGGGGCTCACCTTCCACGCGTCGGCAAGGGCTTGAAGGCTCCGCCCTGCCACCTCGGCGTTCAGCTCCGTATCCTCCGCGCTGGCGACCATCAACCGCGACCAGTAGCTCGGGTGCGGCTGTCGCTTCGCAATCTCTTCTTCGATCCGCCGGGCCGTCGCCGTATCCGCGAGTCGCGCGAGTTCCGACTCGACACCGCCTTCGTAGACCCACGATGGCAGGATCGCATCCAGTCGCGTGGCGCTGGCCGTGTAAGGGTATCGGTCGGCGGCAACGTCGAGGCCCTGAGCCCTCGCCGCGTGCAGGGTCGTCTCGACCCATTCGATCTTGGACCAGTTCTGAGGGTAGGTGGTCTTCAAGTGGCTGATCTGTGTCCGGGCGCCGCTCTCGCGACCGATGCGCAAGGTCTCCCGGATCGAATCCTCCAACTCGTTGCCTTCGCTGCGCATATGGGTCGTGTAGAGCGCACCCTTGCGCGCGCAGATTCTGGAGAGGGCGATTAACTCATCCGCGTCGGCGAAACAACCCGGCGAGTAGATCAGCCCGGAACTCATCCCCACGCAGCCGGCCTCCAGCGCCGCGTCGACCGCGTCCTGCAAACGGCGCCAGCCGGATTCGTCGAGCCGCTGCGCGTGGCCATTGACCGCGGCACGGGCCGAACCGTGACCGACCAGAAAGGCGCGGTGGATGGCCGAACCGGTCGATTCGAGCGCCGCGAAGTACTCGTCGGCGCCGCGCCACGTCAGCCGTTCGCGCCCCAGGTCGACGTCCTTCGCCGCGTGCTCGTACTCCTCGCGCAACACGCCGGACAGGGGGAAGGGGGATATACCGCAGTTGCCCGAGATCTCGGTCGTGACGCCGCTCAGGACCTTGCCCGTGGCCCGCGTATCGACCAGCGGTTCCAGCTCGCCGTGCGCATGCACATCGATGAAGCCGGGCGCGAGCACCAGGCCCTTCAGGTCCAGACGTTGTTTCGCGTGTGCTTTGGCTGGTTCAGGAAGCTGTTCGCGCACGTCTGCGATGCGCGCACCGGCGAGCGCGACATCGGCTTTCCGCCGTGGCGCGCCGGTGCCATCGACCAGCGTGGCGTTTTCGAAGACGATATCCCAGCTTGTGTCACTCATGCCGAAGACCCTTATCCGGAAACATGAGCCAGCCCCTCTCTCCCCGAGTTCGCCGTTCGACAGGCTCACGGCCCTGAGCAACGTCGAAGGGCTCTGCTCACGTCGGCCCTCCCACGCTGGCTGCCCATTACCCACATCTTCCGGCTCCCCCTTTCCTGTTAGGAAAGGGGGTTGGGGGGGATAGGACCAACGGGCCTCCCCTCACGAATTCTCGCCCCCAGGCGCGCGTTCAGCGCGCTGCAGGGGGATGGGGGATTCCGAGTGCCCCCTCGCCCCCCTTTCCCACAGGGAAAGGGGGGAGTCCGTCAGGGCTTTCTGCTGTCCCTCCGACTTTGTGGGCAATGGGAGGCTCACGCTGGGGAACGGGCGTTCCTTTTGAACATCCTGACGCGAACAGGCTTTTCGTCCCCCATAAGGGTCAGCACGTCAGGGGCGCCGTCAGTGGCCACCGGCCGCTAAGCGCCAGCAGCGCGCCTTTCATATCATCGGCCAGCGGCGCCTCGAGACGCAGCAGTTCCCGGGTGCGCGGATGGCGGATCTCGAGCCTCCATGCGTGGAGCGCGTGGCGGTGCAGGCCCAACTCAGGCACCGACTCCTCACGCCCATAGAGCGGGTCCGTCAGGATCGGGAAGCCTGCCTTGGCCAGATGCACGCGGATCTGATGTGTACGACCGGTGTGCGGACGGGCGAGTACGAGGAACAGCGCTCCGCCTTTTCTGCCTGCGAACCGCTGCACCACTTCGAAATCCGTCTGGGCCGCACGCCCTTCCTCGGCGCTGCGTACGATGGTCATCTCCGTTCGCCTTACCGGATGCCGTCCGATCCTTCCCTCGCAGGTGAAACGGTCGTGCATCGGTGCGCCGTGGCAGAGCGCCACGTACCGCTTGTGCACGCTCCGCGCCATGAACTGCTCCTGCAGCGCCTGATGCGCCGTGTCGTTCTTGGCCGCGATGATCACGCCTGTCGTATCCGCATCCAGCCGATGCACGATGCCCGGCCGGATCGTGCCGTTGATGCTCGACAGGTCGGTGCAATGGTGCAGCAGCGCGTTGACGAGCGTACCTGACGGGTGCCCGGCGCTGGGGTGCGCGCACATCCCCGCAGGTTTGTTGACCGCGATCACGTCGGCGTCCTCAAAGAGGACATCGAGCGGGATGGCTTCCGGCCGCGCCGCGATGACCTCCGGCTCAGGCCACTCCACTTCAACGCGTTCGCCGCCCCGGACCTTGTAGCTCGGTTTGGCCTCTTTCCCATCGAGAAGAATCGCGCCCTCTTTCAGTAGACGCGTCAGGAAGGAACGCGAATGGTCCGGAAAGGCCTTTGCGAGCGACACGTCGAATCGCTGTCCGGCAGCGGACGCATCCAGCGTGACTTCGCTGATCTCCTCGTTTGCCACGAACCCCGTCCCGTCTTGCGTGGGGCGACCGGCTCAACGAGCGTTGATCGCCTGGTCCTTCTGGAAGTGATACCGCAGCTTCGTATACCATGTGGCCGTTTCGTCGCAATAGATCTCGTCCTCCTGATCCTCGCTGGACAGGGCCTTGGCTTTCTCGAGTAGCTCCAGCCCTTCGTCGACCAGTTTGAGCAGCCTTGGGAACTCGTCGCGGTACTCCATGTCCTGTTTCTTGTGCGCTTCCCTCAGTTTGCCCATGGCATCCTGAATCATCACTTCGCGCTTCTCGGCGTTTTCCTGCCAGGCTTTCCACTGGGTGCCGGCCCACTTCTGCCGCTGCGGGAAACGATGCGGCTGACGGCTTACGGCCGACAGCTCGGCCAAGGCGTTTGCGATGGCTTTGGAACTCTCGGCGTGCTTGGTAAATTGATCGACCAGCACCCGTGTAATCTGCAGGTTCCGCCGGCCGTCCTGCGCCTTGGTGTGACCCCGCTTGGCGACCGCCATGATGAATGACTCCAGCGCCTTGCCCTTCAAATCCTTTCCGAAGGCACCCATCAATAGTTTCCAACTCGTTTCGTCGCTCAGTGACATCAGCGAGGCGCCGGTCGCCACGCGAACATCCTCGCTGTCATCCGTAATCAGCGGTTCCAGTTTCGCATTTTCGGCCGCGTCGACTCTCATCGTCGGGAAGGCCCGCACGGCCTCCACGCGAACAGGTGCGGAGGCGTCTGTCAGCGCGCGCACGATCCCCTTCGCGGCCTCCCGATCGCCCTTGCGCAACGCCAGCGCCTTTGTAGTCTCCAGGCGCACTTCGGCGGAAAGGTTGGTCAACTGCTCCAGCAGTTTGGCCGTCGATGCCTTGTCGCGAATCTTCACGAACCCCTTCAGCGCCGCCTCCGCCAGCGGCTTGTCCTCTTGTTGCGACATCGCATTCAGTAGGTGCTCGATGGCCTCCGGCGTGGCGCTCATCTCGATCCCGCTCAACGCCATTGTTCGGAACGGATCCTTCTCTTCGCGTGCCACCCTTAATAGACGCAGACATCCACCCCCTGGCGATTCGTAACGGCCCAGACCATACAGACCGGCCAGTCGGAGTTCCGGGTCCTGCGCATCCACGCACGCCAGCAGAACCGGGGTGATCAGTTGCATCAATCCCGCATCGCGATTCTCGAGCGTGTAGTCTGCACAGCCTTTGAGCTCGGCGGCCACCACACGGCGAACGTCGTCCGGACCTTCCGTGAACAGCTCATGGGCCTTCTCAATGCCGAGCTTCCGGTGGTCCTTCGAACGCATCGCCAGACCCAGCCCATGCACGGCCGCCATCGGCGTACCGGCGGTCCGCTGCGCTTGCTCCTCTGGCGTCGAAGCCGGTTTCAGATACTTGACGAAGAGACCGACCGCCTGCGCACCCTCTTCCTTGAACAACGTCTCCGCGGCCGTCTTGCTACCCTGCACCATTTCCCTGCCCAGCATCGAGCGGCGCACTGGACGGTAGCCCACGATCGCACCCACGATCAGTGTCAGCACTGCTGTGATCAGGATCTTGTGTTTGAGGGTCAGCAGTGGCCCGGACGGCGTCTGGTTCCGAATCGAGGCTCGCTGCGAACGCCGGGCCGAAGTGCGTGAGGTCCCGGCGGAACTCGCTTCGGCTGGCCGGACGCGTGCACTGGTCTTATCGGAGCGTTTCATCGGCTCGACCTGCTGAGCCGAACCACGGGCTGAAGAACCGCTCGACCCTGTCGCCCGAAAGCGCGAAGAACTCTGCGGTTGACCGGCCACGATCCGGCGTGAGGAGCCGTCGCCGCGCGGATCCTCGGGCGGTTCGACCAGCAACGATTCCTCTTCTTCTCCGCGCGGCCTTGCGGCAAGATGCCGGGCCGAACCGGCCGGGCGCGACGTGGGCGTTCCATCGCGCCGCGAAGAGCGGGCCGGGGCAGCGCTGCGCTGCGACGGCCGTTCCGGATCGGCCGCACGCTGCGACGAGGAGGCCGCCGCGATGGCCTTCTTCGAAGGTCGTTCCGGCTCGCCGCTCTGGGACGGCTTCCGCTCTTCATGACGTCCTGAACTCTGGCCGTCGGCGGGCTCCCCGGAATGGGTACGGATGGACGTCCTTTTGGGTGGTAGCGTCACGTTGTTGTCTCCATCGGCCTATGAGGTGCGCCGGATAGTAGCGTCTTGTTCATCTCCTGTCGAGTCAGGAGCGGGGAGGAATGTGAGATTCTGGGCTCTGACTCGCGGCCACCATCCCCGGCCTGTCCCTAACCGAACTTCCATCTTGTCTTGGCGCCTCCGTTCCCTATGATGTGTCCTGCGTCGTTCGAGGGGGTATCCGATGCCGGACGGTTGCACTGACGAATCCATCGCGAGGCGGTGGCCACCGGCAAGCTCAATCACCCCAACATCGTGGCGGCCCACACCTTCGGTGATGCCGCCGGTGTGCATTACTACGCCATGGAGCACTGCGAAGGTCAGTCGCTGGACCGGTACCTTAAAAAAGGCGACCGGCCGATCCCCTGGCCCGTCACGCGGACTGTACCGCACTGCTCGTCGACCTCGATCATCTGGCCGGCGCGCAGACGACGCTGAAGGCGCAGGGCAACGAGCGGGCCGCGAGGAATCGGATCGAGATCGTCGAACGCCGGGTGCGCGCGCTCGAGCGGTCGGTCAACACCCCGCCGCCGCCGCGACCGACGATGCCTTCGAAGCCGCTCGGTCCGCCCCCGCCGGAACGCGACCTGATCGAAATGGAACGCGACCGCCAGCAACTGGACCCGTTGCGAACGCAGCTTGGCACGGCCTCTCGCGAGGTGCAGCGGATGGCCGGTGTGCAGCGAATCCTGGCGTCCGTCCAGCGCGCGGTGACGGACCGACTGCGCGTCCTGGGCGCCGAGGCGGCGGACGCGACTGCCGCTCCCGCGACCGGCACGGTGGAGGGCGCGCCCAGAAAGGACGTTCGGTGCAAGATCTATGTTTTGAAGGACGGCACCGAACTGAAAGCGTACATGACGATGAAGATGGGCGACCAGATTGCCATCAGGGACGAGGCTGGTGAGATGCGCACGGTGAACGCGGCGGACGTCAAAGAGGTGCGGAACGAGCCATAGCCCGCGCGTCGTTGCCTCCGGGCCGCCGGCACGGCTCCCTCGCATCACGCACCGTCCAACAATGCGGCGGTGAAGGACGGCGAAGTCGGCCGTGAGCCGATCCACATCCGCGGCTACCTTCAAACGATTACTTTTTTGACTGTTTCTTGCGCAGGCGTTCCATCTTGCGTCGCTTCTTGATCGCGCGGCGGTCGTCTTCGCTCAGCGTCCGCCCGCGGTGCGTCACGGGGGTGGGCATCACGCGATCCATCAGCTTTGCCGCCTTTGTGAAGTTCGAGAGGTGCTTGGTCACCTCCTCGAACTGTTTGAGCAGCCGCGAGACGTCGTTGACATTGACGCCCGAGCCGTTGGCGATGCGCTTCCTGCGGCTCGCGCCGATGATCGTCGGATTCCCGCGTTCCTCTTTGGTCATCGAGGAGATCACAGCTTCGACCTGCCCGAACTGCTCGTCCGAAGCGTCGAGGTCCTTCAGGCCGGAGAGCCCCGGGATCATGCCGAGGATGTCCTTGAAAGAGCCCATCTTACGGACGGCGCGCAACTGCGTCAGGAAGTCGTCCAGCGTCAGCCGGTCCTTGGCCATCTTCTCCTGAAACTTCTGCGCCTGCTCCTGGTCCATCACCTCCTGCGCCTTCTCGACCAGGCTGACGATGTCGCCCATGCCGAGGATGCGGGTGGCCATCCGCTCGGGGTGGAACTCCTCCAGGCGGTCCAGCTTCTCGCCGACGCCAACGAACTTGATCGGCTTGCCGGTTACCTGGCGGACCGAGAGCGCCGCGCCGCCGCGGGCGTCGCCATCGAGTTTGGTCAGGATCACGCCGCTGATGGACAGACGCTGGTCGAACTCCTTCGCCGAGTTCACCGCGTCCTGGCCGACCATCGCGTCGACGACGAGCAGGACTTCGTGCGGTTGCGTGGCCGCGTGAATCTGCTGGAGTTCGGTCATCAGCGCGTCGTCGATGTGGAGGCGGCCGGCGGTGTCGAGCAACACGGTGTCGCGGTGGCTGGCCTTGGCGTATTCCACGGCCTTGCGGCAGAGCTCGGGCGGCGTGAGGCCGGTCTCTGAGAAGACGGGAATCTCCAGGTCTTCGCCCAGGACCTTCAATTGCTCGATGGCGGCGGGGCGCTGCAGGTCGGCGGCGACCAGCAGCGGGCGGCGCCCTTTGCTCTTCAGTCGGTTGGCCAGCTTGGCGGCCGTGGTGGTCTTGCCGGAACCTTGCAGGCCCGCGAGCATGACGATGGTGAGACCTTCGGGTTGAATCTGCAGACCGGTCTCGCCGGGACCCATCAGCGCGATCAGTTCGTCGTGAACGATCTTGACGAGTTGCTGCGAAGGTTCGACCGACGTGAGGACCTCCAGGCCAACGGACTTCTCGCCGACCTTCGTCATGAAATCCTTGACGACGGGCAACGCGACGTCGGCTTCCAGGAGGGCCATGCGGACGGTGCGGAGGCCTTCCTTGATGTCGGCTTCGGTGAGCTTCTTGCCTTTGCCGCGGACGCGAGTGAAGAAGGAGTTGAGGGACTCGGTGAGGCTTTCGAACATGGGTTTCGGGTCGCTCCTGAAATCGGGCCCTGTCCTTCCCATAGG
Organism: uncultured Planctomycetia bacterium; assembly: GCA_964429255.1. Lineage (GTDB taxonomy): Bacteria > Planctomycetota > SZUA-567 > H5-PLA8 > H5-PLA8 > CAYSBP01. The sequence goes on from CAYSBP010000049.1 coordinate 14,910, forward strand.
ATGGGGTAGCTGTCAAGCTGCTTATATTAAGGTTAGCAAAAAAATCCTTCGCTGATTCGCGGAACTTGAAGTCGGTGATATCTCCGAAAGTCCGCTTGAAAAAAGTCTATTAATAGTGCAAACTCTTCAGCCCTAGGGGAAACAACGCAATCCGTTGTGGGTGTACTGGGTGGCTTTTTATCTGGAGAAGGGGTATCCGAAAAAGTGCGGATTGGGTTCAGATGATGCTTGACGAAACTGTGAAAGAGTTTAGATTGGTGCCTTGCACAGGGCTATATGTGGCTGAGAAGGTTGTGCCGCGTTCTGCGGTTAGAGGCTGAGCCTTCGTGCGTGATGTCGTTGTTGCCGTGTGGTGTTGTGGCGGCGAGGCCGCGAAGAGAAGTGTGAGGCTCGCAGTTGTAGACACGAGAAAGGACGGTCGCGACCGATGACTCGAATGCGTTCGCTCGCAGGTTGGCTGGTTCTGCTGGGTGGCGTGGGGCTCACGGGTTGTACGGCCCTTCAGCAGAAAGGCGATCTTGGCGCGGCGTTCCTCGAGAACGACGCGGGTGTGTCGGAGGTCGCCGGGACAGGGCGGGCCTCCGCGCTCGAGGGCTGGTTGGCCTCCGAGGGTTCCAAGGCCAAGACCGTCGAGGTTTCCGAGCTGAAACCGACCGAGGTTGCGATGCCTGCGGCGCCGGCTGTGGTGGGGCAGGAGAAGACGGCTGATGTCGTCAACGTGGATGTGGCGCCCCCGGCGGCCGACAAGTCTGCCGACGCGGCTGCTGCGCCCGTGGCCGATCCGCCGACCCCCGAGCCTGCCCCGGTCGTTCCTGTCGAAGAAACACCGGAGATGCGAGCGGACCGTCTGCTGCGTGAATCCCAGCGGTTGGTCAGCGTCCAGGATCAGGTCCGCATTGCGGAGGCCGCTGCCGAGTTCCATACCGGCATGAAGCTCTTCCAGAGTCTTCGGTATGGGGAAGCACAGAAGCACTTCCAGCGCTCGGCCGAACTTGATCCCACCAACATGGCGGCGCAGGAGTACAACCGCAAGTGCGGTTCGTTGCTAGGCTCGCGCAAGGATCAGTTCTCGGAACGGCTGGCACAGTTGGAGGAGCAGGATCGCATTCGGATTCAGGAGCAGATTGCGGTCCTGATGGCATCCATCGAGGAAGGGCGCACGTTGGAAGAGCGCGGCGACCAGGTCGATCTCGGGGTTTCCGACCTTGGTCCCGAGCAGATCCTGGCGGACCAGTTGGATCAGTTGCGCCAGGCCGAACTGCGTTATCGCCGGGTGAAAGAGATTCTCAACTACATGCCGCCGAACTTCGACATGCCGAACGAGCGGCGTGTGGTGGACGAGGGCATCCAGCGTGTGCGTGGCAAGATTGGAGCCAAGGAAGAGGAGATCAGCTTCCTTAGAAGGAAGGAAGCCGCGCGCATCGCCGAGGAACAGGGCCTTCGCGAGACACTGCTCTTTAAACAACGCATCCAGAAGCTGCAGGAGGAAGTTGATGCGCTGTACGCTCGCGGCGAGTATCGTTCTTCGGAGAAGCTTGCAATCCGTATTCTTCAGCTCGATCCCCTGAATGCCGAGGCGGAGAGCCTGAAACGCAGGGCGCGAACGGCTCAGCATGATGTCGAAGCGGTCTCGACTCGCGAGGATCACAAGGAAGCCGTGACGCAGACGTGGGAGATGGGCGAGTACAACCACATCCCCTACGGCGACCTCTTGACCTATCCGACGAATTGGGACGAGATCGCCAAGCGCCCGGAACGCATGACGATCGGTCAGCGCGTGGCGGAAGAGCAGTGGAAGGTGGAGATCCGCAAGCGCCTCCAGCGCAAGGTCAGTTTCGAGTTCGTGGATACGCCGCTGCAGGAGGCCATCTCCTTCCTTCGCAGCCTGACGAATGTTACGATGATCATCGACCCGAGGGTGTTGGAAGCCGGTCCGCCCGCCATCAACCTGCGCGTGACGGACATGTCGCTCGATCTGGCGCTGGGCTGGATTCTTCGACTGGCCGATCTGGATTTCGCCTTCAAGGATAAGGCCATTTTCATCAGTGGGACGAATTCGCTGGTGGAGGACGTCGAGCTACGGATCTATGATGTGTCCGACCTGA
>CAYSBP010000050.1:0-3248 GCA_964429255.1 uncultured Planctomycetia bacterium
TCATCCGTAGGCGGTAATGGCGGCTCGGGCATCGTGATTGTGCGGTACTTATCTCCCTCCGTGGACCGGGAGCATCGTAGATAATGATGGGGACGGCCTGCTACGCTACGATCATCGGGGAGCCGAATGATCGGCCCAGTTTGGGCAGATTACGCGCATGCTGACCTTCAACCAACTGCCACCCTGGCTGGATGAACTCGACGAAAAGAGCCGGAGCCTCGGCACGGTGCTGGACCAGCGCCTCCAATCCTGCGGGAAGGCGCTGCTCCTGCGCCGCAGCACCGACGCCAGCCAGAACGAACAGCCCGGTTTCTACTTCGTCATCAGCGGTACGCTCAAGTGGTGCGACAACGGGCACCTCGTTCGCATGTACTCGAATGGCGACTGGGTGGCCGCGACCCCCGCGGGCGCCGGCCAGGGCGCGCGCCTGGAGAGCGATTTCGCCTGCGACCTGCGCTTCTATCCGCGTGCCGAGTTCCTGGCCGCCCTCGCCGCCGATCCCGACGCGCAGCGTCTCTGGCAGGAGTACCAGGATCAGCAGGCCCGCATCCTGCTGGGCATGACCGGCGTGCTCAGCACGGACGAAACCACCCCGAATTTTGAACTGAGATCCTTTGCCAAGAACGAGGTCATTCTGACCGAAGGCTCCACCACCGAAGAAGTCTATGTGCTGTTGGAAGGCCACGCCCGCGCGGAGTTGGGCGGCCGCGTCATCGGCACCATCGGCCCCAACGAGGTCTTCGGAGAAATCAGTTTCTTCACCCAACAGCCGCGCTCCGCCACGGTGATTGCGGATGGGCACTGTCTGGTCCAGATCGTCAGCCAGGAGAATTTTGCCCTTCTGATCCGCGCCAAGCCGGACCTGCTTGCGCACGTCGCCAAGACGCTGGCCCATCGCGTGGTGGACCTCAATCGGCGCATGGGCACGACGCCTAAACCGTCAAAGTAACGCAGCACGGAATGGAATATCACGCCTCGCCGCCATCGCACCGTTGAGAGATCCTGTTCTCCTGTCCGGCCTCACGGGCTCGACGCGCCGACGATTCGTTCCGGGTGCGCGAAGACCGTGATACGATCATCCCGCACAAAACAGCAGAGCGTAACGTTCCGCGCCTTGCAGGCCTCGACGGCCAGCGTCGAGGGCGCGGAGACGGCCGCGATGATCTCCAACCCTGCCCTGGCGGCCTTCGTCACCATCTCGTAGCTCACGCGACCGGAAAGGAGCACCCCGTGACCGTGCGGATCGCATCCCCCGAGCACCAGTTTTCCCACTGCCTTGTCCAGCGCGTTGTGTCGGCCGAGATCCTCGGCGAAGCTCACCACCTTCGCGTCCGGATCGAAAATGGCCGCGGCGTGCGCGCCGCCGGTGCGCGAAAACAGCGTCTGCCGCTCGCGCAGACCTGCGGCCAGTAAGACCAACTGTTCACGCGTTGCGCTGAGCGAGCGTCCCAGCGGCGGGCCGGCCAATCCGGCCTCGATGTGCTTTCCGCACATCCCGCAGGAACTGGTCACGATCAGGTTGCGCGTCTCCAGCTCGCCGATGGGACCCGACAGTCGCAACTCGACGCGATGCGTCCACGGTCCGGTGCGTTCCGCACCCAGTCCCGCAATCTCCTCCCGTCGGGTCAACAGCCCTTCGGAATACGCGAACCCGACCGCAAGCGCCTCGATATCCGACGGGGTAGCGAGGAGGATGAAATTCCCAGCGTCCCCCACCGAGACCGTCACCGCCTCCTCGGCGATCGTCCCGCAGATCTCCGCTTCGGAACGTCGTTCGGTCATCCGCAGCGCGCTAAATTCTCGGACCGCATCCACTCGCGTTGTCTCCATGCCACATGCGTCAGGCGTTCCGGCCCGACGGGCGGGCAGGCGGCCCGCGCTCCGCACCTCCGGCGCTCAATGCGCATCGATCCCGTGGACCATGAGCACCAGATGTTTCAGCGTGCGTTCGATCTCGGCCATGTACTCATCGACCGCCTTCACGCTTCCCGGAATCGTGTAGACCAGCGTGCTTCCGGCCAGACCCACCACGCCGCGGCTCAGGAGGGCGCGCGGGTTATCCGCGCCATACTTGGCGCGGATCGCTTCCATGATGCCGGGGATCTGTTTTTCGCAGACGCCGGCCACCGTTTCCGGAGCGATGTCGCGCGGACCCACACCGGTGCTGCCCAGGGTGAAGACCGCGTCGATGCCATGGTCGCGCGCGGCCAGCAGTTCGGCCCGCAAGCGGCCGGCATCGTCGGGCAGCAGCAGGCTGTCGATGGCAACAGGCCACGGCAGCGATGCGCCGAGTTTTCGGAGCAGCTCCTGCGCCCGCGGCCCGCTGCGGTCGGAATACTCGCCGCGCGAAGCGCGGTCGCTCAAGGTGATGGTGAGGCAGCGGAGCGTCTTGGGCTTGCGCACGATCGGCGCTCCGACCCGGATGTGCCCGCCCTGCAACACGCGGCAGAAGATGCCTTCCTTGGGCATTGCGCATTCGCCGACGGTCTGGAAGATCGCGCAGCCCGTGCCATGGCAGGCCTTGCCGATCTGCGTCACTTCCAGTTGAACCTCACCGGCGGTGAAACGGTCCAGCACCGCGACCTTGGTGAGGTCGATACCGCGGACGGTGATGTTTTCCGCGAACTCGCCGGCGCGGATGGCGCGGCCGGTGCGCTGCGTGAAACGCTCCAGGCTTTCCTGCGCCATCAGGCTGACCTGGCGATGCCACAGGCCCGCGTGGGCGTCGCCGGCCACGCCGCGTTCGTCCAGCATGATTTCGGCTACGGGCTCTTTGGCCGTGCCCTTCATTCTGGAGATGTTGACGGAGATCACTTCACCCTGGTCAGACATGGCTTTTCACCTTTTCAATCAGCCGAACTTCATCAATCACCATCGCCTTGTCCACGGCCTTGCACATATCGTAGACGGTTAGCAGCGCGACGCTGACCGCGGTCAGGGCCTCCATCTCGACGCCGGTTCGTCCCGCGCACGAGACTTCGCTTTCCGCCGACACGCCCTTCGGCGTCAACGACAGGCGGACGGCAACGTGGTCCAAGCGCAGCGGATGGCAGAGCGGTATCAGACTTGAGGTCTGTTTGGCGGCCTGAATGCCGGCGATTTGGGCCACGGTCAACACGTCACCCTTTTTCATCGCATGGGCCTTGAGTTGGCGGCGCGCCACGGCCGAAAGCCGGATCCGGCCCGCCGCGCGCGCGGTGCGTCGTTCGACGGGCTTGCCGCCGACATCCACCATTCGCGCCTTGCCT
>CAYSBP010000050.1:3348-16700 GCA_964429255.1 uncultured Planctomycetia bacterium
CGTCGCCTATCACCATCAGTTGCCTTGCCGTTGCCTTCGGCGATGTTGAGTGGGATAGCTTGGGAGGCGCGTAAGCGTTGGTCTTTGGCATTTCGGTGGCCCTTCAGGCCTTCACAATACCGATAGGCCCAACCTACGTACTCGATTGCAGCACGGTACACGTCGAGTTTCTCGTGTCCAAAGCCCATGTCATCCCTTTCGATCCCGATGCCGATTCCGACCCCGACACCGATCTGTTACGCCAAGCGTCTGTCCGTCATCCCCCAATCCTCACCATCGGATCTCCCTGGCAGCAGTGGCCCGCTTCCGGCTTCTGCGCGCAGGCCGTCTCCAGTGCGCGACGTGGACCGAGTTCACGCACGCTGAACGCCTGGTCCGAAAAGAGGCACGGTTTGATGAGTCCGTTCGAGGTCAGGCGGAGACGGTTGCACTGGGAACAAAGCCCGCCGCTGCCGCCATCCACGACGGAGAAGGTCCCGCCGCCCAAGTCCATGCGCTGGATAAAGCGGACCTGGATGCCGCGCGCGAGCCCGAAGGCGGCCACGGCTTGCGCGTCCGGTTCGTTCTTTGAGCGCTCCACAACGCAGTTGAGTTTGATCGGATGCAGTCCCGCCGCCTCGGCGGCGTCGATGCCGGCCCGAACGTCGGCCACGTCACCGATACGCGTGAGGTCGCGATAGCGGACCGGATCGATCGCGTCCAAGCTGATGTTCACGCGCTGCAGTCCGGCGTCCTTCAGCGCCTGGGCCTGTTCCGGCAATCGGATCCCGTTGGTTGTTAGCGCCAGGTCGCGGATGCCGGGAAGCGCCGCCATGCGTTCGACCAGCCAGCACAGGTTGCGCCGAAGCAGCGGTTCGCCACCGGTCAGACGGAAACGCTCGAACCCCAACTCCGTCGCAACCCGCGCCACGTTCAAGATCTCTTCCAACGAAAGGATCTGGTCGTGTGGCAGCAACGGCACACCTTCGACCGGCATGCAATACCGGCAACGGAGGTTGCATCGGTCGGTGACCGAGATGCGCAGGTAGTTCAGCGTTCGTCCAAAGGCGTCGCGCATGGAATCTCCGATACACCTACCCGCGCTCGTGCGTCTCTTCGCCGCCGTCATCGCTTCGCATGCCCATGCACAGAAACTCGACGGAGGAGCCCGCGGGCAGATCCTTTGTCCCTTGCGGCACCGCGAAGAGGCCGTCGGCGCCGGAGAGGGCTGCGAGATGTCCTGAACCGTGGAAGGGGATCTCCCGTACCCGGCCGTCCACGGTGAGTCGAGCCGGCAGGAACTCGATCCGCTCGGCCCTCTTGCGCCGGAAAGGCTGCGCCAGCGGGAGGCGGAACGAACGGACCGGATACCGTCCGCCGGTCAACGCGCTCACGCCGCGCAGGACAAACAGGTGGAACGTCAGGTAGACCGCGACGGGGTTTCCCGGCAATCCGAAGACGATCTGTTTCGGCCCCGTGGCGAAGGTGATCGGCATGCCCGGCTTGATGGCCACGCCGGAGAAGTGGACGGTAAGGCCCGCATTGTTGAGAAGATCGGGCACCAGATCGAACTCCCCGACCGAGACGCCTCCCGAGACCGCCACGAGATCCGCGGCGGCGAGCGCCTCGTTCAATCCGCGTTCCAGCGCCTTCGGATCGTCAACCGCGACCCACGGGCCGACCACGCTCAGGCCATGCTGCGGGGCCAAGGCGGCGAGCAGCGGTCCGTTCGAGTTCATGATGCGGCCGGGTTGCAGGAGCGCGGGATCGTCCACGATCTCGCTGCCCGTGCAGAGGACGCCGAGCGTCGGTCGGCGCGCGACCTCGACCTTCGTCAGTCCACAGGCCAGAAGGATGGCCGTATCCACCGGGCGAAGCAGCGTTCCGGCGGGCAGGACCGTGTCACCCGAGCGGAGGTCTTCGCCGCGCGGGCAGAAATTAGAGCGTCCCCGTTTGAGGACACGCACCCGTCCGCCGAGCGACTCCGTGTCTTCCAGCATCACGATTTCGCCGACGCCCGCCGGGACCGGAGCGCCGGTCATGATTTTAAGGGCCTGGCCCTGTTGAAGCGGTCTCTCCCATGTCCGGCCCGCGGCCAGCGTTCCGACGACCTCGAAATCGTCGTGCGGGTCGCCCGATGGAAGCGCGTAGCCATCGACCGCGGATCGGTCGAACGGCGGGAGGTCGAGTGTCGAGCGCGCGGGGACGGCCAACACCCGGCCCACGGCTTCACGAACGGGCACCGTTTCCAACGTCAACCGCCGGCCGGCAAGTTCCCGGTCCAGGATGCGACGGGCTTCGTCCAGTGCAATCGGCGCCTGTCCGATTCTCATTCAGCCGCCTCCTTCTTCCACTGTCGTTCGAACGCGCGATCCGCGACGCGTTCAACCGCGCGGTTGACCTTCATGAAGATGTTGAGCAGGTGCCGCCCTTTCTCCGTCAGGGTGGTTCGACCGCCTCCCGCGCCGCCCGTTTGTCGCCGCACCAGCGGGTGACCGAGCTGGCGTTCAGCGGTACGCAGCAGCCCCCACGCATGGCGGTAGCTGACGGCACAGTTCGCGGCGGCGGCCTGCAGCGTGCCCTGTTCGTCAAGGGTCTGAAGGAGTCGGGCCAATCCCAGACCGAAAACGCGCTTCCCGTGTTGGACAAACCAGACCTTGGTGCGTGCGGCGGGCCGGCGGTCGTGCTGAAAACGCGCCTGCGCGGCAAAAACCGTGCAGACCTTGCGTCGTACGTGCGCCGAGGAGAGGTGGCGAGCCAGAACGGCCTCCCAATCCCGCCGTTCCCCCGGAATTCGGATATGGGCGGCCGCACGCAGGCGGGCCACGTCGGGACGCGGGGAGGCGTGGTCGGGCGAGCCTTCGACGAAGACCACCACGTCGCCCAATCGCCGATCGGCCCACCGGTTGACTTCCAGCACCACGTGCGTCCGGTGCAGGTTTTGACGGACGAAGGAACGGAACGCGCGCGGATCCCGGAAGTAGTTGGCCGGCTTGTCCAGTTTCACCGGTGCGCAACCCAGCTTTGCGCAGAGCGCATCGGGGAGGGCTTTGGCAAGCGCCCGGGCGACGCGTGTCTTTCCGGCGCCTTTATGCGCCCCGCAAATGATCCAGACCGTCGCCATTCGCCGAACTCCCGGACCCGCATGTCGTCCGGCGGATCCACTCGTCCAGATCCGCGGGCGTGTTCACGTTGAAGAACGGCGTGTCGCCGGGAAAAGGGACCGCGGTCGCGCCGAGCCGCTCCCAGAGGCGCCAGACACTGCGCTCGCCGCGCTCAAGGGCTTCAATCAGCATAGCGGCTTTCCCGACATGCACAACTGAACATAACGGGTGCCATCGGTCGCCGGCGCGGGCCGCGGCCAGGGTCACCTTCGGCGGGTCGAAGGCCGCCGTCAATGCGGTCACTTCGGCGGCGGTGACCGCCGGCATGTCGCAGGGCAGGAAGAGCACGCCGTCCGCCTGTCCGGCCCAGTAGCGCAGGGCCGTGACGATGCCGCCCAGCGGTCCACACCCCGGGCGGTCATCGGGCGCTATGGGCAGTCCGAAATCCAGGTAAGGGGTCGGGTTGTTGGCGACCAGAAGAATCTGGTTCAGGCCCGCCGATCGAAGCGCCTCTACGGTTCGAGAGAGGATGGTGGTGCCGTCGGGCATGCGCAGGAAACCTTTTGGCGCACCGCCGTAGCGGCTGGCAAGGCCGCCCGTCAGGATCGCCGCGGCAAGGCGTGTTTCCGGCGGCGTCATGGCGCACAATCCGGGACCAGGGGCAGGGAAACCGTGACGGTGGTGCCCGCCTCTTCCCGGCTTTCAATGCGCATGTTTCCGCCAAAGCGTTCCACCAAGTCTTTGACTCCGCTCAGGCCAACCCCGGTGCCCGTGATGCGTTGGCGGCGTACATTGGATGCGCGATAGAACTCCTGGAAGATCCTGGGCAAATCCCCCGCTGGAATCCCCATTCCCGTGTCCCGCACCTCCATGATCGCTTCGCGCGACGCGACGCGCAAGACCACTTCCACGGAGCCCTTCGGCGTATATTTGAGGGCGTTAGAGAGCAGGTTCGAAACGACCAGATGGTAGCCTTTCTGGTCAAAGCGGACGGGCACCGCCACGGCCGGAAGGTCCACGTGAAAAGACAATCCCTTGGCATCCATCCGTTCCCGATAGCTCTCGCAGACGCGTTCGGATTCAGCCCTCAAGTCGAGCTCCGCGACGTTCCCCAGCGGATCGCCGGACTCCACCTGAGCCAGTTGAAGTATTTCGTGGATCATGCCGTGCAGTTCGTCCATGCGCACCAGGACACGCTGGACGAAGGCTGCGTGGGACGTATTACCCTGATCCCCGGTAGACGCCTGCAACTGTGCGGAGGCGAGCATGTGTATGGCCGCGATGGGGCTTTTCAATTCGTGGACCATGACACGCATGAACCGCGCCTTCTCCTGCTTAAGGTGTCGCAGGGCGGTCAGGTCGTCATAGAGCCGGGCATGATAGAGCGCATACGCCGTGTACTGAGCCAGCCGGGTCAGTTGCCTCAGGTCTTCCTGCTGGAAAGGCCCGTGACGTCCGTTGATGGCCTGGACCACCCCCAGCGTCTGGTTGCGGAAGATCACAGGAGCGCAGAGCACGTCCCTCGTTCGGAAGCCATTCAACGCGTCCCAGGAACGATCGAACCGCAACTCGGCGTGGATCAACGTCAGGTCGCCATAGGCGTCGGCGACGAGAAAAGCCTTCTGGCTGGCCGCGCAGTGGCCCGCGAGCGAGGTGTGCGCGATGGGAAGGCGGATACGGCGAAGTACGTTGCCGACCACGGCCGCCGATTCCAGCTCCGCCGTCTCCGTTCGAACGGAATACACGGTGGCCCGCTCGGCGCGCAGACACGCCGCGACCGCCTCGGCCAAGCGATTTAATATCTGGCCGATATCGGTATCACCGACCAAGGCGTCGTAGATCGCCTTGAGGTGCGAATCGTCCTGAACGGATGGGGATTCTTCCGTCACCACGGATCCTCGTCCAGAGCAGATCCAGTACAGCCTGTTCTCTACGGTCTCGTTCGCGCGATCAACGCTTCCACGCGTTGAAGCAGTTCCGCCGGTTCGATAGGCTTCTCGATCAACTCCGCGACGGGCAACGTGGAGACATCGAAGATCTGTTTGGCGTCACCGGCGATGGAGGAGAGCATGAGGATCGGCAGTTTCGGGAATTCGCGTGCCAGGGTCCGGGCGGTCTGGAAGCCGGAGTCGGCCTCTTCGATCATCACGTCCAGGATCAGAAGGTCGGGGCACTTCGCGCGAATGGCCGCCAAACCCGACGCGGCGCTTCCGTAGGTCTGAACGGAAAAACCTTTGCCCTCCAACACGAACTGACAGGATTCGCAGATGTCGGGGTCGTCATCTACCACGTAGATCCGCTTGCTGTCCGTCATGAGTTCTCCTCCTCTGCCGCAGGTCCGGTCCGCAATGCGGCGGAATTATGACAGCCGCGCTTCGAACTCGCCTCTGAATTTCCGCACCATGGCGTCCACAGGCATGGCAAAGGCATCGCCCGTGGGACAGAGCGTGCTCCCCTTGATGGTCTTGCAGAGCCAGAGGATGGTGTCCAGGTCTTCGCGTTTGCCGCGCCCCGCGACCACACCCGCCAATAGCTCGACCATGGCCATGGAGCCCCGCCGGCATGGGGTGCACTGTCCGCACGACTCATGCGCGTAGAACTCGATCGTCCGGAGGGCCATCTCGGGCATCTTCACGGTGTCGTTCATCACGATGATGCCGCCCGAGCCGAGCATGGTACCGTGCTTCAGACAGGAATCGTAGTCCATCCGTACATCACGCGCTTCATCCGCGGTCAGGAGGGGCGTGGACAACCCGCCCACGATGACCGCTTTGAGGCGGCCCTTTACTCCTCCCGCGGCCTCCAGCAGCGTGCTCAACGGAGTGCCCAGCGGATACTCGTAGACGCCGGGCCGATGGACGTGGCCGGAAATGCCGTAGAGCTTGGGACCGAAGTTGTTGTTGGGGCCGATCTTTCGGAAGGCCGCCGACCCTTCCTTGATGATGAACGGCACATTGACGAGCGTTTCGACGTTATTGACGATGGTGGGACATCCGTAAAGGCCCGCCTGCGCGGGAAAGGGCGGCCGAGGACGGGGATTGCCACGCTTGCCCTCCAGCGATTCGATCAGCGCGGTCTCTTCGCCACAGACGTAGGCGCCGGCACCGCGGTGCACGATCACATCGAAGTCCACGCCTTTGCCCAGTATGTTCTGGCCCAGCTTGCCCGCCGCCCGGGCTTCCTTCACGGCGCGATCGAGGATGTCCGCGATCCAGAAGAACTCGCCGCGGATATAGATGAATCCCAGCTTGGACCCGATGCCGTACCCCATAATGGCCATGCTCTCGAGCAACAGGTGCGGGTCGTACTCCATGATCTGCCGGTCCTTGAAGGTTCCGGGTTCGCCCTCATCGGCGTTGCAGATCAGGTAGACGGGCTTGGCCGAATCCTTTGGCAGGAAACTCGCCTTCACGCCGGCCGGAAAGCCGGCGCCTCCACGCCCGCGCAGCATGGAATCCTTGAGGATCGTGACCAAGTCAGGCGGCTTCATCGAGAGCGCTTTTTCCAGCGCGGTGTAACCGCCGTCAGCCACGTACCCCGCCAGCGCCGTGGAGTTCGGCTTGCCGCGACGCTTGAGCAGTATGTTGCATTCGCTGCCCCAGTACGATTCCACCTTCCATGCGGGGTACACATCCCGGCGCAGGCTGTCGATCAGTTCATCCGCCCGGGCCGTCGTCACGTTCTCATAGAATCGTTCCTGGTTGACCTGGATGACCGGGCAGGTGCCGCAGGACCCCAAGTCCTCGACGGCCGAGAGCGTAAAGCGCCCGTCAGGCGTGGTCTGGCCCGCGAGGATGCCCAACCGCCGCTCCAGATGGGAAAGGAGTTCTCCGGCGCCCGAGAGCAAGGCCGGCAAGTTGGTATCGACTTGGAGATGGTACGTGCCGACCGGCTTGAGATTGAACATCGTGTAGTAGGTGGCTGTGTCGTAGACCTGGGAAAGCGGAAGATCGAAGACCGCAGCGAGATCCTTCAGATCGCCGGCCTTCAGGTATCCCGGTCCACGACGCTGGACGAGATCGAGCGCAGGGAGGAGCGCGGAACGCTTCGAGGGGTACCGGGCCGCAATCGAAACGATTTCCTCTCGCAGTTGGCTGTCCATCGTAACCCCTTGCCTCCGTATCGAGCGTGTTAGAAGACCTCGGGATAGCCGATGTCCACAAACATCGTCTCGAGCTTGCTCTTGTGCCCCAGTTCCATCCGGGCCAGCCCATTCAACATGTCCCGGTACGTGGCGTCCGAAGCCCGCGCGGCCAGTTCACGGTAGAAATCCGCCGCATGCTGCTCTTTCTTCATCGCCAGCGCAAGGGCCTCCACCGGTTTCATGCTGACCGAGAGTTCCTGGTCCGGCATGGACTCGGCGACCTTGCGGTCCGGCGGCGCGGCCAGTTTCGCCAGCAGGTCCGGATCCTGCTTACACTTCAGGAGGAACTGCCGGTGTGCCGATTCGTCCTGAGCCAACTGCGCAAAGGCGTCGCGGATCGCGGGATTCTCCATGCGGTTCTTCACGCCGGAGTAGAACTTGAACGCTTCTTCCTCGCGCTTGATCGCGATCGCGAGAAGCGCATCGATGGACTCGGTCTGTGACATACGGAATCCTCCGTTTCAACGGGGCGCGCCGGCCTGTTTTGGAGCCCCCTCCCCGCCCTCTCCAACCGAGGGGCGAGCAACCGTCGAGCACGGCGCACAGCGCCGTGTTGAAGCCAGCCCGCTTAATTCACCACGGAGAAGACGGCGCGCACAGAGAACGACCTGAAGGGGGTGAACCTCAACCGCTTCATTCTGTTCTCTGTGGTCTCCGTGACTCCATGGTGAGCCGTCCGGGCTAGGGCCGAGCCTGACGGACTACGGCCGAGGGCAGCGCCGGGCCGTCCTCGAGTTTCTCTACGCGGATGGCACACGCCTTGTATTCGGCGGTCTCGGTGACCGTATCGTAGGCGTCGTTGGTCAGGACGTTACCGCAGGCCTCCTCGAAATGGAATGCCGTCCAGCACATTCCCTTGCCTGCGCGCTCCGTCACCCATGCGCGAAGTTGGATGGCGCCGCGCCGGCTGATGGCTTTGACCAGATCGCCGGACTTGATGCCCATCCCGACGGCGTCGGCGGGGTTGAGTTCCAGAAGCTCCTCGGGGAAAAGCTTCTCGATGCCCACACAGTTTCTCGTCTGTGTGGCGGTGTGGTAGTGCCAGAGCCGGCGGCCCGTGGACAGGACCAGCGGATACTCCTTGTCGGGTACCTCCGCCGGCGGGACCCAATCGGTCTTAGAAAAGAGCCCCTTGCCGCGCGTGAAGTTGCCCCCCTTGTGGAGGAACTGCGTGCCGGGGTGCTCGATCGTCGGGCAGGGCCACTGCAACCCCACCTTCTCGATCCGGTCCCAGGTGATGCCGGCGTAACTGGTCGCCGTTTTGCGCATGTCTTCCCAGACGGTCTCGGCCGACGTGAAGCCGAGGTCCACGCCGAGGCGCTTGCCCAGTTCCTGCAGCATCCACCAGTTGGAGCGGGCCTCGCCCGGCGGCGTCAACGCGCGTCGGACGCGCTGCACCCGGCGCTCGCTGTTGGTGAAGGTGCCGTCCTCCTCGCCCCACGCACAATCGGGCAGGATGACGTGGGCGTATGGGGTGGTCATGTTGGGGAAGATGTCGCAGACGATGAAGAGCTCCAGCGCCTGAAGCTCCTTGATGGTGTGAGCCATGTTCGGCTCGCTCTGCACCGTGTTATCGCCGACGCAGTAGAGGATCTTCGTCTCGCCAGTGAGGGCCTTGCGAAGCATGGTGGGCATCTTGTAACCCACCTTGTTGGAGAGCTTCTTGCCCCACGCCTTCTCCATCTTTTCGATGACCTTTGGATCGGTCACCGACTGGTAGCAGTGGAAGACATTGGGCAGCGCGCCCATGTCGCAGGCGCCCTGGACGTTGTTCTGACCGCGCAACGGATTGAGGCCGGTGGCGTACTTGCCCAGGTTGCCCAGGACCATCTGCAGGTTGGCGAGCGTCTTGACGTTGTCCGTGCCGCAGATGTGCTCGGTGATGCCCAGCGTATAGCAGACGCTGGCCGGACCCTGTGTGCCCAGGATCCGGGCCACCTTCTTCATGGTCTCGACCGGCACGCCGCAGATGCCCGAGGCCTTCTCGACCGGATAGGCCTCGACGGTCTTGCGGATCTCGTCCGGGTTCTCGGTGTGCTCCTTCAGGAACGCCTCGTCCGCCCAGCCGTTCTTGAAGATCTCGTTCATCAAGCCGTTGAGGTACGCGATGTCGGAGCCGACCTGGTGCTGGACGTGCATCGTGGCCCAGCGGCAGAGGTCCGTGCGGCGCGGATCGTTAACGATCAGGATCGCGCCCTTCTTGACGGCGCGCTTGACATAGTACGAAATGACCGGATGCGCCTCGGTCATGTTCGAGCCGATGACGAAAATACACTTGGCGTCCTGGAGTTCCTGGATGCTGTTGGTCATCGCGCCCGAACCGAAAGACGTCGCCAGACCGGCGACGGTGGGCGCATGTCACGTCCGGGCGCAGTGATCGAGATTGTTTGTTTCGATAGCCGACCTCACGAATTTGGAGAGCGCGTAGTTATTCTCGTTGGTGATACGTCCCGAACCGAAGGCGGAGAAGACATCCGGACCGTGCTTCGATGTGATCTCCTTGATGCGCTGGGCCGTGTAGTCCAGCGCCTCATCCCAGGAAACCTCCTCGTGCTTCCCGTTCTTGCGGATCATGGGCTTCGTGAGCCGCTTGGGGCTGGAGGCGAACTCGTAAGCATACCGTCCCTTGACGCAAAGCATGCCGTCATTGGGGACGACTTCGCGGCCGGTCACCTTGACGATGCGGTTCTTCGCGCGGTCCACATGGAGCGTCATCTGACATCCCACGCCGCAATACGCGCAGGTGGTGTCTACTTCGGCCAGATCCCAGGCGCGCCCCTTGCCGACCGCCTTCTTGTCAACCAGCGCGCCGACGGGACAGAGCTGCCGGCATTCCCCGCACTGCACGCAGGTCGAGTCGGCCATGGGTCGGTCGTCGTCGCAGACGATCCGCACGTCGAAACCGCGTCCGCCGACGCCCAGCACTTCGTTCACCACGACGTTCTGACAGGCCGCGACGCAGCGCCCGCACTGGATGCACTTGCGGTCGTCCATCACGATCATCTCGCTGGAGTCGTCCACGTGCACCGACTCGTCCCGCACCACGAATTTCGGGACTTCGATGCCGAGTTCGTAAGCCGCCTCCTGAAGCTCGCATTCGCCATTCTTCTCGCAGGCGAGGCAGTTGTGCTCGCCGTTCGAAAGCATCAGATTCACGACCATGCGCCGTGCGTCCAACACCTCCGGCGTGGCCGTGCGCACGACCATGCCGTTGCGGGCCGGGAGCGTACAGGACGCGGAAAGCCCACGCTGACCTTCGACCTCCACTACGCAGATCCGACAGCGACCTGCACACCCGGTTTTCCGATGGTAGCAGAGCGCCGGGATGCGAATGCCGTCCTGCCGAGCGGCCTCCAGTACGGTTTGGCCATCCTGAAAGGTGACCGTCCTGCCGTCCACGGTGATCTGGCCAGGCATCGTTCACTCCTTATTCGCGTTGAAGAACCCGTGCCGGTGTCAAAACCGGCACGGGTCTGCTGAGATTAGATCGAGCACTACGCCGCCTTCTGTTCCGGCACGACGGCCGCCGGCGGCTTCTTGTACAGCAGGTTGATCACGAAACCTGCGGCCAGCATGATGCCGGCGACATACACCGCGCCTTTGAAGCTGCCGGATGCGGCTTTGATCTGCTCCATCAGCATGGGCCCGACCACGCCGGCCAGACCCCATGCCAGCAGGATTTTACCGTAGATCTGGCCCATGTTCTTGGCCGTGAAGGTGTCGGCTGCATAGGCCGGCATGGTGGCAAAGCCACCACCATAACAGGCCAGGATAACGCAGCCCAGGATCGTGAAGACGACCACGTTGCTCACCATTGGCAAGATGAAGAACAGGGGCACCTGCAGCCCCAGGATCAACATGAACGTGACTTTGCGTCCGAGTTTGTCGGAGAGCGTGGCCCAGAAAATGCGCCCCAGTCCATTGAAGATCATGGTCGCGAAAACGACCGTTCCGGCCACCGCCGCCGTCACGCCGCAGGCCACCTGCGCCATCACCGACAGGTTGCTGATCAGCGCAATGCCCGCCGTCACGTTGATGAAGAGCACCAGCCACATGACGTAGAACTGCGGCATGCTCAACGCGCCCGACAAATCCTTCGCTTCCGGCGCCGCCACAGCCGCCTTGGCCAGTACCGCTACCGGCGGTTTCCATCCGGGCGGAGGGTTATTAAGGAACTGTGCCGCGATCAAAAGCAGGAGCATGAAGACCGCACCAAAGATGTAGAACGTATTCGCGAGGCTCAGGCCTTCCTTCTCCATCCGATACACGTCCACGCCGGCCATGTAGAGCTTTTCCTTGCCGGCATACTTCTCGTTGGCGTCCTTGATCTTGGCCTGGCTCGCCTCCAAGCCCTTCTTCTTCTCGGGATCGGTTTCCTTGGCGATCTGCCCGTCCAGGAAGGTTGTTGCTTGCTGCAAAATATTCGTGCCGGACTGCTCCTTCACCTTGAACGCCTCGTGCTTCGGCAGCACGCAGACCGTCTTGTACGCCGGCAGCATGTGAGGTGTGGCCAATCCGAGCACCGCCGAGCCAAAGCCAAAACCCATGACCGCCAACCCGGTGATCAGACCACGCTTGTCGGGGAACCAGCGAACCAAGACCGCGATCGGGGTGATGTAACCCAGCCCATTTCCGATTCCGGCCACCACACCGTAACCCATCCACAGGAGCCACTTCGAATCCATCGCATCGGCCACGCCCGTGAGGATCGTGCCGGTGCCGAAAAGGATGGCGGCAAGGCTGGCCACCGTGCGCGCACCCGCTTTATCGACAAACTTGCCGCCCAGCGCTGCCGCGACACCAACCACGCCGATCAGGATGGTAAACGTCAACCCTACCTCGGCGGGCGTCAATCCCCCCGGTCGGGCCTGCAGCACACCGGAAACGTCAATGAACCACTCGCCGTGTGCTCCCAGGAACGGGATCTTGAACACGCTCCATGAGTAGACCGTACCGAGGATCAGTTGCATCAAGACACCGGCCGCCGCGATCACCCACCGGTTCGGTCCTGCCGGAGAAACAATCCTGTTCCGCTCTTCCACCGCCGTCCTCCTTAATGAGTGTCCATCTATCCCTGGCTGCCATGGCCGGATGATGGGATTCCGCATCACGATGACGCATCCCACCGGTTCGCAGGCCTGCACTCCTATTATTAATTCGGAGTCGGCACTCTAGTTTATACTGAAACATTGTCAAGCCATAGATTGTGAAAATTAAAACGATCAACCGATTCAGCATGCGCAACATTCAGCAGGTGAAAGCCTTGTGCGCGAGAGAGCCTTTGAAAATATTTCCAAAACCCGCCTATTTCGGATATTATCATCGGCTCAGGGTGAGCGAATTTTGCGATCGACCCATAAGGAGCTATCGAATGTTATGCACTCCAACCTGCGAGCGATTGGTCCGCTACCTAAGAATCCTGGAAGACGTTGGTGATCGTACCGTCACCAGTGCCGAGCTGGCCTCCACGCTGGACGTGGATTCCTCGCTTGTACGCAAAGACTTGGCGGCCGTTGGTCTGCGAGGGCACCCCAACAAAGGGTTCAGCGCCGCCGTGGTTCGCTCGCGCCTGGGAGACTTCCTCGGCGTGAAACAACGATGGAAGGCCGTCATTCTCGGCGCCGGTCACTTGGGCACCGCGATAGCCTGCCATCGGGAGTTCCAGGGAATGGGATTGGATGTTACGGGCCTCTTCGACCGGGACCCGGCCAAGATCGGACAGCTGGCCGGAGTGAACCCCATCCTGCCGCTGGAGATGCTGGAACTGCACATTCAGACGGAGCGCGTCCAACTGGCGATTCTCGCCGTGCCCAGCGATTCAGCGCAAGTCCTTGCGGAGCGACTGGACCGCGTGGGCATCCGCGCCATCTGGAACTTCTCGCCTTGTCGATTGAGCATCTCCTCGAACGTGCTGGTGCGTCACGAGCATCTGGTGGTCGGTCTGGGCACGGTGCTTTGCGGACTTAGCCACCGCCAGGAGCGAGTGGCGCGGGCGGGACGGTGAGCCCGCGCCCCGCACAGGAAGGCCCGGCGCACTGCACGACCGGTGCTGCGTACCCCAAGAATGGTGCCATGGATACGCACCCAGATCATCGAGCCCAAAAGATGCGACCTATGTGCGTATC
>CAYSBP010000051.1:0-2545 GCA_964429255.1 uncultured Planctomycetia bacterium
GTGCACTCGGGTGCGTGATCGAATCGGCGGGTTCCCTGTCCCCCTCTTCGAAGACGGCCCACATCTTTTGGGTTCTCCCATTCCGGGTTCGAGTCCTCGCCCGGTAACCGGTCTCAAGCTACCGCTGCTGATGTACCCATTTAACCCACATCTTCTGCAGGTCGTCCAGGGATCGGCCATAGGCGTGCTCAATGGCGCGTTGCGAATCCACGCCGGCGCGGAGGTCCACCAGCAGCGTATTGAATCGTGCTGCATCGACGGCCAGAAAACAAACCATGGAATAGCAGGTCAGGTCATCGAGCGGCTTCATGCTGACCAGATCCAGCTTCAGTATTCGATCCCATGATACCAGTTGTTTCTGCCGCGCGTAACGAACCATCTCACTCTTCCAGTTCGCCCCCAACCGCACCTCGTTACGCGCAGGGCGAAGGGAGTCACACAGGTTTTCCTTCAGCATCACGTTCTCGCAATAGGAGGCGAAACCTTCGACCAGCCAATCGGGCGCTTTGCCGTCCGTCCCTTCGAGGATCAGCATCTGGGCGAACTGGAAGAGCGCCCTGTGCTCGACGGGCGTGCCCAACCCGCGCTGAGCGTTAAAGAAACTGCACTCGCGCCCGACGCGGCCGGTTGCCCGGCGTGCCAGCGCCCAGTTCTGCTCGGGCTGCTCCGCCGACAGCACGTCGATCAACCGGTCATAATCCGCACGATCCCAGACAACGATCAGTCGATGCGTGTCCGGCCGCGTCCGCGTCAGAAGCGCTGAACGGAACGTGGTCTGCACGTACTGCGTCAACCGGTCCATCTGCTGAAGCAGGCCCTTCATCGTGGACGACTGGAGTTGCACGACGACCGAGACGTACCGTGTCTCGCCACACTCCACCCTCGCCTTCAGTTTGCGCGTCCATTCGTTGATGATCGCGGGGGCGCCCTTCATCCGATCGAATTCAGCTGCGACCGAAACACGCAGATCACCCCCCCGCTGACACCTGGAACACGGAAAGAACGGAACCGCAGAAGCGGGATCCGGCGCGGGATCCTTGTAGTCCCAGACATAGGGCCGGTACGACGGGAGTGGAACGAACGTCGAGCCCTGACAGTCCATGCACACCGTTGGGGGATCGACCGCGACGACCGGCGGCGGCGGCTCCGCAGGAACAGGGCGCTCTGGCGCCGTCACCCGATCAGGCGCCACCGGTACCTCAGGCACAGCCTTCTCTTCTTCATTTCTCCCAGCCGCCTTCTCCTCGCCGTCCTTTTCGAGCAGATTGCGTACGGGATCCGTCCGCACGTCGGGAATCGCGGCCCGGGGGGAAGACACGGACGCCGAACGAACGGATGGCGGTTCAACATCGGGTTCGCTCTCGTCGACCGCCTTCGCGGAGCGTCCGCCCCACTCAGGTTTGAAGAGTTGATTGAGGTCGAAGGCTTGCGGAGCCTGGGCCTTCTCCTTCCGCGTTGCGATCTGGTAGAACTCCGCCATCCGGTCCTTCGATTCCCGGTCCGTCTCCGGCGTCTCGGTGGTCGCCACCGGCACGGATTCATCGGAGCGAGCCGTGGGTTCCCGCGTCATGGGAGCCGACACACGCGGGCGCTGCGGCGCAATCGGCATGCGGAGCTGCCGGCTGGCCCGCTCCCGCGCCTCCCACTCCCGGCCGAACTCGCCGACGATGATGTATCCGGAGAAGAGCAGCGCCGCGGCGCAGCCCATGATGATCGGCACGGTCTGCCACCACGGCAGTCGCCTGACCACCACGCGCAACCGCCGGGCCGTACGCCTCCACCGACGGAAGCGGGTGACAGCCCCACCGGACGGATCGGACACCGGGAGGCCCTTGGGCGCGTCCTCCCGCATGCCGACGATGAAAGACTCGCCCCCACCCTTCTCGGGCACCATCACCCGCACCTGACACTTCGGACAGAGGGCCGGCATCCCCGCCTGTGCCGCCGGGAACCCGATCCGCCTATCGCAAGCGGGACACCGAAACGCGAGGTACTGAACGACCGGCACTCCTGCAGTCTGTTGAGGAAGAGACGGTTCTGCCCCCTCCCCGCTCTGTGGGCGTGGACCGGGAACGCGACAATCTACGGGTGGGTCAGGCGCGTGCAGACCATCGTCTGACGCACCTGGCTGCGAATGGCCTCCTGCGGCGGAGACCACCGCCTCACCGCCGGGCCGCACGTCCTCGGGCTTGATGTGGGCGTTCGAGTCCACGCTGGCGACGCCAAGCGGAACGCCGGTTTCAGCACCGATCCCGTTTCTCTTGCGCCCGTCCCCATCCGTCTTTCCGCCACAAGGCACGGTATTCACCCGTGGAATCTGGATGGCGGCCTTGCAGGCGGGGCATGGGCCGAGCAGCCCGCCACATTCGTCCGACGCGCGGACCGATGTGTGGCATGCAGGGCAAATAAAATGGATGGCCATACCTTCCCTCAGCACCGCAGATCGAGCAGATCCGTGGCGATACCGAGAGATAGACGTTTCATCCGGTCATTACCCTGCCGCTCAGTAGAAGGATGGATCCAGTCGTCGTTTTGCTAGCGCCGC
>CAYSBP010000051.1:2645-9319 GCA_964429255.1 uncultured Planctomycetia bacterium
CATCACGCTCTTGCGCCGGTCGTCCCTTCCGTATGATTACGGAGCAACCATTGTGCCGCATTCGGCCACACGTTGAGATATCACCCTCTTCCACGACACTGCACACGTGCGGGTGAAAGAAGACGGACCGTCCCTTGAGAAAGGGGCGGCCGGTTGAATTCGCGAAGCAGGTTTGCTGCGTGTGAAAACAACTCCGGCTCGCCGTGGCGAGCCGGAGGGGACGAGGCATGGCAGGGCCGTACCGGTTAGGGCAATTTCACCCTGGTGCCCACCGGCAAGCGGTCCGGGTTCGGAAAGCTGTTGGCGGCGATGAGTTGCTTGGGCGGGATGTTGTACTTCCGCGCCACGCCGTACAGGGTGTCGCCCTTCTGCAGGGTATAGAAGTCGGGCCGAGGGCCGCCGGCAGCGGAGTCGTTGCTTGGGAAACTGGATATCGGAGCAGCAGCCGGCGCCTGACGTTCATTCAAAAACGCATACTCCTCAGCCGGAACCACGGCGACTGTGGCGGGTTGAGGCGGGGCGGGCTGTTCCTCAATCCGCACCGGGGCGCTCAAGGAAGGCGGTGGAGGACTCTGCACTTCAGAAACTCCACGATCCTTATTCTTACAGCCGCTGGTAAAGGTCAACAATCCGGCCACACCGACGAAGACCAACGTTTGTACCGCATTCCGAAACGCGTGTGTCATTTCGTTCTCCCCCAACAGAGGCCCGCATCACGAACACCAGACCCGTTTAACCGACGGAGGTCATCGTCCAATCCGAAGAGCCACTTGAGAAAATCCGTTCGGCTACCACCGGCGGCTTCCGTCCCAAATCAATTTCAGTTGAATCGTCCGCGGATGGCAGACGATACGGTCTATGCTCCTGGAGGGTTTCGAGCATGTTTACCGACAGCCTGAACGCCGTTGCCTCTGTCACGCGGGGGATGCTCCTGCAGGGCAACGGGACCCTGCCCGTCCGCGGTATCTTTACCGATACGCGACAACCGATACCCGGCGGGCTCTTCCTGGCACTGAAGGGTGAACGATTCGACGGACATGACTATCTGGACGTCGCGCGATGCGGAGGCGCCGCCGCAGTCATGGTTTCTCAGATGGACTCGGCAGAACGACTGGACAGCGCATCGGGCATTGCTGTTATCCTGGTTCCCGACACGCGACAGGCGTACCTCGACATGGCCAAGGCCTACCGGCTGAAACTGGACCACGTGCGCTGGTTCGGCGTCACGGGCTCGGCCGGCAAGACGAGCGTCAAGGAGATGCTCGCCTCGATCCTCGGCCACGGTGCCGGGTGGAAGGTCCACCGCGCGGAGAAAAGCTACAACAACGAGATCGGCCTGCCCGCCACCGTACTGGCCGCCGACGTGACACACCGCGCCGTCATCCTGGAGCTGGGGACGAACCACCCCGGCGAAATTGCGCGACTGGCCAGCGTCGCACGGCCCCACATCGCGATCCTGAACAACGCCGGCCCGTCACACCTGGAAGCATTCCACACGGTCGCCAACGTGGCGGAGGAGAAATCCCACATCTTCGACCACCTCGGCGCCGGAGGTGCCGCCATCCTGAATGCCGACGACACCCACTTTGACGACTGGCGCTCGCGCCTGACCGGCCGCGTCCTGACCTTCGGGTCGCGACGCGAAGCCGACGTGCGCGCGGAAGCCATCGAAGAACGGCCGGGCAAAGGCGCGCACTTCTACCTTTGCATCGGCACACGCGCCGAGGCGATTCAACTCCGCGTCCCCGGCCGGCACAACGTGAACAACGCCCTGGCCGCCGCAGCCGCCGCACTGGCCGCTTACGTTCCCGTCGACGCCATCCGGGATGGACTCTGCGCCTACCACGGAACCGAGCGCCGCTTCCAGGTCACCGAACACGACGGCGTGCTTATCGTGGATGATGCCTACAACGCGAGCCCCCTGAGTTTCCGCGCAGCACTGGAGACCCTCCAGGAATTCGCCGGCCACCGTATCTTCGTCGTAGCCGGCGACATGCTGGAGCTGGGTGAGCGGACGGACTTCTTCCACGAGGAGCTGGGCAAGTGGCTCGCCCAGACGGCCCCGCATGCCTTGCTGACGGTAGGCCCATGGGCTGGCCGGGCCGGCTGTGCCGCCGTCCAGTCCGGTCTTCCGCCCACGGCGTGGATGCCCTGCTCCAGCCCCGAGGAAGCCGCGTCGCGACTGCGCCCGCAGCTCGTCTCCGGCGACGTGGTCCTGGTAAAGGGCTCGCACGGCATGAAACTGGAGCGCTGCGTCAAACGGCTGGCCGAGCGGACCCCGATGGCACTGGCCGGCGCATAGAAACCGCGCAGCGATTATCGATCGACAAAGGCTGGCCTACGGTATTTGCAAATAAAGAGATACCAACCGCACATTTATAAGACGTGAACCGGCGATGAGCCAGGAAGGTTTATTAACATGTTAACCGCGACGGGGCAGTACGCGCTGCGAGCCATGGGGGCCTTGGCCCAGCGCCCCTTGGAAGCTTACTCACGCGCGCAGGAATTGGGGCGCGATCTGGGCATGCCCCCTCTCTATCTGAGCAAGGTCATGCAGCAGCTTGCGCGCGCCGGCCTGCTGTTGGCGAAGCGCGGACGGCAAGGCGGATACCGTCTGGCGCGCGAGCCCCAGAAGATCCGGCTCTATGAGATTCTTGCAGCCGTCGAACCAGTAGCCCGTTACGAGTCCTGCATCCTGGGCCATCGCGAATGCTGTGAAACCACGGCTTGTCCCGTCCACGAAGCATGGGTAAGTGCCCGCAGTCGGGTGTTGAGCCTGCTCCAAAAGACCCCCCTCTCCGACTTGGCCGTCACGAAGGAGGTTTTGCAGGCGGAAGGAGCCGCAGCAAGCACGGTCTGATGGGGCCGAGTGTTGATGGAGGCTGGAGGCCGAAGCGTCACGGATACGCACACAGATCATCGAGCCGAAAATGTGCAACCTATGTGCGTATCCGTGGCTCCTCGGCTGCAGTCCACGGACAGCGCATACCCATTCGACTTCGCTCAGGGCCTTCGGCGACCGCGCTGTCCATGGCACCAAGTATCCTGGCATTCACGCAGCACCGGTCGCGCACCCACCCGTGCGTAAAACCTCCAATTGCGCTTGATTTGGAGAAGGACTTCCGGTAAAAGCCCCTGTCTTGCCGTGCTCACTTGCTGCCGTTGTCGCAGTGTGGACGGCGTGTCGAATAGACGGCCGCAGCATGTAGGTCTGCCTTTTCAGGCTGACACAAGCGTGGCAAGTCGAAGAGTCCCGGGGGTATCGGGCGGTGAGCCTGTGTTCCCGTGGAGGGGTTGAGGTTAGAGCATGCCGACCAAGAATCAGATGGTGCGCCAGGCGCGAAAAGTCCAGCGCAGCAAGTCCAAAAGCCCCGTGTTGGAAGGCAATCCGTTCAAGAAGGGCGTCTGTCTGGCGGTGAAGACGATGACCCCGAAGAAGCCGAACTCGGCGCTGAGAAAGATCGCCCGCGTGCGTCTGAGCAACGGGAAGGAAGTGACCGTCTACATTCCTGGCGAGGGTCACAACCTGCAGGAACACCACATTGTGTTGGTGCGCGGCGGCCGCGTGAAGGACCTGCCCGGCGTCCGCTACCACATCGTACGCGGCGTCTATGACTGTCAGGGCGTGGCCGACCGCAAGCAGAGCCGCTCCAAGTACGGCGTGAAGCGTCCGAAGGCTGGCTAAGGACTCAGGATCACAGAACGGATCAAAAAAACATGAAACCGATGGGCCGAAAACGCAGGTTTGAAAAGGAACCAGAGAAGCCGGTGATCGTGGAGAAACTCCGCGTGACCGGTCGTGGCCTCAAGCCCGACGCCCGCTACAGCGACCTGCTCGTCACGAAATTCATCAACTGCATGATGTACAGCGGAAAGAAGACCACCAGCGAGTCGATCTTCTACCGTGCGATGGACATCATTGCCGAGAAGAACGGCGGCAATCCGATGGAGGTCTTCACGGCCGCGCTCAACAACGTGAAGCCGATCATCGAGGTCAAGTCCAAGCGCGTCGGCGGCGCAACGTGGCAGGTGCCCGTCGAAGTCAACAAGAAGCGCGCGCAGAGTCTGTCCATCCGCTGGATACTCGAAGCGATCCGCGGCAAGAAGGGTCGCGCGATGTCCGAGCGTCTGGCCGGCGAGTTGATGGACGCCTTTAAGAAGGAAGGCGCCGCCATCACGAAGCGCGAGAATACCCACAAGATGGCCGAGGCCAATAAGGCCTTCGCGCACTTCGCGTGGTAAACGTCGTACCGTTGGAGGCCTGACGTCCCTTGATTGTCTAGCCGCAATAAAGCCATCTTCCTTGCCGACGTTCGGTTACTGATCTTCGGCCGCCCTTCGCGGCCTTCGCGCTGCAAAGCATCCGGTAAAAGGCAGATGGAAATGACGGCCCGCCCCTGTACGGCGGGTCGTGGGTCGTTTCATGTGCGAGGATGTTCAAGACTTCTGCGAATCGGCAACTGTGGTCGTGGAGCTGGCACAAACATGGACTCCGAAACCCCTCACCCCGACGCTGCAGACAACCCAGAGAAGGATCAGGATACCATGCCCGTTGCACAAGCTTCACAGACCCTGGCCGCCGCTCCCAGCACCGCACCCAAGAGCGGCCACGCCGCCGCCATCCTCAAACTCCGCAACCTCGGCATCATCGCCCACATCGACGCCGGCAAGACGACCGTCACCGAACGGATCCTCTTCTACACCGGCAAGATTCACAAGATGGGCGAGGTCCACGAAGGCAGCACCACCACCGATTACATGCCCGAAGAACGCGAACGCGGCATCACCATCACCGCCGCCGCCATCAGCAGCTCCTGGCAGGGCTATCACATCAACCTGATCGACACACCCGGCCACATCGATTTCACCGCCGAAGTCCAGCGCTCGCTGCGCGTCCTCGACGGCGCCGTCGTGGTCTTCTCGGGCGTCGATGGCGTGGAAGCCCAGTCGGAAACCGTCTGGCGCCAGGCCGACCGCTATCACATCCCGCGGCTCTGCTTCATCAACAAAATGGATCGCAGCGGCGCCGACATCTGGCCCGTCGTCGAACAGATCAAACAGCGTTTGGGCGCCCGCGTCCTGGTCATGCAGATGCCATTGGGCAAGGAAGGCGACTTCCGCGGCGTCATCGACCTATTGCGCATGAAGCAGCTCGTCTTCGACAAGGCATCCAACGGCGAAAAGATCATTGAGTCCGAGATCGACGAGCCTCTGCTCGCCGATGCCGAGAAGCATCACGAGGAACTCTTCCACGAGATCGCCGACTTGGATCACGAGATCGGCGAGATCTTCCTCAACGACCAGAAACCGACCTTCGAACAGCTGCACGCCGCGCTGCGCCGCATCACGCTGACCGGCAAGGCCTTCCCCGTCCTATGTGGTTCGGCCTACCACTTCATCGGCGTCCAGCCGGTGTTGGATGCCGTGGTCGCCTACCTGCCTTCGCCGCGCGACGTGGGCCATATCGTCGGTCACGACATCGAGGATCACACTCAACGGATCGAACGCGAGCCGTACCGCAACCAGCCGCTGGCCGCGCTGGGCTTCAAGTGCCTCTTCGACAAGCACGGTGACCTGACCTTCGTCCGCGTCTACTCGGGCGTCCTGAAGAGCGGCGAACGCGTCTACAACCCGGTCCGCCAGAAGAGAGAACGCATCGACCGCATGTACCTGATGCATGCCGACGATCGCGAGATGGTCGAAGAAGCGGGCCCCGGCGAAATCGTCGCCGTCGCGGGCCTTAAATTCACCTACACGGGCGACACGCTCTGCGACGAAGAGAAGCCGATCTCGCTCGAAGCCATGCACTTCCCCGACACGGTCGTGTCCATGGCCATCGAGCCCAAGACGACCAGCGATAAGGACCGCCTGGCGCAGGCCCTGGTAAAACTCAGCAAGGAAGATCCGACCTTCAAGTCTCAGTTCAACGACGAGACGGGCCAGCTGATCATCGGCGGCATGGGCGAACTGCACCTGGAAATCATCAAGTCCAAACTGATCCGCGAACACGGCGTGGATGCCAACATGGGCAGCCCGCGCGTCAGCTACCGCGAAACCATCACCCGTTCCGCCGAGGCCGAAGGCCGCTTCATTCAGCAGACCGGCGGTCACGGCCAGTTCGGTATCGCCAAGATCCGCATCGAGCCGTTCGTCAACGACGAGGACGACCACATCGCCTTCGAGTCCGAGATCAAGGGCGGCGCGATCCCGCGTGAATACATCAAGTCGGTCGAACATGGCGTCCGCACCGCCGCCGGCAACGGCTTCCTGGGTGGTTACCAACTGATCAACATCAAGATCGTCCTGTTCGATGGGCAGTTCCACGAGGTGGACTCGTCCGATCTTGCCTTCGAGATGGCCGGCTCGTACGCCTTCAAAAGTGCCATGGAAAAGGCCGGCGCCGTGCTGCTCGAACCCATCATGTCGCTGGAAGTGGTGACGCCCGAGGAGTTTCTGGGCAATATCATCGGCGACCTGAACGCGCGCCGCGCCGAGATCCGCGAAGTCGGCGACCGCGGTCACCTGAAGGTGGTGAACTGCCGCGTGCCGCTGTCCGAGATGTTCCGCTACGCAAACGTCTCCCGCTCGCTCTCGTCCGGCCGTGCGACCTATTCGATGGAACCGCACGAATACGAGATCGTCCCGCGCAGCAAGTACAAGAGCATCCTCGGCGA
>CAYSBP010000051.1:9419-12513 GCA_964429255.1 uncultured Planctomycetia bacterium
GGCTGCCGATGGACCAGGATGTGAAACCGACGCCGCCCAACCCGATCGAGATCCTGGTGACCGGCGGCTGCGGATTCATCGGCGCCCACATTGTTCGAGAACTCTCCGCCGCCGGCTATCTGGTCGTCGTCATGGACGACCTAAGCAGCGGGCACATTGAATCGCTGGGCTCGAGCTGCGACTTCAGCCTCTATCAGGCGGACCTGCGCGATGCATTGGAAGTGGAATCCTGCTTCCGGCAGCACATGTTTCAGGCTGTGATTCACACGGGAGGGCTCTCCCTGCACGGCGAGTCGATCGCCGACCCGGAGAGCTACTACGGTGCGAACGTGATCGGCAGTCTGAACCTTCTGGCCATGTGCAAGCAGTACGAGGTGCCCCACTTCGTCTTCGCCTCCACCTGCGCCATCTACGGCTATCCGCAGCAGGTGCCGATTCGAGAAGAGCACCCGCTGCTCCCCACCAACGCCTACGGCCGGACCAAGCTGGCGATCGAGCACGCGCTGACCAGCTACCACGAGGCCCATGGCCTGAATTACCTGGCGTTGCGCTACTTCAACGCGGCAGGGGCCCACCCGGGCGGAGACCTGGGCGAGGACCACGAGCCTGAGACGCACATCTTTCCGAACGCCTTCCGTGTAGCACTGGGGCAGCGGGAGGAGTTGACCATTCACGGCCGCGACTTCTCCACAGCGGACGGCACCACCGTACGCGATTACGTTCACGTGCTGGACCTGGCCAAAGCCCACCTACTCGCCCTGCGCCACCTCCTGAACGGAGGCCCCAGCGGCTCGCTCAACCTCGGCTCCGGGCGCGGACACTCCGTACTGGACGTGGTTCGTGCCTGCGAGAAGGCCTGCGGAAAAAGCATCCGCATTCAGGAAGGTCTCCGACACGAAGGCGAGGCCCCGGTACTGGTCGCGGATATCACGCGGATCCGAGAGTGGCTGAAGTGGTCACCTGAGCGCAGCGATATCGACCTCATCGCCGCCGATGCCTGGCGCTACTTCGCACGGCACCCGCAGGGGTATCGGAGCTAACCTGGATTATTCACGCTCAGAGGGATGGGCGTTGCAGACTGCCGGCGCCGCGAGCGTGAATAATCCAGGTTAGCCCTGAGCGAGGCCTCGGGAGAGGCCGAGTCGAAGAGGATTATTCATGGGGAGGGGCCCATGAAAAATCCGGGCTAGCCCGAACCCAGAGACTGGGAAGCACCTCGTTGGAAACAAGACGGCAGGAATCCCCTCTCACCCGCGTGGGAGAGGGCTGACGTGGGGGTCCCGCCGAAGCCAGTGGGCGAAGGCGGAGTCGAAACGAACCCGTTCGACAAGCTCAGGGCAAGCGCGGGGAGAGGGACCGCACCAGGACGTACGGTACTTTACATCGCATGCCATTATCGCCCATCATCGACATCCACACGCACTTGGCCGGCATTGGCCAGAACGGCACGGGTTGTTTCATCGCGCCGCGCAAGTTCGACTCGGTGCTCTATCGCCTGCTCCGCTGGAACCTGGGCATCCTCGGTGCCGAGCGGCAGGGGAACCTGGATCTGGCGTACCGGCAGCGACTCGAGAAGGACATCGCGGAAGCGGCCGCCCACGATACGGTGCAAGCCGCAGTCGTCTTCGCACACGATCGCGTCTACGCCGAAGACGGTACGGCGCTCGATGCCCAGCAGGAACTCTATGTCCCCAACGACTACCTCTTCACATCCGCCGAACAGGCCCGCGGAAGAATCCTCCCCGCCGCTTCTGTTCACCCGTACCGAAAGGACGCGCTCGAAGAGACGGCCCGGTGGATCGATCGCGGCGCGGTGGCACTGAAATGGCTTCCCAATTCGCAGGGCATGGACCCGCGCCATGACCGTTGCCGGCCCATCTACCGCCTGCTGCGCGAACGGAAGGTCCCGTTGATCGCGCACACCGGCGGCGAACACACCGTGCGCGTGATCCGCCGGGAGTTCGGGAATCCGAAACTGCTCGAGGCACCCCTGCGCGAAGGCGTCACCGTCATCATGGCGCATTGCGCGACCAAGAGCGGACTCTGGGACCCCGACTGGTTCGCGACCTTCGCCGCTCTCGCGCGCGAATACCCCCACTGCTACGGCGACACGTCGGCCCTCACTACGCCGGGACGCACGCGCTGGAACACCCGCCTGCTGCGAGAAGAGGGCCTCGTGCCCAAACTCGTCCACGGCAGCGATTACCCCGTGCCCCCGACCGCCTGGTGGTCACTCTTCAAACTCGGTTGGTCCCGGACAAGGGAACTGCAGAGGATCTGGAGTTTCCTGGAACGCGATGTGCGGATCAAACGCGAACTGGGATATCCCGACGAAGTCTTCACGCGCGGCGCCCGACTGCTCACCCCCGGAAGCCTGGAACGCTGGGGCGTCACGGCGGGAGCGCGCACGGGTGAATCGTCGGCGTGATCGGTGGCCATCGTATTCTAAACATTCGCGCGTCGGTCCTTCGTGTCCGCTCGTTCCGGGTCGTTGCCCCGGACACCATCCCGAACGATCGAATGCATCCTACATCGGTCTCGTCGTCGACGGTTGTGAATGCAGCACCCAATCCGCCGATTCCGTCAGCGTGGCGCACGTCCGGTCCGCGCATTTCCAGGGAGGGACCTCCAGCAGGTACGATACGTCCGGCTGGCAGAGCACCGTCCGGCAACCGGCCGCGCGACCCATCTCGATGTCACGGATGGTGTCTCCGATGACGAAGCTGCGCGCGAGGTCCAGGGAGTACGCCCGTGCGGCCTGCTGGATCATCCCCGGCAAAGGCTTGCGACATGGGCAGCCTTCGTCCGGGCGATGGGGGCAGAAGTAGATCGCGTCGAACCGCTCCGTTCCCAGCGATTCCTGCATCTTTGCGTGAATCTCGTCCAGGGCCGCCTGCGTCATCAGCCCGCGCCCCACGCCGCTCTGGCTGGTGATGAGTGCCAGGAAGAAACCGGCCTTCCGTAACCGTGCCAGGTTCTCGCGAACCTGTGGCATGAACCGGAACGCCGACCACGCGAGCACATACTTGCCGACACCAGGGCAGACATTGATCACGCCATCGCGATCGAGGAAGACGGCCGGCCTGAGACTCAC
>CAYSBP010000051.1:12613-16415 GCA_964429255.1 uncultured Planctomycetia bacterium
TGCCTGCAGGTGCTGGTCAGCTTGATGTGCCGGCCCGTGTTCGAGGCGTCGTGGATCGCGTGCATGATGTCGAGCACGTGGAACGCCAGCTCACCGCTCGCGCGGTGCGGTCGTTTGCTCTTCCATCCCAGCGCCATGTCGGCCACGCCCAGACCGCGGCTGTTCTCTTCGTAGCCGTGCGTCAGCGCGATCTCTTTCCAGTCCTGATCGCCGGGCTTGCGCAGTTTCACCGGACCGCCAAAGCCGTTCGGATCGGGCACGCTGAGCGAACCTTCGCTGCCATAGATTTCGATGCACGGCAGATGGGCCGCCCAGACGTCGAAACTGGTGATGATCGTCACAATGGCACCGCAGGCGAAATCGATCACGCCGACCACGTGCGTCGGAACGTCGACCTTGATCCGCGTGCCCTTCTTCGGCTCGCTGGTGATCAGGCGCTCCTTGAAGCTGACCCGCGTCGCACCCGTGACCCGCTTGGCAGGACCGAGCAGACTGACCAGCGCGGTCAGGTAATACGGCCCCATGTCGAACATCGGACCGCCACCGGCCTTGTAGTAGAACTCCGGATCCGGGTGCCAGCTTTCGTGACCGTGGCAGGTCATGAAAGCGGTCGCCGCCACCGGCCGGCCGATCGCGCCGTCATTCATCAGCTTTCGACACGTCTGAAGTCCGCCACCGAGAAACGTGTCCGGCGCGCAGCCGACACGCACCTTTTTCTTCTTGGCCAGATCGAGCAGCTTCTTGCCTTCGATCCGCGTGATGGTCAGCGGCTTCTCATTGTAGACCGACTTGCCGGCCTTGACGGCCGCCATCGCTACCGACGCGTGGGCCTTGGGAATCGTCAGGTTCACCACGATGTCGATGCCGGCATCGGCAATCAGTTCATCCGCTGAGCAGGCCTTGGGAATGCCAAACTCGGTCGCCTTCGCCTTGGCGCGGCTGACGTCCAGGTCCGCACAGGCGGCCACGTTCAGAAAGGGGAAACGCTTCAGGTTCTTGAAGTAGATCCCCGAAATGTTTCCGCAGCCGACGACGCCGACGTTGATCTTGTCCATGGAAATCTCCCGCATGCTGACTCAACCACCGATCCCCGGATGTCCACATCCAGACCCATCGCGCCGGTTGTACTTGAGGA
Source organism: uncultured Planctomycetia bacterium (assembly GCA_964429255.1). Classification (GTDB taxonomy): domain Bacteria; phylum Planctomycetota; class SZUA-567; order H5-PLA8; family H5-PLA8; genus CAYSBP01. The sequence goes on from CAYSBP010000051.1 coordinate 13,749, forward strand.
AGGATTAAGCTATCGCTCCCCCGTCTTGTAGCGCTCGAAGGCCAGACCGGCCGCACCGACCAGACCGGCATCGTCGCCGAGTTTGGCTTCGGCGATTTCGAGCCGCGTGCCGGGAACGAGCAGCGCCCGGCGTCTGATCTCCTTTCGTAACGGGACGAAGATCTTGTCACCGGCGCCCGCCATTCCGCCGCCGATGATGCCGATCTCCGGGTTGAAGACGTTGGCCAGCGTCGCGCAGGTGACACCCAGGTAATAGCCGATCCGGTTGAAGATCTCGACCGCGTACGGGTCGCCCTGGTCGGCGCACTCGCTGGCGTAAGCCGCCGTCATTCCCTCGGACGGGATCTTCGCCAGCAGCGAATCGGGATGCCTCTTCGCCGCCTCGCGCGCATCGCGGATGCAGGCCGTGGCCGAGCAGAGCGCCTCGACGTTCCCCGGATTGTCCAGCCCCCAGTGCGGCGTGCCTTCGGAATGAATCGTCATGTGGCCGAGGTGGCCGGCCGTGTCGTCGGGGCCGCGCCAGAGCTTGCCGTCCAGGATCAGACTGCCTCCGACGCCGGTGCCCAGCGTCAGAATGAACATCGTCTTCTTCCCGACGCCCGCACCTTTCCAGTACTCGCCCCACAGCGCCGCGTTCGCGTCGTTCTCCAGGTACACGTTCATATCCAGCGCTTCGCGCGCAATCTGGGTCAACGGGATATCTTTCCAACCGAGGTTGGGGGTCTCGCTGATCCAGCCGGTCTGCGAGTTCAACGGGCCGGGCGAACCGATGCCGGCCGCACAGAGGTCGCTGCGCTTTTTCCCGAGTTTTGCGCAACACTCGTCGGCCAACAGCGCCATGCGCGCGAGCAACTCCTTCGGCTCAGGCTTGTTGCCGGTGTGCGTCTTGGAGCGGACCCGTATGTTGCCGTTGTCATCCAGAACACCGCAACGTACGTTCGTTCCGCCCAGGTCGTAGGAAAGGATCAGGTTCTCGCTCGTGCTCGTACGCATGCTCTCGCCTATGATCTTGCGCTCGGTCGCACCCATTTCACCAGTTCGGTGCGGAAAAGTGTGACCGCACAGGCTCGATGACTCAAGCGGTTTTTTTCGTCCAGCGACATCTCGGCAAAAGTCTTCTCGAGCCCGTCCACGAGAAAAACCGGGTCGTAGCCGAAGCCGCTCGTCCCCCGCCGCGCCGTCAGGATGTGTCCCGCACAGCTCCCGCGGAAGGTCTGCGGCGGTAGGCCCGGCCTGCAGAATGCAATGACACAGACAAAGCGTGCCGTGCGCTTCTCGTACGGCACACCCCGCAATTCGCCCAGCAGTTTGTCGATGTTCTTCGAAGGGTCGCACTCGGGGCCGGCGTAGCGCGCCGCGTGAACGCCGGGGCGCCCGCCGATCGCGTCGACTTCAAGACCCGTGTCGTCGGCGAAAGACCACTCGCCGGAAAGCGTCAGCGCCGCCTCGGCCTTGATGATCGCGTTGGCCTCCAGCGTCGGAGCATCTTCCACGGGGTTAAAGGACCCGTACTCGCCGGCGACCTTCAGCGTCAGGTCGAGACCCGTCAGCAGCGGCTCGATCTCGCCCAGTTTGTGACGGTTGCCCGTTCCGAGTACCAGGATTCGTTGCATGGGGTTGTGACGTTAGCAATCTCTTTCCGTGGTGCCAGTGCAGACCGACGGCTTCCGCTGGATCTGCACACAGTCCTTCGCCAGCGGGTAGTGGCTGCGTTGGACTGCCAAGCCGTCACGTGTTCTGCCGTAGCCGCTGTCGGCGAAGGTGGAAGGAGGCCAGCGGAGGAAACGCTCGGATCATCACGGTCCCCAGATGTTCTGGAATCGTCGTGATTGGCTTCATCTCTTCATTCAGGCGCCGCCGTACTTGCGCAGAAGCTCCCGCGCCTCGGCCTCGTTGGCGGGGTCACCTCCGGAGATGCACAAAATCCCGTCAGCCGCCCCGATCTGTGAAACAATCGTGTCCACCGTCCTCAGATTGCCCCAGATCTGAATGAGCTTACCGGCCGCACGGATCTTCCGGTATACCTCCGGCCACTTGGTCATATCGGGCTGCCCGTCGCCCGGAATCCACTGAACTCCTTTGAGCTCCTTGATCGACAGCAACGAATCAAGATGCGGAAGCTGCCCGATGCCGTCGAGGTGGTAGAACGCGTTACGCAGACGCTTGCATGAGGCCTCCAGTTCGGGCTTCACGAACTCGTCGAACATGTCCGGGCTGATCATATAGCAGAAATCGCATTGGAGCATGTAGTAGGGCTCCTCGGAGAATATTGGCGTCCAGGCCGTGTACCCCGGATTGGTGGGCTTTAGGATCGAATTCAGCTCCTCAAAATGCCGCCACCAGAGGTGATGGACATTCCATGTTTGCCGCTTCACTTCATCCGGATGATCGTACAGATCCATGATCAACTGCTCGCCAGGTCGAAACGTCGCAAGGATATCGAGGTTTCCGCCAAGGTCGGTCATGCCCAACTGTACCTGGCCCTGCCAGCGTTGCGCGGCGATCCGGTAGATGTCCTTGACCCGTTGAAACCAGACGTTGTTCGCGTCGTACGACATGCGCAGGTCCTCAAGTTCCATGTCACGCGACGGGTGAAACCACACCGTGTCGGAGGCCGGTTTGGGGACGCCGCCGATGAGGGCCGCCAGCACGCCTGGCCCAAAATTC
>CAYSBP010000052.1:0-10626 GCA_964429255.1 uncultured Planctomycetia bacterium
CCGAGAGCCACCCGGATACCCGAACTCAACGCCTCCTGGATACTCGACTGGATGCCGGCGATTTCACGCAGGCGCAGGTATGCGCCCTCGACCACTTCATGGGCCAGATTACGGAATTCGTCACAGAGCTCGTTGCGTTCCAGACTGTTGCATTCGCAGAAGGAGACCGTCACGGAGAGTTTGAGCTTTTCGAACGTGTACGTTTCGGATTTCAGCTTCCAGTTCTCGCAATGGGCGGCCGCGCGAAGCCCCAACCCCCATCGGGACTCCCGGTCCAACAGCCATTCCGCTTGGTAGGCCGGACCCCAGGACCCCTCTTCCTGGTGGATCCGCAGTCCCATCACGCCCAGTTCACCCACCGCATCGCGGAGCCTCTCGTACACTTCCTCGCGCGTCCTGACCATGCCGAACCGTTCCATGGTCAGCTTGGTGAAGAAGTGGGCCATTTTGAACATCGGCCGTTCCCGGATGGAGGCGCGGGAGAAGTAGGCCAGATAGCCCAGCAGCCAGAGCCCCAGGAGGAAGACGACGGCGATGCCCACCACGCCCGCACCGATCCAGAAGTCGTTCCCCACCACCACGGCGATGCCGAGCAGGCAGAAGAGCAGGCAGACCAGGTACAGGATCACGGCCGCCCGGCCGTGGTCCATACCCCGCTGCAGGAGGCGATGGTGGATGTGTCCCCGGTCGCCGGAGAACATGGATTTCCCGCGCAAAACGCGCCGGGACATGGCCAGCAAGGTGTCGAGGGCGGGATAGCCCAGCACCACCACCGGTATCAGCATGGAGGTCGCCACGGCGCCCTTGGCACTGGACTGGATCGCCGTGACGGCCAGTGTCACCCCCAGAAAGAGACTGCCGGTGTCGCCGAGAAAGATCTTGGCAGGGGCAAAGTTGTAGCGCAGGAACCCCAGGCAAGCCCCCGCCATCGACCACATCACCAGCGCCATGACCACGTTGCCATTGATCAACGCGACGATGGCATTGGTCCCCGCCACGAAGAACGCAATCCCTGTGGCCAGACCATCGATGCCATCGATCAGGTTCAGCGCGTTCGTAATTCCGACAATCCAGATCACCGAGAGGACCGAACCGAAGAACCCCAGGTCCACCACGCCCAGACCGGGCACCTGAACCACCTCGAAACGCACGCCGGCGGCCACCAGACCGATCGCGATCGGCAACTGAAAGAGGAACTTCCGCTTGGCATTCATACCTTTCAGGTCATCGCGCAGACCCACCAGCAGCATCGCCGCACCCGCCACGAAGATCAGGAGAAGCTTGACGCCATTACTGCCCTCCCCCAGCTTCTGCGTGATCCCGTTATCGTGAAAGGACAAGAGCAGCAACGGAATCCACGTACCGAAGAAGATCGCCAGACCACCCATCATCGGCGTCGGCGCGCGGTGCACCTTCCGGTGCAGCGGCTTGTCCACCGCGCCCATCCGGCGCGCCAGCAGCATGATCAGCGGGGTGAGCAGATAGGAGACCAGCAATCCCACCAGATAGCAGGCCAGATAGGTCTGATGCCCCGAGAAGAGGCTCTTCAACCGGAGAAGCGCGTCGTCCATGGAATCCACCCGCTGCCACGTCGCACCGTCAACCGCCAGAGGACCGCGGTCGGAGGTCCGTCAGAGGCCTCCGGAATCATCCGAGCCTCGATCCATCCCAGGCCACCGGAGGGCAGGCCGGCAGCACAGATCGGCGATCCCGTTCGCCCTGTGACGGCAACCGTAGGTCGATCCTTGGCCAAGTCAACAGGATCAGTCGTTCAGTTTCCATTCTCTGCGGAACTCGGCGTACCACCGGTTCCATTCGTCGGAGCGGCTGGAGCGTTCCCAGGCGCTGCGCGCGCGGATCCGGGCCGCCGGCCGGTCGCCCATCCGCGCGGCCAACTCGGCCCACCTGCGCAGATGCTCGGACGTCGGGGCGGTATTGACGACTCGGCCCCACAGACGGTCCGCATCGGGCAGACTCACCGAACTGAGCTTGGGCAGCATGGCCCAGCACAGCGCCGGGTGGCCGCCGATGCCGGCCGATTCGTTCTGCACGAGCAGCAGCAGCCGGCGCCCGGGAAGGCTGGGCAGATGCACCTGCAGCCAGGCCAGCACACCCGGATCGGGCTGCTGCCCCATCTGCCGGATCAGGATACTGAAGGACTCCAGCCCGCGTTCCTCCAGTTCGCCCGACAGGTCCAGGAAACAGCGCAAGGCCAGGAACCAGGGGTTGTTCCGCATGGTATCACCCACCTCGTTCAGTTCGGCGCGAGCCCGTTCATTGAGGTGGAAACGCACGTAGAACTGTGCCCGGGCGAGTCGATTCGCGTCGCTGGTGGGCGGCCAGAACTGCACGGCATCGCCAGCATGAAGGCCCAGCAACAACATGGCCTCCAACGCCGCGCGCTCAGACCACCGGTGTGCCTCTACCCCTTGGCGGAGGCAGACCAGCGCGTCCTCCAGCCGTTCCCCACGACGGGGGCTATCGGGCGGCAAGGAACGGCAGGACAAGAGCAGCAGGTCGCGCTCGAGCACGTGCAGGAAATGGAAATGGGAATGTTGCAAGGCGAGCCGGATGTCGTCCAAGGCATCCTTCCAACGCCTTTCCCGGTATCCCATCAGCGTGCGGAGGTAATGCGGCCGGTAGTCGCGCGGGTTAAGCTGGATCAACCGCGCGGTCGCCCGGTCGAATCGTTTCCGTTCCGTCGACTTTCGTTCGGCGTCCTGTTCTTGCTGCGTCCGCTCCAGCAGCGCGGTTGCGAACAGATACCACAGATCCGCGTTGTCCGGGTCCATCTCGCAGCCGCGGGCGCAGGACTCCACGTCCCCGGCAACCGGTACCTGCGGGTACACCTGGCCCAGCCACGGGGTGGTCGCAACCGCTCGCCCGCGCTGAAAACAGAAAACCGCACCGACCGCAAAGATCGCCAGCAGCACCCACCCGACGACGCGAACGATATAGAGCCTGCACCTCGACAGCCCCTCCGGGAGACTGGGCTCCGGATCGCGCTCCTCCATCCCCGCATAGAATAGCGCGCCGGCCAGGAGGAACAGCAACCCCGCCGTCGTTGGCTGTCGAAGCGGGAAATCGGCCAGCGAGCAGAGCAGCGGGACCAGCACGGCGATGGCGGCGCCAGACAGAAGCATGCGCGTCCGCAACCGATGCGCCCTCCGGATCGACCGCCACCAGAGCGCCGCACAGGCCGCCACCAAGACCGCGGCCAGCAAGAGCCCCACCGCGCCCAGTTCGATACCCAGTTGCAGCCAGTCGTTGTGCACTTCGACGACACGCAGGTCCTGCTGAGCGGGCGGGCACACTCCGCTAAAACGCGACTCCAAGGTGCCCAGTCCCGTTCCCGTCAACGGCCGCTCGCCCCACACCATGAGCCCCGTTTTCATCAGTTCCAGGCGCCCGCTCGTGTCAATCGGAGTCGCCTCCATACGCGAGGCCAACCCGTGCCCGCCAACCGTAAAGGAGAGGCCCAGGAGGAGGAGCACCACCATCAGAATCAAACCGGCGGGGAAGAGCAGGCTGCGCAACTTGGGGTGCGATCCAAGCTCGGGGTCGTCCACCGTGCGGGGATGCCGGATGGCGTAGGCCGACACCCCCGAGACCAGCAGCACCGCCAGCAGGCTGCTGAGCAGCGTCATCCGGCTGAGCGTCAGGACCATGGCGACAGCCGTCAACAGCGTGCCCAGGCTGACCGCCACGGCTATCGCACGTTCCCGAACAGCTTCGGATGCAATGTGGTTCCGCGTAGCCCTGCACCACCAGTAACCGGTCCATCCAGCGCCGCAGGCCCAGGAGAGCGCCAGCAGCACCGCGACGCGATTGGCATTCGTGTAGAAGCTCTGCAATCGACCGCCGGTCTCGAACCCCCACAAGGAGGGCCAATGCGACAGATAGAGCCGCAGTAGCCCGAAGAGAGCGACCACCACGCCGAGACAGAATAGGCCCCCGACCAGCACCGGAAAGCGGTGGCGCGAACCCAGCGACATACCCAGCAGAAAACAGGCGACCAGGAAGTACGCAAAGACCGTGGGCGCCCGGGCCAACGGCTCCGTCCCGCGCGCCTCGCATACCCAGGCGTCAAGCACGTACGAAAGGCCAATCCAGGCCAGGAGACCCAGACCCGGAACGACGACCCAACGCGCAGTTGGGTCGACAAGCCGCTGGACCTCGGGTCCGGAATGGAGTATCTGCACCAGGAGCCACACACCGGCCAGGACCAGTACGAAGCCCTGCACAAAACCCCACGCCCAAGGCGGTTGAGCTCCGGAGAGCACCACGCTGGCGAACAGCGTCCCCGCCGCCCCCACACCCGTAAGGAAGGTCAACCTCGAGGCCATTCTTGGATAGATCACACGGACCCTCATACCACGCCAGAAGCAGGCACGCTATTCGTCGGCACGACTTCAACCTCCCACCATTATTCAACCGTTTCCACGGTTGGCAAGCAAACACTGGCTGAACGCCATGGCCATGTTCAACCGCCGCAGCACTCCCGGTACAGCGCCAGCGTCTCCCGCGCCGTCCGCGCCCAGGAGAACGCCTCGGCCCGCACGCGGCCCTTTGCGCGCAACTCCTCGCGCAACGACGCGTCGCTCAACAACCGCCCGACGTGCGCCGTAATCTCGTCCTCATTCGCCGGATCGGCTAGCAGCGCGGCGCCGCCGGCAATCTCAGGCACGCTCCCCTTCGTCCCGCCCAGCACCGGGCAACCGCATCGGAAGGCCTCAACCACCGGGATCCCGAACCCTTCGTACAGCGTCGCGAAGAGCAGGCCCCATGCGCCCGCGTAAAGCGGCGCCAAGTCCGCATTCGGCACGTAGCCGAGCAGCTTAACCTCGTCCCGCGGCGCGTCCAACCCGAGGGCGGATTTGATCTCCTCGCCGCCGAAACCCACGCGCCCCGCGATCACCAGGACCGCATCCGACCGGGTCGCCTCCCGCGCGCGCAGGAAGGCCCTCACCATCGTCGGCACGTTCTTGCGCTTGTTGATGCTGCCCACATAGAGCAGATACGGCCGTTCCAGGCCGTGACGCGCGCGGACGCGCCGCACCGCGTCCTCGCCCTGCGGGCCGAACGCCTCGCCAGCCGCCTCGTGAATCACGCGCAGTTTCGCCGGATCGGGATTGAGCGTCTCCACCACGTCGCGCTTCGAAGCCTCGCTGACCACCACGATCCGGTCGGCGCGGTCGATCAGATCGCGGTAGCGGGCGGCCTTCAGCGCTCGAAACTCCGCCGTCGCGAAGCCTTCGGATTGCAGCGCCGAGAAGACGTCGTGGATCGTGACGACGAGTTTGGCCTTCATCCACGGACCGGGCAGGCGGGCGTCTAGGCCGTGGAAGAGATCGACCTGGCGGCCCCAGAATGGATGCCAGCCTTCCGCCATCAGCTTGGCGCGAAAGTGAGGCGCGGGCGGCTTCACGAAGTGGGCGCGGTGCCGGATGCGTGAGAGGCGGTGGACCAGCGTAAAGTCGTCCCGTGGGAGTGCCGTTGCGGGCCCCGAGCGAAGTCGAGGGGGGCGGGGAGAGGGACTATCCAACGATACCTCCGCCAGCGCCACCACCAGTTGGCGGATGTAGACCGCGACGCCGGTGGCTTCCGGACGGACGGCGCTGGAGACATCAAGGGCGATGCGCATCAATCGAGCCTCAGAGCCACAGAACGGCAGAGCCACAGAGCCACAGCTTGTCCGCCGACTTGTCTCGCCGTAGCGGCCGTATCGCGAAGGCGGAAGCCGATGTTGGCGAAGGCGGAAGCCACAGAACCCCTCAACCTCTCCGAGCCTTCCCAAAATCCGAGCCAACCATCATCCCGCTCACGGTACGACGATCCGAGAGCCTTGCGTCGGTTCCGGCGGCGCACCGTAGAGGCCCTTGGTGCGGATGTACTGCTCCACGTCCTTGCGCAGGTAGCCTGGGATCTTTTCGCCGGCGCGGAGGAGCTGGCGGATCAGCGTCGAGGAGACGTCGATGCGTTCGATGCGCACGACGCTCCGTCGCAGTTTCTCCTCGGCCTCGTCGCCCAGCTTCCTGCGGAGTTCGTCCCAGCGCAGGTCGTTGATCGGTTCCTCGCGCCGGTCGGCGATAGCGAAGTCGGCGAGGCGCACCAGTTCGGCCGCCTCGTACCAGAGCGGCAGTTCGGCGAGCGCGTCGGAGCCGATGATGAAACGGATCTCGGCGTCCTTCCCATAGGCGCCGCGCAGTTCACGGGCGGTATCGACGGTGTACGAGATGCCACCGCGACGAAGTTCCATCGCGGAAACGTCCAGGCCCACCAGATTGCGGATGGCCAGCCGGCACATCTCGATCCGGTCCAGCGGCGAGGCCATGGTGGGGTCGGACTGCTTGAGCGGCGAGACGGACGCGGGCACCAGAAAGACGCGCTCCAGTTTCAGCGCGGAACGGATCTGCTGGGCGATGGAGAGGTGCCCGACGTGGATCGGGTTGAAGGATCCGCCGAGGAGGCCGAAGCGTTTGTACGGTCCGAGGGGGAGCTTTTCGCGAGCCATGTCGGGAATGTGCCACCTCCCTGACATGCCCTCTCCCCCCGTGGGGAAGGGCAACCCGAAAGACCCTCTCCCCACACAGGTGGAGGGCCCTTCAGCTAAGTCACTCGACCCGGTTGCTCTCCTCGACCAGTCTCCGCAGGACTTCGCGTGCCCGGCCTTGGTCGATCGATCGGGCGGCACAGACCAGTCCCTCTTTCCAGTCGCCGGCCTGGCCGGCGACCAGGGCGGCGGCGGCGGCGTTGAGGCAGACGATCTCGCGTGCCGGGCCTTGGGCGCCGTCCAGGACGGCGCGCACCATGCGGGCGCTCGCCTCGGGGCCGTCGACGCTGAGCGCGTCCGGCGCCGGCGGCTGGATGCCGAAGGCCAGCGGGTCCACCGTCTCGCGCAGGATCGCGCCGCGCTGCAGCCGGGCGATGATCGTCGGCCCCCAGGTGGAGACTTCGTCCAGGCAGGCGCGCCCGCCGGGGCCGATGCCGCAGGCGACGATCGCCGCTTCGCTGCCCAGGCGTTTGAGCACCCGCGCAAAGATTTCGCACCACTGCGGATCGAAGACGCCCAGCAGTTGCCGCTGCGCCAGGGCCGGGTTGGCCAGTGGACCCAGCAGGTTGAAGACGGTGCGGATGCCCATCTCGCGGCGCACGGGCGCGGCGTGCTTGAGTCCCGGGTGGTGCGCAGGGGCAAAGAGAAAGGCCAGGCCGACCTCGCGCAGGCAGCGTTCCAGGACCGGCACCGGCGCTTCGATATTGACGCCGAGAGTCTTCAGCACGTCGGCCGATCCCGAGCGGCTCGAAACGGACCGGTTGCCATGCTTTGCGACGGGGACACCCATGCCGGCAGCGACCAGGGCCACGGCAGTGGAGATGTTGAAGGTGTCACTGCGGTCGCCGCCCGTGCCGCAGGTGTCGAGCGTTCCGGGAGGCGCATGGACGCGGACGGCCTTCTCGCGGAGGACCGTGGCGAAAGCGGCGATCTCGTTCTCGGTCTCGCCCTTGGCGCGAAGCGCGGTGAGGAAACCGGCCATGCTGGCGGGCCCCACGCGTCCGGCCATGATGGCCTCCATCACTTCGCGCGCCGCATCGGGCTGCAGTTCCCGGCGGGCCAGCAGGGATTCCAGGTGCGGGGTCATGGCAAAGGGTGTTTCGGGCGACATTGCCGCTCCTTTCGGGAGAATCGTGAAGCCTCAGGCCATCGGAGCGCGCAGCCCCGTTCGCTCCGCCGGCGCGGGGACGGCGCCCACACTCGGCGGCGTGCTGGGACCCTTGCTCAGCGCGAGGATCCCTTCCATCAGCATCAGGCCCGCCAGGCCGATCAGGACCAGGGCCACCCACGGCACCGGGTCGGCCGTCAGCTTGAAGCCTTCCGCCGTATACAACTTTTCCTTGGCGATCAGCACCAGCGCCCAGACGCTCATGACGTACATGATCGGCACGTAGTCCGTGTCATCGCGCAACTCGACGGCCGGTGTCTTGGCGTTCGGATCCAGTTTCAGCAGCCGCACCAGCAGTCCGCCGTACAACCAGTAGGCCACGCCGACGATCGCGGCGGAACCCAGTACGATGACCAAGAGGTTCATAGGCACTTCTCCCGCACCATCTCATGTGCTCATGTGTCGCAGTCAGGCGCTACCTCAGCGTATTCAGTCTGCTTGATGGTGACAACACCAAACGCATGCACCCGGTGGTCCAGGGGTGCATCCTCGTACATGCGAAGCCCTGAATGGCACCCCCTTTCCTACGAGGAAAGGGGGAGCTTCGGGAACTTGTGGGTAATGGGTAGCCGGCGCGGGGGGGAGTCCTACTGATTTAGGCCTCGCAGGCGCTGTACAGCGCGTTAAGACGCGGCATGATGGGGGCATGACTAGACCGTTGATGCGGTGTCTGAATGCCGTACCTTGGAGGTCTCTTACCCGGCGCGCGGCGCCCGGGATCAGAAACGTCTGCGTGGCGCTACTCAGCTTCGTTCTTGCCGGGCTTCTCACGGGCTGCCCGACGCACAGCCGGATGGCCAGGCCGGAACCTCCAGCCCTGACCGTCCCCGGCGCGGTGGCCTGGAAGAACCACGCAGGAGAGACGTTCGCGTTCCAGTATCCAGCAGACTGGGAGATCCATACGCCGGCCGTCCAGGCGCCCGAACTGCAGCTCGTGCGGCTCCACAGCGAAAACGGTTTCTACGGGCAGGTGACACTCATCCGCGCGGCCACCTCCAAAGGCGTCTTCGTGGCCCAGGTGCTCGAAAACATGCGAACAGGCGAGCAGGGCCTGAGATCGGAACCGTACGCGGCTCAACTGGCGGGCGGGGATGCGTCGGGCCATCGGTTCACGTTCCAGAAGGAAGGCGTGGCCTGGTCGGGTTGGGTGCTCTCCAGGCCCAGCGGAAGCGGCGAGCTTTGCGTACTGGGTCGCTGGCCAACGCAGGCCTCCGACCTGGAAACCCAGTGGATGGTCGTAAACCAGAGCCTGCAACTGACGGCGGGAATGGCTGCTCCAGCGCCTTGACCGCGGTGGTTTCCGAAGAATACTTCTGTTGGTCCTCGCCAACATCATCTGGACATTCGGTCGCTGATGGACGTGGTTGCACCATGCGCTGAGCATGGGCAGCACGTGTTGGCACATCGCATTTTCGGTCAAGGCACAAGGATCATAGTGCAGGTCAACATAGCGCCTTGACGTGAGTTGCAGACTTAGTACACTCTGTGCATAGTTTTTGGAGTGGGCGTGTTCGGCCGGATTTCAAGGAGTGGGTGCCATGGGGGTCAGCCAGCAATCCATTGCCGATGCGCTGGGTTTGTCAAGAACGACCGTCACCAAAATCCTCAACCGCGATCCGAAGTACTCCGCCAGCGAAACCACCCGCGGACAGGTTTTCCAGACCGCCGAGCTGATGGGCTACGATTTCACGACCATTCGCAGACCGTTCAAACGAGAGTATGGCCGAAACGAATTGAACACACCCTGCCAGATCGAGGTCGTACTCGACAACGGCACCCTCTTCGATTCCGGCCACGCCACGGCACGCAACATCGGTGTCGGCGGCGCGCTGCTCGTGGACATCGCACTTGAGAAGAACGTCCTTCCGTTGAGCAACTTCGTTTTGCGAATCCGTTTCCCCAGCCTGCCGCTACTGGCCAGCCTGACCGGCGAATGTCAGATCGTCCGCATCTCAGACTCTGCCGATGTCGGCAAGCCAGAACTGGGCGTGAAATTCATCAACGCCTCGGTACCGGACCGTAAACTGCTCAAGGATTTCTGCGATCAGGAGGCCGCCGCCAAGCTCGCGGCGGCCCGGCAGCGCAGGGAAGCCCTCTCCGCGCAGTAGCCCGTGCGTGGAAGCACCAAACTCAGGTCTGAAGACTGGGAACTATTTCGAAACACTCGCCCTCCCGATCTGGTGCGTCCGTGGCGGATGCCCTTTTCCCCGAAACCGCGTATACTTGCGCGCGTCTGAAAGGACGTTCTTTTCTGGCGGCCCCGCCCTCGGGAGGAGAGCATCATGCGGTATGCGATTCTGGCGATCGGTCTGACGTTGTGCATGGCGTTGACGGCCTCGGCGGGAGAAGAGGACCCTGCGTCCCAGCGCGCCAAGGCCACCAAGCTGATGCGCGACGGCAACTGGAAGGATGCCTACGATATCTTCCAGAAGCTCTGCCTAGACGCGAAGAACAACGGCGCTGCCGCGGCCACCGACGTCCACAGCGCGACCCAATGCCTCAATCAACTCGGACGCGTCCATGAGCTGGACGACCTGTGGGAGAAGACCATTGCCGCGCATGCGGACGATTGGCGGGTGCTCTTCGCCGCCGGGCAGTGCTACGCGCAGACGCAGCATGACGGCTTCATCGTCGCGGGCAAGTTCGAACGCGGACACCACCGCGGCGGCGGCGAGTACGCCACGTCATTTCCCCGCGATCGCGCGCGTTCGCTGCAACTCTATCAGCAGTGCCTCCCGTTGGTGCAGAAGGAAGCCGATCGCAACGCGGCGTACAACTTCTACTGGCAGTTCGCCGCATCCATGCTTTCCAGTCACGACGGCGCCTGGCGCCTTCAGGACCTGACCGACCTGAAGGTCCTGCCCGACCACGAGAAGGGCTACGACTACCGCGGCGAGCAGCGCGG
>CAYSBP010000052.1:10726-16155 GCA_964429255.1 uncultured Planctomycetia bacterium
GCGCCGGCCAAGCCCGACGGCACGCCGGTCTTCCATTCATTGCCCAAGAGTTGGGAAGCCGCGGCCAGCGATGGCGAACGCTGGCGATGGCTGCTGATGCAGGCGCAAGAGGCCATTCCGGGCAACGAATCCGCTGTGCTCCAATGCTTTGCCGACTTCCTCCGCGGGCAATTCGATGTCCAGACGATGGCCTACTACGGCCGTTGGTGGCGCGATGCCGGCGACGACGAAGACAAGAAGGACGAAAGCGGCCCGTTCGCGGTCAAGACGCTGGGCGAGAACGAGTCGATCGCGCGGCTGGCCTGCGGTGTGCGCCGCTTTGCGCTGCCCGACGAATTCAACTTCATCAAGATCTACCAGCGCCTCGCGACCGAGTTCAACTCCACCCATGCCCTCCACACGCTCGGCCAGATCTTCGAAGACCGCCAGCAGTACGACAAGGCCGCCGATTACTGGAAGAAAGGCGGGCGGATGGACCGTGTGGAGCAGATTCTGGGCAACTGGGGCGTTTTCGAAACAGCAACGACGCAGCCCTCCGGCAAGGGGCCCGTCGTTCCGTTCCGCTTCCGCAACGGCAACAAGGTCCGCTTCACGGCGCATGAGATCGACGTCGCGAAACTGCTCGCCGACTTGAAGGCCTACATCAAATCCGCCCCGCAGCAGCTCGACTGGCAGCGCGTGGACCTGGGCGAGATCGGCTACGGCCTGGTCGAGCGCGGACGCCAGCAGTACGTCGGCAGGCAGGTCGCGGCGTGGGATCTGGAGCTCAAGCCGCGCGAGGGGCACTTCGACCGGCGCATCCAGGTGGCCGCCCCGCTGCAGAAGGCCGGCGCGTATCTGCTGACCGCGCAGATGGAGAACGGCAACGCCACCCGCATCGTCGTCTGGGTCGCCGACACCGTGATCGTCAAGAAGCCGCTGAACGGGCAAACCTTCTATTACGTCGCGAACGCCGTCACAGGTCAGCCGATCGCGGGCGCCGATCTCCAGCTCTTCGGTTACCGCCAACATAGGACAGGCAATGGCCGGAAGTACGAGATGAAGATCAACGAACAGAACGGGGTGACCGACGCCGACGGACAGTACGTCCAGCAGTCGGATCCGAATCAGCACTACCAATATCTGGCCACCGCCACAACCAAGGACGGTTCTCTGGCGTTCCTCGGCTGGACGCACATCTGGCGCGGCCAGTGGCATGATCAGCAGTACCATGCCAACAAGGCCTACATCATTACTGACCGGCCCGTCTATCGGCCGGGCCAGACGGTGAAGTACAAAGTCTGGGCCGGCAAGGCGCAGTACGATCAACCGATCGACGGCGCATCGCCGTTCGCCGGACAGAACTTCTCGGTCGAGCTCTGGAATCCGAAGGGCGAGAAGGCGCAGACGCAGGGACGTCAGGCCGACGAGTTCGGCGGCTTCGACGGCGAATTCGTCATCCCCAAGGACGCGACGCTGGGCGTCCACTCGCTCCAGGTCCCCGGCTGGGGCGGCAACCCGTTCCGCATCGAGGAGTACAAGAAGCCCGAGTTCGAAGTGAAGATCGAAGCGCCGAAGGAACCGGTGATGCTCGGCGAGAAGATCGCCGCCACCATCCAGGCGAAATACTACTTCGGCGCGCCGGTGACCGAGGCGAAGCTCAAGTACAAGATCCAGCGCTTTAACCAGACGGCCAACTGGTACCCGATCGCGTACTGGGATTGGTTCTACGGCCGCGGTTACTGGTGGTTCGCCTACGATTACGTCTGGTATCCGGGCTTCAAGGAGTGGGGCTGCTTCCGGCCGTACCCGTGGTGGTGGGGCCAGCGCCAGCAGCCGCCCGAACTGGTCGCCGAGGCCGAAGGCGCCATCGGCGCGGACGGCACGATGAAGATCGAGATCGACACCGCGCTGGCCAAGGCGATGCACGGCGATTCCGATCACCGCTACGAGATCACCGCGGAAGTGACGGACCAGTCGCGCCGCACGATCGTCGGCTCGGGCCAGGTGCTCGTCGCGCGCAAGCCGTTCCGGATCTACGCCTGGGTCGACCGCGGCTACTACAAGGTCGGCGACGCGATTCGTGCCGAGTTCCAGGCGCAGACGCTCGATCAGAAACCGGTGCAGGGCTCCGGGGCGCTGCGGCTTTTCAAGATCACCTATGACGCGAAACAGATACCCACCGAAACCGAGATCGAGAAGTGGGCGCTGGACACCAACCCGGAAGGCCGCGGTGCGCAGCAACTCAAGGCCGGCGAGCCCGGGCAGTACCGGCTCAGCTACCGGCTGAAGGATGCCAAGGGCCACGAGATGGAAGGCGGATACGTCTTCACGGTCACGGGTGAAGGCTTCGACGGTTCGGGCTTCCGCTTCAACGACCTGGAACTGATCCCCGACCGACGCGAGTACAACCCGAAGGAACAGGTGAACCTGCAGATCAACACGAACCGCGCCGGCGCGGCGGTGCTGCTCTTCCTGCGCCCCGCCAACGGCGTTTACCTTGCGCCCAAGGTGCTGCGGTTGAAGGGTAAGAGCGTGCTGGAGGCCATCGAGATCACCAAGAAGGACATGCCGAACTTCTTCGTCGAGGCGCTCACGGTCGCCGGCGGCAAGGTCTTCAGCGAGTCGAAGGAGATCATCGTCCCGCCGGAGGAGCGTGTGCTGCAGGTCTCCGTCGTGCCGTCGGCGAAGGAGTATCTGCCCGGCGCACCGGCGAAGGTGAAGCTGAAAGTGACCGAGCTGAACGGCGAGCCGTACAGCGGGTCGGCGGTGGTCAGCGTCTACGACAAGGCGGTCGAGTATATCTCGGGCGGTTCGAACGTGCCCGAGATCAAGGAGTTCTTCTGGAAGTGGCGCCGGCAGCACCGTTCGAACGTCGAGGCCAGTGTCTTCCGCGCCGGGCGGCACGTCGCCAAGGCGAAGGAAACCCAGATGGGATTCCTGGGTGCATTCGGGCACCTGGTGGCGGATCAGAATGGCGAAGATGAGAGGGGAGAAGCCGAGTCCTTGGGGGTTGGCGGTTTTGGCGAACGCCGCAACAGAGGCGCGATGAGACCGATGGCCATGAAATCCGCGGCACCTGCCATGACGCGCGAAGACAAGTTAGAATCCGCCGCCGATCGGGCGGAGGCCGCTCCGGCCGAACCCGCCGGTGAACCCGCCGCGGAACCGATGGTTCAGCCCACCGTTCGCACGCAGTTCGCCGACACAGCCTTCTGGAAGGGCAGCCTGAAGACGGCGCTCGACGGTACGGCCGAGGTCGAACTGAAGATGCCGGAGAACCTCACCACGTGGAAGGTCAGAGTCTGGGCGATGGGCGGTGGCACACGCGTCGGCCAGGCCGAGACCGAGATCCTCACCACCAAGAACCTGATCGTCCGCCTGCAGGCGCCGCGCTTCTTCGTGCAGAAGGACGAAGTGGTTTTAAGCGCCAACGTCCACAACTACCTCAAGACGGCCAAGAAGGTGAAGGTCTCGCTGGAACTCGACGGCCCGTGCCTGACGCCGTTCGTTCCGGGCGAGATCACGCGCGAGATCGAGATTGAACCGAAGGGCGAGAAGCGCGTCGACTGGCGCGTCAAGGTCGCCTGCGAAGGCGAAGCCATCGTGCGCATGAAGGCGCTCACCGACGAAGAGTCCGACGCGATGGAGCAGCGGTTCCCCGTCTACGTGCACGGCATGTTGAAGACCGACTCGTTCGCCGGCACGCTGCGCCCGGAGAAGGACAGCGCGTTCGTGACCTTCCATGTGCCGCAGGAGCGGCGCCCGGAAGCCAGCCGCCTTGAAGTGCGTTACTCGCCGACGCTGGCCGGCGCGATGGTCGACGCGCTGCCGTACCTCTGCGAATACCCGTACGGCTGCACCGAGCAGACGCTGAGCCGATTCCTGCCGACGGTCATCACACAGAAAGTCCTGCTTCACTCAGGCGTCAGGCTGAAGGAGATCCGCGAGAAGCTCACCAACCTGAACGCGCAGGAGATCGGGAATGACGTCGAGCGTGCCAAGCAGTGGAAGCGTTACGCGCGCAATCCGGTCTTCGACGAAGGCGAGGTCGCCGAGATGGTCGTCAGCGGCGTCACGCGTCTGACCAACATGCAGCTCTCCGACGGTGGCTGGGGCTGGTTCAGCGGCTACGGCGAGCAGTCCTACCCGCACACCACGGCCTACGTCGTCCACGGCTTCCAGATCGCGCGGGCCAATGACGTCCAGATTCCGGACGGGGTGCTCAAGCGAGGCGTCGAGTGGTTGAAGCGCTATCAGGACGAGCAGATCCGACAGATCAAGAACGCGAAGGAAAAGAAGAACCCTTGGAAGGCGTTCGCGGACAATCTGGACGCGTTTGTCTACATGGTACTGGCGGATGCGAAGGAAGAGGACGGCGACATGCGCAAGTTCCTCTATCGTGATCGGAACGAATTGGCCGTCTATGCCAAGGCCATGTTCGGGTTGGCGCTGCACCGGCAGAAGCACGTCAAAGAGCGCGACATGCTGATCCAGAACATCGATCAGTTCCTGGTGCAGGACGCCGAGAACGAGACGGCCTACCTGAAGCTGCCCGAGGACAACCACTGGTGGTACTGGTACGGGAGCGAGTACGAGGCGCAGGCCTACTACCTGAAGCTGCTGGCCGACGTCGACCCGAAGGGCGAAAAGGCGCCGCGGCTGGTGAAGTACCTCCTCAACAACCGCAAGCATTCCACGTACTGGAAGAGCACGCGCGACACGGCGATCTGCATCGAGGCCTTCGCGGACTTCCTCAAGGCCAGCGGCGAAGACAAGCCCGAGATGACGCTGGAAGTGTTGCTCGACGGGAAGAAACAGAAGGAGGTCGAGATCAACGCGTCGAACCTCTTCACCTTCGACAATGCGTTCGTCCTCACCGGCGCGAACGTGCCGGCCGGCGAACACAAGATCGAGTTCCGCCGCAAGGGTAAGGGGCCGCTCTATTTCAACGCCTACGTCACCAACTTCACGCTGGAAGACGACATCAAGCGCGCCGGGTTGGAGATCAAGGTGGACCGCAAGTACTACCGTCTCGACCGCGTGGACAAGACCGGCAAGGTGGCCGGCGCCGACGGGCAGGTGGTGGCGCAGAAGGAAGAGAAGTACGAGCGGACGGAGCTGAAGAATCTGGCCGAACTGAAGAGCGGGCAGCTCGTCGAGGTGGAGTTGGAGATCGAGAGCAAGAACGACTACGAGTACATCATTTTCGAGGACATGAAGGCGGCGGGGTTCGAGCCGGTGGACGTGCGCAGCGGCTACACGAACAACGCGATGCATGCCTACGTCGAGTTCCGCGACGAGCGGGTCTGCTTCTTCGTGCGGGCGATGGCGCGGGGCAAGCACAGCGTCGCGTACCGTCTGCGCGCCGAGATTCCGGGTCAGTTCAGCGCGCTGCCGACGCGGGCCAGCGCGATGTACGCGCCGGAGCTGAAGGGCAATTCGGATGA
>CAYSBP010000053.1:0-14314 GCA_964429255.1 uncultured Planctomycetia bacterium
GCCGTGGGTATTTCGTCATTCGTCATCCCCCCCCCCCTCCCTCACACCCCGTAGAATCGCGCCGCGTTGTCGTGGTAGAGTTTGGCGAGGTCTCCGGGGGATGCCCCCTCGAGCAGGGCTTGCATGGTTTCGAGCGCTCTGTCGTAGGAGGCAGCCAGGGTGACGACCGGCCAGTCGCCGCCGAAGATGAGACGGTCGAAGCCGAAGCAGTCGATGATGTGGTCGACGTACGGACGCAGGTCATCGAGGGTCCACTTCTTCTTGTCGGCTTCCGTGGCCAGGGAGGAGAACTTGCAGCAGACATTCGGGAAACCGGCCAGGCGCTGAAGCTGATCGCGCCAGGGATCGAGCTGCCCGCCCACGATATTGGGCTTGCCGATATGGTCGAGGATCATCGGGACCTCCGGGAGCTGCTCGACAAACCTGATCGTGCTCTCGCAGTGCCGCCAGTCGATACAGATATCGAACGTCAAGCCGTACTCCGCCAGCAGGCGAACGCCGGCGACGAAATCCGGACGCAGGCAGAATTCCAGGTCGGGCTCGAACTGGATGATGCGGCGTACGCCCTTGACGAGCGGATTCTGCTTGAGCCACTCGAGATCTTCGCGTGCCGCCTCGCCCTTCTCCAGCGGCGCCCAGGCGACGATACCCCTGATGCGCGGCTCCTGCTCGCGTGCCACCGCGCTGACAAAATCGACCTCGTCGCGATACTGCGCGAAGTCCGCCTCGCATTGCACAAACACCATCTTCTCGATGTCGAAGTTCTGCGTCGCCGCACGATAGTCCTCGATCGTAAACAACCGGTTCAACGGTGGAACATCCACAAGCCATGGATAATGGATCCGCTCGATATCCCAGATGTGGACGTGTGTGTCGATGATTGACTGGTCCATTCGATCCCTCCTGCAAGCCTGTACAGCGGGGGCTGCGCACCCGCTGCGGTCAAATCACGTATCTCTTCGTCCGCTGCAGGGCGTGCGCAGCCCGACCTGTACTGCCTCCTGACTACTTACTCCCCGCAATAACGGCCGTCTCGCCCAGTCCTTCCGGCCCCATACTCTGGTAGCCGCCGTCGACCGGCAGGTCGGTGCCGGTGATGAAGGAGGCATCGTCGCTGAGCAGGAAGAGAACCGGACGCGCCACCTCGATCGCTTCACCGCAGCGGCGCAGCATGTGGTATTTGCCCCAGATCGGGTCCCACTTCTCGCGTCCGCCGCCGTCCATGTCGGCGGCCTTGTATACTTCGCGGGTCCAGATCCAGCCGGGGCTGATGCTGTTGACGCGGATGCCCCACGGCGCGAGGTCGAGTGCCGCGCACTTGGTGAGCTGGTTGACGGCGCCCTTGGACATGTTGTAGGTCCAGCGCTCCTTCTGCGCGATGAACCCGGAGATGCTGCTGTCGTTGACCACCGCGCCGCCGCCAATCGCTTTCATGTGCGGCGCCACGTTCTGGATCATGCGCGCATAGCCGACCGGTCCCACGAAGAACGACCGCTTCCAGTCCTCCTCCGTCGCATCCAGCGCCCTGGCCGTGAACGAGTAGGCGTTGTTGAACAGGTAGTTAACCTTGCCGTACGTCTCGACCGTCACGTCGACGATCTCCTTGCAGAACGCCTCCTCCTCCATATCCCCGCGCAGGAACAAAACGTCGCCGCCCTGCTCCTTGAGCTCAGCGGCCGTAGACTCGCCGGCATCGGTGATGCCGGTGAACACGACCGTTCCGCCCTCCTTACAGATCTCCTCCATCACCGACCGACCGATCCCGTTGGATCCCCCGGTCACAATCGTTACGGTTCCCTTGAACCTATCCGGTACTGGCTGATGCTGTGTCATAGTTTGTCTCCTCCTAGTCCATCACTAATCCGCCATTCACATCCAGTATCTCGCCCGTGATGTAGCGGGCTTTGTCCGAGGCCAGGAAGGCGACGGCTTCGGCCACATCCTCGGGGCGGCCGTACTCCTGCCAGGGGATCTTCGCGGCGAAGGCCTCGTTGGTCTCATGGCCCCAGGCAGCGGTCATCTCCGTGGCCGCGGGGCCGGGGCAGACGGCGTTGACGTTGATCTTGTAGGGCGCCGCCTGCAGGGCCAGCGACTTGGTGAAGCAGATCACGCCCGCCTTGGATGCCGAGTAGTGCGCCCCCGCGGCCAGTCCGCCGATCTTGGCTGCCGCGGACGCAATGCTGATAACCTTGCCGCTACCCTGTTCTTTCATGACCCGGAATGCCTCGCGGCTCATCAGGAACGTCCCGCGCAGGTTCACGGCCATGATCCGGTCCCACTCCGCCACTTCGATGTCGAGGATGGGAATCATGCGGCAAATCCCGGCGTTGTTGACCAGGATGTCGACCCGCTTCGCGACGCCCAGCACCCACGCGTACAGATTCTTGACCGACGCCTCGTCCGCCACATCCACCTCAGCCGCCACAGCCTGGCCGCCCCGGTCATTGATGGCACGCGCCGTTGCCATGGCGCCGTCCATGTTCATGTCGGCCACCACCACCGTCGCCCCATTACCCGCCAACACTTCACAGATCGCGCGCCCGATTCCCTGCGCCCCACCAGTGACGAGTGCCACACGCTCTGACAGTTCACTACTCATAATCCCCCCAATGACAATTGAATATTGGAGCGTGTTGAGTCGTCCCCAATATTCAATACTCAATTTTCAATCTCCACAACATCTCCCCCGCGTGCTCCACATACAGGATGCCTTCCGCCTCGCGGTTCATCCATTCCCGGGGATTGATCGTGGCGGGATCGACGTAGCCGATGCCGGCGGTTTCGCAGGCCTCGCGCGGGATGCCGGAGGCGAACGAGACGTTGATGCGGGGATGCTCGACGCCGTTCGCATAGGCGCCGTCGCCCTTGACGATCGTGCAGTAGGCCATGACGGCACGCGGGAGGTGGGCGTAGCGGTCCATGTGCGCCAGGAAGTAGTCGCGTACGTGGTAGCCCAGGGCCTTGATGTTGGCCTCGTGGGTTTCGGAGAACGTGGTCACATGCGGGGCGTAGACGATCAGCTCGCCGCCGTCCTCGACCACCGGCTCGCACTTGTAGACGCACTTGCCGCCGGTCCAGAGGTCGGGGTACATCGACGGGCAGCAGGCCAGCAGCTTGCGGTAGCGGCGCGGCTTGAAGGTGACGTGCGCCTGCTGCGAGATGGCCGCCGCACGCCGCCACGCCTCACGCAGCTCGCCGCCCTCCATGGCGATCACCTCTCCACGATGATAGACAAAGGACAGTCCGTGCATCGGCAACGGCATCTTGGCGGCCGCACCATCCAGCACGCGACGGCTCGGAGTGTCGATTTTGCCGATCACCTTGCCGCTGGTGCAGAGTGCACCCAGCCAGTGCACGATGTCGATCATCTCCGGACCCGAAATACCCGGGAATAGATACTTACTGCCCCCCGAGAAGCCGACCAGCTCGTGCGGGAACACCGGGTGCAGGAAGAGCATGCCATCCGCATCACGGATCGCCTTGTTCACCCGCAGATCGACCGCCTCGGCAAGCAGGCCACCGCTGAGCTCTCCCACCTCATCCGCCGACAGCGACCCGACCGAGAACACGGCATCCGGATCGTTCCAGGCATGATTCAGCACGCGCACCCCGTCCGCGAACGCAGCCGCTCCCAGATGCTCACGCAACACCGCATCGGGTAGAGGAGGGTGGGTACCCAGCGCGACGAGTATGGTTGTCTTTGCACCGGCGTCATGCAGCACGGGCAGCAGCAAGCCCAGCAACCGCGCCATCGGCGCCGTCCGCGTCGTGTCCGGTACGACCAGCAGCACCCGGTCGCCAGGCGATACCCAGGCGGGAACATGGGTGGCGAACACCTGCTTGATATCACGGTCATTCATATCGTTAACAATTAATCCAGCGTTTCTTACAGGCAGGCCAGCGTGTCTTTGATACCCTCCCGACGATCGTGAGAATCCGGTCTTCCAGAACCTGCTCACCTTTCCCGAAACGGATGCCTGGGCTGTGGTACTCAAGCTCACCGAAGCCGCCGAATTCTCCGCCATCGTTATAGACTTGGACGGCATCGCCCTGGCTTCGCGGATCGCTGATGGGAACATCCACGTAGGGGCGCCAGAACTGCGGACTGACATGCCGATAGACGACCAGCCACCCCCCCCTCACGGGACGCGCATACGCAATCGGACCCACAGTACGCGAGGGGGGAACACCGACCTTGTACTGGGTCTGCCCCGTAATGATCAACTCAAGCAGCCCATCTTTATCCGTGAACATGCGCTTGGGGATGGGAGCAAAGTAGTTCCGCAATTCGGACTTCTGTCGTACCGGGATCAGCATGGATCCGCCGGGCGGTAGCTGGACCAACCCCCATAGATCCATGGCTTGCCCCGGCGTGCCATCCAAAAGGGTCAGGCGGTTCGTGGTCTGATAGGCCAGCGCCTTGTCAAACCCCTCAGTTTCCAGCTCTGTGAGATGCTCGATCTCGCGCGTGATCTCATACCGGACGAATCGCTTTCGCTGCTGGTGACGAATCGTCTGCTGTTTACGCAGCATACAGGACCGTCGGGTTGTGCCGGCAAGCGTCCAGTGGTCCGAGTCAAGCGCCTGGGGCACGTCATACTGGGCAAAATCCACTCGATCCGTCTTCTTCCAGTTCCAATCGATCTCCGGGCTGACCCAAAGGCGATCGCCGCCCACATTCCAGTTGCCGGTCCATTCGGGGTTGACCCAGAAGGCTTGCTCGCCCTGAACCGAGACCTGCAACACGCGCCCGCGTTCAGCGAGAATTGTCAGTTCATTGCCGTCTGTCTTCCACGTGATGGGTTTCATTTTCGACCTTCCTTTCTCGATTTCCTACATTTCCAACACCGCCCGTATGCATCCAGCCTTTTCCATCAGCGTGAAGGCCGCCTGCCATTGCTCAAGTTTGAAACGGTGCGTCACGAGCGGTTCCGTGACCACCTTGCCTTCGGCCAGGTAGCGCAGGCCCGTCTCCCAGTTGCGCGGACGCGAGCTGTAGGCGAAGATGACCGACGCGGCCTTGGAGACCAGCATATCCCAAGGCACGGAGATCTCTTTGCGGCCGGTGATTCCCGAGACGCACAGGCGTCCGCCGCGGCGTAGAAGCTTGATGGCGGTGATAATCGCCGGCGGCGCGCCGGATGCCTCAATGACCACGTCGGCGCCATAGCCGCGCGTGAGCTCCATAACGCGCGCTTCCAGGTCTTCCCGCTGCACGTTGGACACCTCGAAACCCAGTTCCGCCGCGCGTGCCAGGCGCAGCTCCACATCGGCATCGGTCCCGGCCACGATCACGCGCGCGGCGCCCTCGGCCCGCGCCACCTGCGCTTCGAGCAGGCCGATCGCGCCGGGTCCCAGCACCACGACCGTGTCGCCCTTGCGGATGCCGCAGCGATCCTCGACCGCATGGACCGACACCGCCAGTGGCTCGCACAATGCCGCCGCGACGGGCGGCACGCCGTCCGGCACCTTGTGCAGCAGCGAGGCCGGCACCTGCACGTAATCGGCGAAGCAGCCGTCGCGATTGAATCCAATGGCGCGTTTCTCGGGGCAGATATTCGGATACCCGTCGCGGCAGGCCGGGCATACTCCGCACGCATCCGGGTTGTTAACCGCCACCACCGCGTCCCCGGGCGCCACGTTTGTGACTCCCTCGCCGAGCTCGTGCACCGTCCCGGTAAACTCGTGCCCCAGCACTACCGGCAACGCACACGGAAACTCGTCATGGTAGATATGGATATCCGACGCACACACCGCCGCCGCCCGCACCCGAATCACCACCTCGCCCGGAACAGCCCGCGGCACGGAGATGTCACGCAGCGAGGTGCCGCCGGCACCCTTGTCTGATTTTTGTAGAGCTCTCATCCCAGTTTTCAATTTCCCTCAATCGTCTCCGCCTCATACGGCTCCTTACTGATGAGCTGGCTGGTCATGCCGCAGTCGGCCAGCAGGTTGACGCCGGTGATGCAGGAGCTCATGTTGCTCAGCAGGAAGATGCAGGCCTGCGCGATCTCGTCCGGCTCGATCAGGCGCTCGGCCGGGATGTTCGCGTTCCAGAACGTCCGGCACGCCTCCTCGCTCGGGGCGGCGTTCACGATATCCTTCCAGATCTCCGTCGCGCAGAGGCCGGGCGACAGCACGTTGACGCGCACGTTGTCCCTTGCCAGTTCCACCGCGGCGGCCTTGCTGTAGCCGATCATTCCGCGTTTCGCGGCGTCGTAGGGTCCGGCGCCCGGCAGTGAGGCGAGCGTGTGTACGCTCGCGATCTGCACGATCGAGCCCCCTTTCGGGTCCTGCTTGACCATCTGCCGCGCGCAGTACTGGCTGAGGAAGAACGACCCCTTCAGGTCCACGTCCATGATGTGATCCCACTCACGTTCGTCCGTCTGGAGGAACGGCTTCACAAAATTCACGCCCGCGTTGTTCACCAGCCCATCGATACGCCCGAACGCCTCGACGGTCTTGTCGACCACCTCCTGCAGATTGGCCAGGTCGGCCACATCGCACCGCACGGCCAGCGCCGCGCCGCCCGCCGCCTCGATGTCCGCCTTCACGGCGTCCAGTTTGTCGACGCTGCGCGCGGCGAGCACCACCTTGGCGCCCTGCGCCGCACACCCCTTCGCAATCGCACCCCCCAGCCCCTTGCTGGCTCCCGTCACGATGACGACTTTGTCCTTCAGCATCATAATGTCTCCTTGTTTTAGGGATTGGGCGGGGAGGTGCAGATGAGGACGAGAAGGGGCTCACGGCCGGTGTTCTCGATGCCGTGGATGCACCACGGCGGCAGGTAGACGAAGTCGCCCTTGGCGACCTTGCGCTGGCCGTTGGCAAAGGTCATGGTGCCCTCGCCTTCGAGGATAACGTAGGTCTCCTCGGTCTCGTGACTGCCGGGCTCCAGCAAGGTGTGCGGCGGCAGATAGAAATGGACCAGCCCGATGTTCTTCGACGGGGCCTTGGGGTTCACGGGATGCACGATGCGCACCCCCAGACCGTGGCACCTCGGGTACGCGACGGGGACCCCGTCCTGTACATTCACGATCATCGGGTCAGGCGATACTTCAGGTTTCGGAATCTTGGGAGGCGGGGCGTCCTCGCCGGTGTAGCCCTTGAATTGTGTGATCTTGGCCATGGTGCTTCTCCTTGCGTTATGCGTTAGAATTCGCGGGTATAGCCGGCGGTCCAGCCGCCGTCGACGGTAAGTATATGCCCGTTGGTATAGCTGTTCTCCGGGTCGGCGAGAAACAGGGCGGCCGAGGCGATCTCTTCCGGCGTGCCGGGGCGCCCAAGGGGGATATGATCGAGCAACTGCTTAACCTTGGCATTGAACTGCCCATCCTCGCCATAGAAGAGCTGCCGCGTGCCCTCGGTCATAATCGAACCGGGCGCAATGCCGTTGACCAACACCCCGCGCCCCCCCAACTCGATGGCCATGGCACGGGTCAGATTAACCACGCCGGCCTTGGCGGCGGCAAAAGCGCACTGCAGGCGCAGCGGCACCAGCCCCACCACGGAGGCAATGTTGATGATCCGTCCGGCGCCCTCTTCCAGCATGGGTACGGCACAGGCCTTGCTGACCAGGTAGAGCCCGGTCAAGTCGACGGCCAGCAGGCGGTCCCACTCCTCTTTCGGAAACTGCTCGATGGTGACGCGATGCCGCATCGTATTGATCCCGGCATTGTTGACCAGGATGTCGATGCGTCCGAAGTCGCTCAGGATCCGGGCCACCGCCTCGCCAACCGACGCCTCGTCGGAGACATCCATCTTCACCGCTGTGCAGGACGACTGGGCCGCCGCGGCTTCCGCCCCGTCGCCATTAATATCCGCATACACAACGCGCGCGCCGTTTGCGGCGTACGCGTCCGCAATGGCCTTGCCGATTCCGCCGGCCGCGCCGGTCACGATGGCTGTCTTGTTGCTGAGATCAATCTTCATCGTGCCAACCATCCTCCATCGATAACCAGGGTCTGTCCATGCATGTAGCTGCTTGCCTGACTGGCAAGGAAAATCACAGGGCCAACCAGCTCCCCGGGTTCGCCGGCGCGACCCGCCGGAATCCGGGCGAGAATCTGCGGACCGCGCACGGGGTCCTTCACCACCGCCTCGCCCACGCCGGCATCGAAGTATCCCGGAGCCAGGGCATTGACGTTGATGCCGCGCCCGGCCCACTCGTTGGCCAGCGCCTGCGTGAGTCCGCCGATCGCGTGCTTGGCCGCCGTGTACGCCGACACCGTGTAGCCGCCCTGGAATGCGAGGACACTGGAAACCAGGATAATCTTGCCTGCCCCCCGCTCCAGCATACCCCTGGCAACACGCTGGGACAGGTCCATGGCGGTGGCCACGTGCAACTCGAGGATGGCGTGCCATTGGTCCATCGGAAACGTTTCGGCGGGCGCCCGGTGCTGCTGGCCGGCGGCATGGACCAGGATATCGATCCGGCCGGCCTCCCGCGCGACTTCGTCCACGACCCGGGCCCGCTCCTCCGGTATCATCAGGTCGGCATGCACGCCATGCACGCCCTCGTCGCCATGCTCGGGCGCCGATCGTGCCACGCTATAAGTCTGCGCGCCTGCCGCGGCCAGGCCGCGCGCCATCGCGGCGCCAAGCCCCCGCGAGCCTCCGGTAACCAGGGCCACTCTTCCTGTCAGATCGAAAAGGTCTGTCTTCGCCGGGTCCATCGCTTACACTCCTGGTACATACCCCTTGCCTAGAATGATGCCGGGAGGCTCTTTGAACTGCGCGCCGAACGGCATCCAAGACGTTGTGCCGCCATCAACGACGAGGGTCTGGCCGAGAATGTAGCGGGCGCCTTCGCCGGCCAGAAAGACAGCGACGTTGCCAATGTCCGCAGGGGTACCGGCAAAGCCGCACGGTATGCCTTCATCGCAGTACCGCCGCGCCTTGGCGATTTCGTCGTCGGCCATCCCTTTAAAGTGGTTCGGCACGGGTATCGCGCCGGGGGCGATGCCGACCACACGCACGCCGCGGGGGCCCAGCTCGATCGCAAGCTCCCGGCTAAAGGCCACGATCGCCCCCCGCGTGCCCGCGTAAACCGAGTGCTGCGGGCACCCCTCGAACGCGTGGATCGAGGAGATGTTGATGATTACCCCGCGACTCTCTTCCAGCGCCGGCAGAAGTGCCTGCGACAGAAAGTACGGCGCCCGCACGTTGACCGCATACAGCAGGTCGAACTGCTCGACTGTCGTTTTTTCGATCGGGTGCGTCATGCTGATGCCGGCGTTGTTGACCAGCACGTCAACTCCGCCGAGGAACTCGACAACGTCCGCGGCCATTGCCTGCAGCGTCGGCACTTCGCTGAAATCGGCCTTGAACGCCGCGGCTTTGCCGCCGCCGGCGACTATCTCCGCCACCACCGCCTCGGCACCCGTCGCGCTGTGCGAATAGTGCACGGCGACCGCCGCGCCCTCGGCGGCAAAAGCCAACGCTATTCCACGCCCGATCCCTATCCCCGCACCGGTAACCAGCACCCGTTTGTCTTTCATGCTGTTCATTGTCGGTTCTCCTTAGACTCCTCCGAACGCCACCGCAGCCAGACCGCACACACCGGGCTTGACGCGGAACACGCTGCCGGCCAGGGGCTGCTCCGCGAGTTGCGCATCGCTCAAAGTCAGCCGCGCCGTGGACACGTAGAGCGTATCCAGATCGGATCCGCCGAACACGCAGTTGGACACATTGCTGACCGGAAAGCGGATCTCGTCCAGCGCCTCGCCCGTGCCGGGATTGTAGCGCGCAATACGTCCGCCGCCGAAGAAGCATACCCACAACATGCCCTCCGTGTCGATGGTCATGCCGTCGGGGTGCCCCATCTCAGCAGTAAAGGTGATTACCGCCCGCCGGTTCGCGATCGCGCCGTCGGCGAGATCGTAGTCGAACGCGGCCACCTCACTGGTCACCGTGTCGATGTAGTACATCGTGGCGTGATCCGGACTCCAGGCCAGGCCGTTGGAAATGCCCACGTCGCCCAATTGCTTGTGCACCGACAGATCCGTGTCCATGCGATAGAGCGCGCCGGTAGTGCCCCGGCCTTCGAGCTGCATGGTGCCGGCCCAGAAACGGCCCGCCGGATCGCACTTGCCGTCGTTGAAACGGTTCTCGGGCAGATCGGCCTCGGGATCGCACACGGGGGTCAGGGCCTCCATCTCAAGATCGAGCCGGTAAAACCCATGGTGCAGGGCCAGCATCACATCGCCCGCCGCAGTCGGCACCGCCGCGCCGATATACTGGCCAACGTTGATACAGCGATCCGAGTCCGCGGCCGGATCGTACACGTGCAACTCCTTCTCCAGGATATCGACCCAGTACAGGCACTGCCGGTTCGGATCCCAGTTGACCCCCTCCCCGAGCGTCGCCTGCGCGGGGACTGCAACCTCAGGTTCATGCTGCATAATCACTCTCCTTTGCTCTGAACAATCAGGTGCGTTAAGACGCCGCCCCGCCGGTAACAATTGCCACTTTGTCCTTCAAAAGACCCAAAGACTAACGAATGACGAAACCCGAACTCCTGGCTGGACCAATGGATCTTTGGATTTGGGTATTTCGGATTCCCTTGGATATTTGGGTACTTCGTCATTCTCTCCTACACTTCCCTCCTCGCCGCCTTCCTCATCAGAGCCGTCGTCCGCTCGACATCCGGCAAGCACAACAACTCCATTCGTTTTGACACTGGGAGCGGGATATCGAGGGCGTTGATGCTGGCGGCGGGCGCGTCCAGGTAGTCGAACCAGCGCTGCTCGCAGGCACGGATCAGCTTGGGACCGATCGCGTTGCAGGCCTGGGCCTCCTCGACCGTCATCAGGGCGCCCGTCTTCTTGAGCGACCGCCCGATCGCCTCGTAGTCCATTGACGCATCGTCCACCGTGCGCAGATCGAGGATTTCGGCGGAAAGGCCCTCTTCGGCAAGCTGCGCGGCAGCCTGCTCGGCCAGGCGTACGCCCCAGCCGTAAGCCAGGACGGTGACATCCTTGCCTTCGCGCAGGATCTTGGCTTTACCGATCTCGATGGTGTGATCGGGCGCACCCTCCGGAATCATGCCTTTGTCGCCGTAGAATCCGTGGTGCTCGACAATCAGCGTCGGGCTCTTGAGCTTCATCGCGGCGTTGAACAGGCCGATGTAGTCGAAAGGCGTGGTCGGCACAACAATCCGCCAGCCCGGGAAGAGCGAGAACAGCGGCACGGGGTCCATGCTGTGCTGCGCGCCGTAGCCGAGTCCGGCCGCGACACGCGTGCGACAGACCAGCGGCACGGAGACGTTGCCCCCGTAGATGTGACCGAGCTGCCCGATCTGGTTGAAGAGCTGATCGGCCGCCACGAGACCGAAGCTGGAGAACATCAACTCGACCACCGGATGCATCCCGTTCATGGCTGCGCCGCAGGCCAGCCCGCAGAACCCGCCTTCGGTAATGGGGGTGTTGCGCACGCGCCCGGGATAAATCTTGTAGAGACCCTTGGTGGCGCCATAGGCGCCGCCGCCCATGTTGCACACCTCTTCGCCCATCACCACGACACGGGGGTCTTGCTCCAGCCAGCGGCCGGTGACCGCGGTAATAGCGTCGGGGTACTTGATCTCACGCGTGCAGTCGCACTCCTCCGCCTCGACGAACGGCCCCACGCCGCCCAGGTTCTCGTCCCGCAGGCCGTGCTGTGCGCTCTCAACGGAGGGCCAGAGCTCGTCGCGGATCACCGTGACGTCGGCGTCATTCGTGGTCAGCACCTCGGCCGCCGCGGCCTCGACGGACGCCTGCGCCTGCGCCTTGAGCTGCTCGATGGCAGCCGTGCTCACGCCGCGATTACCGAACTGTGCTTCGAACCAGGCCAATGGATCGCGCGCCTGCCACTCGGCTTCTTCCTCCCTGGTGCGGTACCCGAAGGAGCTGCCGGGAATGCAGCCGGCGTGGTGGTAGTGCCGCCAGGTCTCGATCTCGAGGAAGCAGGGCAGGTTCTTGCGGTCGGCCGTGATATGCTCGATCGCCAGTTTCACGCTGACCGGGTCCATCCCGTTGACCTGGAAACCCGGCATGCCGTAGGCTGCGGCCACGTGGCTGAGGTGCCTGGCCGAGCAGCCCTCGTCGCGCGAGGTCGCCACGGCAAAGTGATTGTTCTCGATGGCGTAGATAATCGGAGCACTCCACAGCGAGGCCAGGTTGCACGCCTCGTGCGCTACGCCCTGGTAGACCGCACCATCGCCGTAGAAACAGACGGTGACGTTGTCACGCCCCTGCATATGGTCGGCCCACGCCACGCCGGTTGCCGGCGGAATACCGCCGCCGACAATGGCGTTGGTGCCGGCCACGCCGATCTCCTTGTTGAAAAGATGCATAGAGCCGCCGCGTCCACCGCTGCAGCCGTCGGCGAGCCCCATGATCTCCTTGAGAAGCGTCAGGACATGGGCATGAATGTCGTCCGTGATGCCGTCGCGCAACGGATCATACCCCTTCGGCGCCACCGCGCTCATGGCCTTGGCCAGGTAGTGGTGATGGGCCCGGTGTGTGCCCACGATTTTGTCCTCGCGCCGCAGCGCCAGGGCGGCGCCCACTGCGACCGCCTCCTGGCCCACGCTGGTATGCACCGGCCCGTTGACCAGGTTGTCGTCTTTCAGCGCCAGCAGCTTCTCCTCGAACGCCCGGATCAGCGTCATCTGCTGGTACATCCACAGCAGCTCCGTCTCCGGAACCGCCGCCCAATCCTTCTCGTCAACCACCAACTCCCGCTGGGGCGGAGGGGAGGGGATTTTCTTTTGTTTCATTTCGTCCAGCACCTCCGGAAGCTCGCCTCTGAATTCCCTGTACAGCGGGGGCTGCGCATCCGCTGCTTGCCGCCCATCGGCTCATCTGTGTCCACAGGGCGTGCGCAGCCCGCCCTGTACTGACGCCTACTGACTCCTGCCCCCTGATTCCTGCCCCTTGACATACACCGCTTTTCGCTCCACAAAAAACTCCAGGCCGGTCTTGCCATTCTCCGGCAAACCGAAGCCCGACTCTTTCCAGCCGCCAAAGGGAAGCTCCGGCGTCTTGAATCCGCTGTGGATGTTGACGTGCGCCATGCCGGCCTCGATCTCGCGCACGTAGCGCATGGCGGCGGCAAGGTCGTTCGTGAAGATCGATGACGACAGACCATAGATGGAGTCATTGGCCCAGGCCAGGGCCTCGTCGAGATCGCGGACCGTTGAGACAGCCAGCACCGGCCCGAAGATCTCTTCGCTGAAAATGCTCATCTCCCGCGTGACGCCATCAAAGACAGTAGGCAGGATGTAGTAACCCGTCGCGTCTTCCGCCACGCCGCCAAAGCGCAGGGTGGCCCCCTCCTCCTTCGCTTTGGCAATGGCCGCGGAGATGCGCTCGAACTGCGAGGGACCGGCCACCGGTCCCATGGCCGTGGACTCGTCGAGCGGGTCCCCTACCCGCATCGCCGCGCAACGGGCGAGCAGCTTGTCCAGGTAGGCGTCGGCAATCGCCGGAACCAGCAGCACGCGACTGGTCGAGGTGCACCACTGTCCGGAGCAGCCGAACCCGGCCTTGATCGTTGCCTCCACGGCCGCGTCGAGGTCGGCATCCGCCAGCACGATCAACGCATTCTTGCCGCCCATCTCGAGCTGGGTGCGCGTGAAATCTTCTGCCGCCATGCGCTGGATCTTGCGGCCGACCTCGGTCGAACCTGTAAACGAAATGGCGCGTACGCGCGGGTCCCTGATCAGTTGATTGCCCAACGCGCTGCCGCGCCCGGTCACGCAGTTGAAGACGCCCGCCGGCCCACCGGCCTTCTGAAACAGCCCGGCCATGAAGACGGCCGACCACGGTGTGAAGCTGGCCGGCTTGAAGACCACCGTGTTCCCGGTCAGCAGCGCCGGCAGCGTCTTGCGGCACATCACGTTCATGGGGTAGTTCCAGGGGCTGATCACGCCGACCACGCCCAATGGATGGAACTGCTCCCAGGCAGTCACGTTGCCTTCGGCGCGGGGCGCCGACTCGCCCGCAAAGAGGCTCATCTGCTGCAGATGGTGGCGGCCTTCCAGCAGCGCCGAGTCGACTTCCCCGCGCGACTCGTTGATGGTCTTGCCGTTCTCGAGTGAGACGATCCGGGCCAGCTCCTCGCGAGCCGAAGCGAGCGCATCCAGGAAACGGCTCACCACCGCCTGGCGCTCCGCTACCGGCGTCTGGCTCCAACGCTTGAACGCATTCGCCGCCGCCCCGATAGCCGCATCGACATCATCGGCCGTCGATGCCTGCGCCCGGTTCAGAACCGACCCGCGCTGCGCCGGATTCTCATTGTCAAACGTCTCGCCCGACACGCTATCGCACCA
>CAYSBP010000053.1:14414-16071 GCA_964429255.1 uncultured Planctomycetia bacterium
CTTCGTCATTCGTCATTGTGAAACCCCTCCCGGCGTCTGCCGCAATTCCACGACCTCGCCATCGGGTCCCTTGAAATAGACAATCCATACCCCCGGCCGGAATTCGACCGGTTCCGAAAGAAATGCCACGCCGTGTTCACGCAGGTGCGCGTAGTCGCCACGCACGTCCGTGGAGGTCACCCCCATGTGAATCCAGCCATGGTCCGCCTGGCAGGCGTCCTTGTCCTGCGCCCGTCCGCGCGGTTCGGCATACTCGAACAGCTCCAGCATGCGCCCATCCAGCAACAGGTGCGCCACGCGGGCGCGACATCGCGGCATGCCGACCACCGTCCCGAGGTCCCCCTCGGGCGCACACTCCAGAATCCGCAGCAACTCAAAACCCAGCAGACCCCGGTAGAACGCCAGCGATCGCTCCAAATCCGCCACGCTCAACCCCGCATGTTCAATACCCGTAATCACGCTGTTTTCCTGTAGTATGTATACACAACGCTTTGAAGTTGCAGCTATTGCTAACTTGACAACGGAACGCTTATACGCGATGGTGATGCCCGTGTACAGGACAAATTGTATACAATCGGAGACCTCATGCCGGATATAGCCAGCAAGGACGTTTACGCCGCGCTTTTTGACCGCATCGTCGGCGGTGAATTGGAGGCGGGGGCTCGTTTGAAGGAGATTGCAATCTCCGAGGAGTTCGGGATCAGCCGGACGCCGGTGCGAGATGCTTTGCGGCAACTGGCGAACGATGGGCTCGCTGAGATCGTCCCGGCCCAGGGCGCGCGCGTGGTCGGGTTTTCGGCCGACGACGTGGAGGACGTATACGATATCCGCATGGCGATCGAGTTGCTGGCACTCGACCTGAACGGCAAAGCCCTGCGTCTGCAGCCCCTGTCCGCGTTACGCGAGGAGATCCAGCGCGCCGAAAAGGCGAACGATCTCCAGGCGCACATCGAGATCGACGCCCGGCTGCACCGGTACGTCGTGGAGTCAACCGGCCGGCGCTACCTGCTGCACGTCTTTGACGAGATGGGGCACCTGATGCAGCGGTTTCGTCATCTCGGCTTTCGGGACGACACCGTGCTCCAGCGCGCCACCGCCGAACATGCCGGGTTCATCGACGCCCTGCTCGTGCGCGATATCGCCGCCGCCCGCGGCATCCTCGAAGCCCACATCCGCAACAGCAAACTCTCCGCCCTGTCCCATCTGCACAGCTCCTGAGCGATATCATACAGGGAGAAACGAGACTTCCATTTTTCCGAAAGAATCTTCATATTTCTTGCACGAGAGGCCTGTCCCTTGAACTTTTCTTGGTCACACAGAAGGCCGACCCACCGGAGCCGGAAGCGGCTCCGCTCCGCAGAGCAGAGGCATGCATTCCGGAGCGAAGCGGCTTCCCGCGCCGGATACTCCATCCCCCAGGAGAGAAGAAGGAGAGATTCGCGTGTACGAGTAGGTGTAAGAGTACGGGAACGCTACTCAGCGCGAAGGCACCCGTACTCGTACACGTACTCGTACACTCAGATCTCTTAAGCCGCGAAGCGGAGCGCAACGGGAATGGCAGGCAGAGAAGCACGATGGCACCATGAAGAAACGGGCGATCCTCGATTTTGGTCACACAGAAGGCCGACCCACCGGAGCCGGAAGCGGCTCCGCTCCG
>CAYSBP010000054.1:0-5708 GCA_964429255.1 uncultured Planctomycetia bacterium
GTTGCCTGTAACGCCGGCATCTTGGAAGGCGATCTGGAGACGGTGTGATCGAGCGGCCTGGAAGACGTCGAAGCCACCGCCGCTGCCG
The DNA here is from genome assembly GCA_964429255.1 of uncultured Planctomycetia bacterium. Lineage (GTDB taxonomy): Bacteria > Planctomycetota > SZUA-567 > H5-PLA8 > H5-PLA8 > CAYSBP01. The sequence continues at coordinate 89 of CAYSBP010000054.1, forward strand.
AGATCCAGCACCGTTTCGCCACGCTTCAGTTGCGCGATAGCCACCGGGTTACCCCAGGAAAGCCCCATGTTGGCGCCAGCCGGCAGGATGGCCAGATCCTCCTTCGAGTACCCAACCGTCTTTGCGATCTCATCGGCGCTCAACGCCTGTGGCTGCCCACAGCACGAGGACGGCCCGCAGCAACCCGGCGACGCCCCCTTGCGGCGTCGCCTGCTGTCAGCGACCGCGATCGCCGCGTAGCCCTTCCTTACCTGTTCGCGAACCGCCTGTGACTGGCCAGCTCTACTCATCGATTCAGCGCTCCTTGCTCTCAAGTGCCCCCGGCAGCGTTTCGACAAATGCCCGGATCTCATCGCGCACGCGGCGGTAGTGTCCCAGCTTCTCCTCTTCCGTATTCGAGGTTGCCGCCAGTTTCGGCGGATCGTCGAAGCTGACGTGGACGACTTTAGTCTTCCCGGGAAAGCGCGGGCAGCTCTCGTTGGCATGTCCGCAGACGGTGACGACGTAATCGAATGTCACGTCCTTCAGCTCGTTCACGTTCTTCGAGCGCTGGCCCGAGATGTCCACGCCGACCTCAGCCATGACGCGAACGGCGTACGGGTTCAAGCCATGCGTCTCGATCCCGGCCGAGTACGCCTCGATCGCGTCGCCCTTTAGATGACGCGCCCAGCCTTCCGCCATCTGGCTGCGACAGGAATTGCCCGTGCAGAGAAAGAGCACCCTCGGCTTTCTGCGCATGCCCGTCCTCCCCTTTCAGGCGCGTCCGGACTGCCGCCGGCACAGTTCCTCGGGATCCATCTTCAGGATAGCGGCGAGGCTGCCACGCACGCGGGCCGCATCGTTGTTCCCTCGCATCACTTTGCGCAACCACGCAAGCGTCTCGCGGACCAGCGACGGGGATTCGCGTCCGGCGAGCCGGTAGTGCACCCAGCGGCCTTCTTTTCGGCCCACGATCAGCCCGGCTTGCTGGAGGATCGAGAGGTGTTTGGAGACCGTCGAGGGCGCCAAGCCCAGCAACTCGGTCAACTGACAGACGCAGACCTCCTGCTCGCCCAATCCGGCCATCAGCCTCAACCGCTGCTCATCGGCCAGTGCCTTCGTAATGCGGGCCAGGTCCTTCATCGGGAACGCTCCGCGGATAATCGATCGAATACTTCCGGCCGGCCAGTAACTCGCGGATGGTGCGGCCTTTGCCGTCGATCTCTCGATGCGGGCGACTGGGAGTGGTCATCGGTTCCCCTCCTCGCTGGCCGTGACGTCGCCTCTTGCCGGGCCCCTATTCCGGCGCTGTCCTTTGGGCTGCGCCGGCTTGGTCTGCGCGACATGCCGTGCGGTCTGCTCCAGGTGCTTCATGATCTCCGCCTCGCCGGTCGCCTCGGCAGCCAACCTTCGGCGCTCTTCGAACCGAGCATATTCCTCACGCGCCGCGCGGTCCGCCGCCTCGCGCGTCACCTTGCCGGCGTCAGGCAGGACATTGCGCTCGTTGAAGCGCAGAAAGTCATCGAGCTTCGTTTGCCAGTCGCGCAGAAAGACCTGCTTGCGGCGCCGCGCCTGGTCCTCGGCAAAATCGAGGAACATCACGACGATACGATTCAGTTCGGTGATCTCGTCCTCGCGCAGGTAATTCTTGGCGATGGTGACATCGCCCTTTCGCACCACGGCGCCTTTCCAGGCGGTCAGTCCCATGTTGGGCCGTGTGGCGTCGGCGCGCTCCGCGATCAACTCGGGCGCGGTCTTGCCAGTCGCCGCGAAGTGAAGCTTGTTCTGGACAACTCTGAAGACCGCCTGTGCCTCTTCATCCTTTGGGCTGTAATCGGCCGCCAAGGCCAGAATCTCGCGCACGCGCAGATACATCCGCTGCTCGCTGGCGCGGATGTCGCGGATCCGTTCCAGCAACTCGTCGAAGTAATCCGGGGTGCCGGGTCCGGGCGGATTCTTCAGGCGTTCGTCATCCATGACAAACCCTTTGATAAGATACTCTTGTAGGCGAGAGGTCGCCCACTGGCGGAATAGCACGCCACGGGGCGACCGGACTCGGTACCCGACAGCCAAGATCATGTCGAGGCTGTAGTGGTCTACCGAGCGCTCGACCTGCCTGGTACCCTCGGACTGAACTATTCGATACTGTCGAATAGTTGCGTCTCGAGCGAGTTCTCCGTCGTCGTAAATCTCTTTTACATGATGATTTATGGTATTGACACCGATCTGGTAGAGGTCGGCCATGAGTCGTTGGGGCAGCCAAAGCGTTCGTTCCGCGAACCGGCATTCGACCCGCGTCTGTCCATCCGGCGTCTGGTAGAGGACGATTTCTCCGCCGGGGACGGCGGGCAGATCGGGAGGTCCGCTCACGCCGTCACCTCCTTGAGCAGCGCCATGATCTCCTGTTCGAGCGTCTTAATGTTACCCTCAATGACCTCCAGCGGCCGCGGCGGCTCATAGCAATAGAAATGACGGTTGAAGTCGGCAAGTTGTTTGTGGTTTTCGGTATCCAACATACGATTCCTCGGTTCCTCGTAACGGTTGGTATCCTATCTTCAGAACATTTCGACAGGTTATGCTTTCTCGGGGCGTTTGGCAACCAGAAGCTAGTGCCAACAGAAAGGGACATCTCTTGATCTTCGCCCTTCATCTCTCCAAATTCAACACGATGTGAACCTCTTTGTCGGGCAAGGCAATCCCGGCGGCCACCTGCATGGCCTTGAAGATGCCCGCCTGGATCTCAGCTGCGCAAAGCGGTCGCCCCAGAAATCTCACGCTCCGCCGACCAAGTTCACTCCGTACACGTACGTGAGGCCGTAGTAGAGTCCGGCCAGGATAAAGACCACGCCCGTCGCAGTGCGAACCCATTTCTCGATCGCCGTCAGCTTGTTAAAGGCCTTACCGACCGACTGACTCGCGAAGGTCATCAGGAAGGCAAAGACGATCACCGGAATCGCCGTGCCGACGCCGAAAAGCGATGGTAGCAGCACACGCGATTCGTGCGCCGCGGAAAGCGATAGCAACCCGCCGAAGAAGAGCCCCGCCGAGACCGGACAGAAGGAGAGCGCGAAGAGGATCCCTAGTATCCCGGCCCACCAGACACCGCCTTTGGCCGCGCGCTTCTGCACGCCTTCACCGGCCAGATTCAACGAAAGACTCTCGCCCAACATCTCGAGCAGAATCATGCCCACCAGAATCAACACCGGCCCGAGGATCTGATTCAGGTAGCGCTGCAGAAAACGGGCAATCTCGCCACTGGCCAGCAGGCCCGCCAGGATCAGAACGGCCAGAACAAGATAGGTGACCGTCCGACCGAGTGTGTAAAGGAGGCCCGAGATCAAGACGACTCGCGTCTCGCCCACACGCCGACCGATGAAGGAGATGGCCGCGATGTTGCTGGCCAGCGGACAGGGACTGATGGAGGTCAGAATGCCCAGCCACAGCGCTGAACCGAGCGCAACCCAACTCACTGAGGTGACCCTCCCGCTTCGGGCGCCTTGAGATGCTGCGCGATGGCGAGCGCGATGTACTTCTGAAGGGCTTCCACGTCGTCCGTGAGTTCCCACACCATATCCAGGCGTTCGAAGCCTGTTTCCTTGCCGGCACGCATCTCGACCACCACCACCGTGCTGAACGTGATCTCGTAACGCTTCGCCAAGTCCTCGCGTTCCTGGAAGTTCTCCGTGTGCCAGACCACCCGCCCGTCCCGCTGATCCTCGGCAAACTGAGCGTTAACCACTTCGTGGGCCGACGCCTCGATGCCGTTGCAGGTCTTGCAGCGAACGGCACCGTGGAAGTAGTACACAATCACATGATCCTTGGAATCGGCCGTGGACGTTGGACCTGGCGTCTCGCCTGGCGCTGGCGTCACACCGCTCTCCCGATTCTGAAACTTCCGGATCGTGACTTCCTTGCCCAACGCAAAGCCGATGGTGATCAGCACGAAGACCAGCAGCAGGCCGGACAGGATCTTCTTCCAGTTCATGTCTGGATTCCTCCTCGCCCCACCAGAAGGCGAAAGTCCTTATCGGTGTCGGGGTCGGTATCGCTATCGGAATCGGTGCCTTCCGCAGCGGAATCGATACCGATGCCGATACCTACCCCGACGCCGATGGTCACCCGGCCTCGAACCAGCCCGCGTTCCCAGCGCCTTACTTGGGCGCGCATTCCCCGACTTTGCAGGCCTTGGCAATCTGTGCGGGCGACATCTGCATCTTGTCCCACAAGGCCCGGTCGATGCTGATCAGCCGCCCCGTGGCATAAGGACGCGCCTCCAGCCACTTCTTCAGGTTTTCCTCGTTCACGAAGAAGCCCTGATGAAAACACCCGGCCGAAACCCATTTACCTTCGGCGGTCTTGCGTTGGCCGAACCAGGCCACCGCCGTCTTGGGTTCGACCGACGCCACGCTGCCACCCAGTGTCTTGACCACGACCATCTCGCCCGTCAGTCCATCCGGCTGGTGGACCTCGATGTCCTTGCCCGTTCGCGCGGCCACGCCCGAGGCGCAATGCGAACAGCAACCCCATGTATACACGCCCTCCGCCTTTACCAGCGCGGCGTCTTCCGGATAGACGGAACGGTCGCAGAAGCCGCAGCGATGGCTCAGTTCCTTGGCCTTCAAAACAGGATACGTGACCACGTTTCCACCGGCGGTCTGCCGTTCCGCCAACGCGGCCTCGCGAGTCTCGAAGGCTTTAGTCCATGGATGACCGGTCTTCTCATCGACGCCATAGAGCAGCGAGGCCGAGACGATCGGCAGTTCCTTGCCCGTCTGGAAATCCGTAACCTTCACCTTCTCCTCCAAGCCGCTCCGATCTTCGGTCATGGCCGAATACAAAATGAAGAAGCAATGCGGCGAACAGAGCCGCACATCGCCTTTGGCCGTCCCCACCGTCACGGTCGTCTTGGGAATCAGGTCATGGTCGCACATGTAGCAAATACTGGTCTTTGGCCGTTCGTCCGCTTTCACCGGCTCCAAACGGGCGAACGCCTGCGGTTCGGGGCCAATGTCCACGTTCAGCTTGCGCCACCGCGCCAGGATGTCGTGCTTGGAGATGAAGCCTTCATGCCGAAACAGCTCCTTCCCGGCCGCGTCCAGAAAGATCTGCGTCGGGATCAGGTTGATGTTGTACTGTTTGGCCAACACGACGTTTTCCTTCTCGTTGACATCTACGAACTGCACATCGAACTTGCCCGCGTACTCCGCCTCCAGATCCTCCAGGATGGGCGCCATCAGTTTGCATGGAATGCAAGCCTTGGACCCCAGATCCAGCAGCTTGGGCCGGGCCTCGGGTTCACCCGCCACCACCAAGCCAAATGCGCACACCCACAGGACCGCCACCATTCCCCACGCAGACGTCTTCATGTCCAGATCTCCCTTTTCAAGGATGGCCGTTTAGCCGGGGCCACCGATCACTTCTTCGACTCCACTACACCCAGATCGACGCCCAGTTCCTTCCACTTCGCCAGGATCTCTTCCTTTGAGAAGAAGCCCTCGTGCCGTCCTTCAGGTCAGGAGCTTCTTGACCTCATCCGAAGTGGGCACCTTGCCCACGACCTTCACGGTTCCATCCACCACCAGTGCCGGCGTCATCATCACGCCGAATTTCATGATCTCGTTGATGTCGGTCACCTTGTCGA
>CAYSBP010000054.1:5808-15618 GCA_964429255.1 uncultured Planctomycetia bacterium
CACCACCACCAACAACACAAAGACCACGGTCTTCTTCGTGCCCATCACGCTCTGGATCACCAGCATGCTCGGCAGCGACAAGGCCGGACCGGCCAGCAGCAGCGTCAGCGCCGGGCCCTGCCCCATCCCGCTGCCCAGCAGCCCCTGGACGATGGGGACCTCGGTAAGTGTCGCAAAGTACATGAACGCACCGATGATGCTGGATACGAAATTCGCCAGGAGACTGTCGCCACCGACGGCGGTGCTGACCCAGGCGTTCGGAATCCAGCCCTCGTGGTCCGGACGGCCCAGCAGCAACCCCGAAACCAGGACGCCGCCCAGCAGCAACGGCAGGATCTGCTTGGCCAGCGTCCACGAGGCGCCGAACCATTCGGCCGGCTCGCCCTCCTGCGTGCTCGCCGCCCAGGAAAAGAGAATCGCGGCAACCGCAAAGACGCTCAGCGCCTTGAACTCGTGGAGCGTATGCGCCCAGTGTTCGGGCAGATGCGGCCACAGCAGCACCAGCATCAACGGAGCGGCCCCGGCCAGACCGATCTTCCACGCCGGGAACTCGAACCAGGCCACCAGAAGGACGCCCAGCAGCACGGCAAAGGCCGCCGTGACCCACCACTTCGCGAGGAAAAGCGTCTTCCAGAAGGATGCCTGCATCTCAATGGAAGCGATCTCGGAACGTGCCACCGTCCGTTCGGGGCGTTTCTGGTCCACGGCCCCCTCCGGCGCTTCCAGCAACAAATGCACCTGCTGTGCGTTCTCCTTCTCGATCGTCGCGGCAACCGTTGCGGAAGTACCATCGGCCTGCCGGTATTCCACGATCACGTCGCGCGGAGCGCCCCAGTTGGCGAAGACCAGCACCCCGACCAGCGAAAAGAAGAAGAGGGCGTTCTTCCAGAGCGGGCGTTTGACCTCGGGTTCGGGCATCCCGGCCTGAGCCTCGATCTTCGCCTGTTCCTCCTTACGGAAGATGAAGGCCATCAGGATGCCAATGATCAGGCTGAAGAAGACCGCGGCGATGCCGCGCGCGGTGCCGATCTCGAGACCCAGAATGCGCGCCGAGAGTACGATCGCCAGCACACTGATCGCCGGTCCGGAATAGAGGAACGCGCACGCCGGTCCCAGTCCCGCCCCCATCCGGTAAATCCCGGCGAAAAGCGGGAGCACGGTGCAGGAACAGACCGCCAGGATCGTGCCCGACACCGAGGCTACCCCATAGGCGACGATCTTGTTGGCCTTGGCGCCCAGATACTTCATCACGCTGGCCTGGCTGACGAAGACCGAGATGGCTCCGGCGATGAAGAAGGCGGGCACGAGGCAGAGCAGCACGTGCTCCTGCGCGTACCACTTGGTGAGATGCAACGATTCCATCACGGCGTTGTTGAAGCGCGGCGCACCGGCGGGTTGCTCGCCTATCGGCAGGAAGAAGCAGGCCAGGAACAGGCCGGCGATCAGCGCCAGCGGCTTCCATTCGTCTTTCCAGGAAAACATGGACGCCCTCTCTATCGGATCAGCGCCATCTGCTCCCGCGCGTTCTGTTTCACCACGGTGATGAGGCAATCGAGGAAGCGAAGAACACAGGGGGTCCTCAGGCTGTAGATGACCTTGGTTCCCTGCTTCTCGTCGCTAACGATGCCGGCGGACTTGAGCAGCGCCAGGTGCCGCGAGATCGTGGGTAACTCGGCCGCGACGTCCTTCGCCAACTCGCAGACGCACAGCGGACCGTCGGCGAGTCGTTCGACGAAGTAGAGACGTGTGGGATGCGCGAGCGCCTTCAGCACCCGTGCCCGCGCGGCGTATGCGGATCGGCTTCGTTTGTCCACCCGGCCCTCCCTGTCATCTCCCCGCCCCAAACGGCTTCTCGTCCATCGTTATTTAGCTATCTAGCTAAGTTGTGAATGAATGTCAAGGCATTTCCGGTGGTTGCGAGCGCAGGGGGATCTTTCCCGGATCATGTACGCGGCATCCAGTATAATGAACAAACGCGAGGAGCACACACATGAGTGACGCAACGCTGGGGAGAACCCCGCTCTACGCCTGGCACCGCGAACAGGGCGGCAAGATGGTCGCGTTCGCCGGCTGGGAAATGCCCGTGCAGTACGAGACCGGCATCCTGACCGAACACCTCGCCACCCGCAAATCCGCCGGCCTCTTCGACGTCAGCCACATGGGCCGCGTGCGCGTAAAAGGCGTCCAGACGATCGCCTTCCTTCAACACGTGCTCACCAGCAACGTCGAGGCGCTCAAACCCTGGCGGGCACAGTACACGCTGCTGGTCAACCCCAACGGCGGCGTGCTCGACGACGCCTTCCTCTACCGCTTCGGCGAAACCGACTACCTCCTCGTCGTCAACGCCTCGAACCGCGAGGCCGACCTGGCGCACCTGCGTGCGCAGGCCCGACGATTCCCGCAGGTTGAACTCGACGACCAGACCTTCGCGCTGGCCATGTTCGCGCTGCAGGGACCGATTTCGCGTGACGTGGTGGAAGGGTGCCTGAGTCACGGCGCGCCTCCCGAACCCGCGCACAACAGCCTCTCGGAAGGCGTCATCTGCGGCGCGAGGGTCCTGATCGGCCGCACGGGATACACCGGCGAGCCGATCGGCTTCGAACTCTTCGTGCCCGTTGAAAAGGCGGTCGAGGTCTTCGCCCACGTATACGAGAAAGGCAAGGCGCGCGGCGCGGTACCGGCCGGACTGGGCGCGCGCGACACGCTGCGCCTGGAAGCCTCGATGCCGCTCTACGGGCATGAGTTCGGCAAGGACACCGAAGGCCAGGAGATCCCCGCCTTCGCCGTACCGCTGGCGCGCGTGGCGGTGAGCTTCTCACCGCGCAAGGGCGACTTCATCGGTCGGGAAGCCCTGGCCAGGCAGTTCGCCGAACACCAGAAGATCGTCACGCATTCCTATCAGCCGAGTCCCGTCCTGCGGCGGCGCAGCATGGCCGTCGCGCTGCTCGACAAAGGCGTCGCGCGGCAGGGCGATAGGGTCTTCATCGGCGAAAAGCAGGTCGGCGTCGTCAGCAGCGGAACGATCATCCCCTATTGGTGTTTCGATGGCGAAGGCGCAACGATGCGGATCACCGAGACCAGCGACCGGCGCGGCATCACGCTGGCCTTCCTCGATGCCGAAATCCAGGCGGATCAGGACGTCGACGTCGTCGTCCGCAACCGGCGCATGAAGGCGATCGTCGTCCGCTACCACGGCCGTTCCGAGGCGTCGCGCTATTTCCGCTCGGTCCCGTCGTCCGCCACGTTGACCGCGCCGTCCACGCCGGACAAGCCCATCTAAACGGCCGAAGGGATGCTCCACAAGACGCCGGAAAACCACCGCTGACGGCCGCAGCGCCGCATGAACCCGATCCCTTCCGAGATGACGCGTTGAGGCATGGAGGAGGGCGATTTTGCGGAGTTCATGGATGCCCCGCATACATCTGGCGTTTGACGCCTTCCCTGCAGACCTTAAGGTTACCGGGCCATCACCCAATAACTCAAGGCCCGGCGTCGGGCCGCAAGGGAACGGGCGACGTTCATTTTCAGGGGGGGGAGTAGCAATGGCGCGACCGGTTACGCTCTTCACGGGACAGTGGGCGGACTTGGACTTCGAGACGATGTGCAAGAAGGCCAAGGCCTTCGGTTATGACGGCATCGAATTGGCCTGCTGGGGCGACCACGTGGACGTCCGCAGGGCGGCCACCGACAAGAAGTACGCCGAGAGCCGCAAGGCGATTCCGGCGAAGCACGGCCTTCAGGTTTTCGCGATCTCCGCGCACCTGGCCGGGCAGGCCGTCTGCGACAACATCGACATCCGCCACAAGGCTATTCTGCCCGAGCACATCTGGGGCGACGGCGATCCGGAAGGCGTCCGCCAGCGCGCCGCCGCGGAAATGAAGCTTACCGCGCAGGCGGCCAAGAACATCGGCGTCGGCGTGGTCAACGGATTCACGGGCTCCTCGATCTGGCACCTGATCTACAGCTTTCCGCCCGTCACGCCCGCGATGATCGATGCCGGCTACGCCGATTTCGCCAAGCGCTGGCGCCCGATCCTGAACGAGTTCGACAAGTGCGGCGTCCATTTCGCGCTGGAAGTCCACCCGACCGAGATCGCCTTCGACACCGCTTCCGCCGAACGTGCGCTGCAGGCCGTGAAGAACCACCGGCGCTTCGGCTTCAACTTCGACCCCAGCCACCTGGTCTACCAGAACGTCGGCTACATCCACTTCCTGCGCAAGTTCGCGAAGCGCATCTTCCACGTGCACATGAAGGACTGTTACATGTCCTCGCTGCCGTGCGAAGCAGGCGTCTTCGGCGGGCACATCAACTTCGGCGATCCGCGCCGCACGTGGGACTTCCGCAGCCTCGGCCGCGGCTCGATCAACTTCGAAGAAATCATCCGCACCCTGAATGACATCGGCTACCAGGGCCCGCTCTCCGTCGAGTGGGAAGACGGCAAGATGGACCGCGAGCACGGCGCGAAGGAAGCCTGCTCGTTCGTCCGCGAGATCGACTTCGCCCCGAGCGCCATCGCGTTCGACGCGCAGTTCGACAAGAAGAAGCAGGCGCCGAGTACGAAAAAGAAGTAACCCTTGAGTCACAGAGAGCACGGAGAACACGGAGCGCTGATTTGTCATTGTTCATTTTTCATTGATCATTGGCTTGGCCCATGCGGTGGCCTCGACTCTCGCGGACGGCCCAATGACCAATGAAGAATGATCAATGAACCATCTCCTCTGCGAACTCCGTGCTCTCTGCGGCAACATCGTTCCAACCTGAGGAGGCCGTTCATGTCCGAAAACACCAACCCGGAAATTCCCAGCGTCCGTTTCGTCGAGAAGAAGGTGGACACGAGCTGGAAAGACGAGATCCGTAAGGAGCGCGAAGCGGCCGCGAAGAATGCCGAAGCCGCCCCCCCCGCGAACGCAGGCGCTACGGCACAACCGGCCGCTGCCGGCAAGACTCCGCCCGGAAAGGCCGACCCGGCCAAGCCGGCTGAAGGTCCAGCCAAGGGTGGCGCACAACCGTCGAAGCTCTTCATGGGCTTCCTCGCGCAGATGGTCCAGCAGGGCCTGATGTTGTTGGGCGCCGTGGAGAATCCCTACACCGGACAGCGTGAGGTGGACTTGGAAGGCGCGCAGCAGACCATCGAACTGCTCAACGTCATCCAGGAGAAGACCAAGGGCAATCTGGCGGAGCAGGAGAGCCGGATGCTCAACGAGGCGCTCCGCGAGATGCAGTTGCACTACGTGGAAGTCGCCCAGGCCGTCCGCGCACGGATGCAGAAGCAGGCGCAGAATCCGCAGGGGCCGACCGCCCGCCGCTGACCGGCAAAGCAGCGGAAATCGTGGTCGGCCGTTGGCTGCCAGCTACGGGCTGCTGATCGGGGAAGTCACGCCATGAAACAGACCGACCTCGTAAAACACCTCGACAACCTGTTGAAATCCCGCGAGTTTAAGGACTCCTCGCAGAACGGACTCCAGGTCGACGGCTCGCTGGACGTGCGCAAGGTCGCCTTTGCCGTCGATGCGTGTCTGGCGTCCTTCAAAGGCGCCGTGAAGGCCGGGGCGCAGATGCTGGTCGTCCACCACGGAATGTTCTGGGACAAACCCGTCCTCCCGACCGGAACGGTCTATCGGCGCCTGAAAGTGCTCTTCGACGCCCATGTCGGCCTCTACGCCTGCCATCTGCCACTCGACGCACACCCGACGCTGGGCAACAACGCGGAGCTCTGCCGCTTGCTCGGCCTGCGCAAACGCCGCGCGTTTGGCGAGTACCACGGCCAGCGGATCGGCTTCGGCGGCGCTCTGCCTGCGCCGCTGACGATGGATCAACTGGCTGAACGTCTGCGAAAAGCCACCGGCGACCGCAACGTCCGTGTCTTCGCCCATGGCCCTACGCGCGTGAAGTCCGTCGGTTGCATCTCCGGCGGCGCCGCCGGTCAGGTCGAACAGTCTCAGCGCGCCGGTTTCGATGCCTACGTCACCGGCGAAGGCGGCCACGGCAATATCCACGACTTCGCCGAACACGGCGCCAACGTGCTCCTCGGCGGCCACTACGCCACCGAGACGCTGGGCGTGAAGGCGTTACAGGCACATCTCGCACGAAAACTGAAACTGACCACGGTGTTCATCGATCTGCCGACGGGGATGTAAGGCAGGTCCTCCGACGGATGGGTCGGATCAGACCGACCGGGCGCAGGATCGGAGCATGGGACGGATAGGACGTACAGGATGGATGGGAGGACGGGCCGTCTGCCCTTCTGTTCCTCCTTCCGGCCATCGGCCGCCCGGTCCCTCTGGTGCTCGGTTCTCTGACCGCTGCGCTCTGCCCGCCGGCCGCCGGCTTCCGTCCTCCGCCATTCTTTCTCCTTCCTCCCTGCTCCTCCCTCCTTTAGAATGCCCCCATGTTCCTGGAAACGCCGCTGGCCTTGTGGCTCTTTCTCGCCGGAGTCTCTGCGCTCCTGCTGCTGCAACTCTGGCAGGCGCGGCGCCGCGAACTGCTCGCCGGCAGCCTCCTCATCTGGCAGCGCGTGGCGGAGAAGGAACGTACACGTCCGCGGCGCCGACTGGTCCTGGACCGGACGTTCTGGCTCCAGGCGGCCACGCTGCTGGCGCTGGCACTCGCATGGGCGAACCCGATTTGGCAAGGCCGTTCGGCGCCCGGCCGACGCTATGTGATACTCGCGGACAACGGCCCGTCTGCGCGCATCCGCCAGACCGATGGCAAGCCACTCTGGGAGCGCGTACGCACGACCACGCGCGAATTCCTGGCCGGTTTGACCGTCAACGACCGCGTGATCCTCTGCACGGCCGTGCCCTTCTCGCGCCATTTGCCGTCCAACGACCCTTCGACACCGCAGCGCGCCATCGAAGCTCTGGAGGCCATCGCTCCCGGACTGACCGCGACCGATACCGAGGAGCTCTGGCGTTTCGCGCTGGAGGAGGCCCGTCTGTGGGCGAACGACGGCCATTCGGTGCACACACTGGTCTTTTCGATCCGCCCGGCATCGTCTGAAGCCACCGGCCACCTATCGGCCAACTGGGTGACCGTGCCGTCCGGCGGCACTTTTAGCAATGTTGCCTTGACCGCGTTCGGCGCCAAGTCGCCCTTCGATCCGGGCCCCGCCGAACTGCTCGTGCAGGTGAGCAACTTCGGCGCGGTGAGCGTGTCGGGCCTTGTTTCGTGCGAGGCAGACGGCGGTCCGGCCGTTCCTCCGCAGAAGATCGAGCTTGCGCCGGGCAGCGTCAGCGCCGTCCTCTTCACGCCGGGTCCGTTCGAAAAGCCGCTCCGTTTCGTGTGGGTTTCCGGAGCCGGGCCTGATGCGCTGCCGGAAGACGACCAGATCACCGTGGTACCGAGGCCATTCGGTCCCCCACGCATACGCTGGCATGGCGCGGCGCCGCATCTGCAGGACCTGTTCCGCCTTGCGCTGAGTGCACGGGAGATGGCGCTGGACGCCACCGAAACCGCCGATCTCGACGTGTTCGTCGAATGCCTTCCGTCCGCGTCCCCGGCGGTTTCAAACGCGGTGCTCCTGCTCGCGCCGCCTGGCGAGTTCTTCCCTTTCGAGGTCCTTCCCGAGACACTGGAACGGCCCAGTGCGCGGTTGGGTGAGAACGATCCGCTGACGCACGGTCTGGCCGAGACCACCACGGGACTGGACTGGCCGATCGCCAAGGCACGCAAGATCCGGCAAGTCGGCGACCTGCGCGTCCTGGCGCAGGACCCACAAGGAAACCTCCTTGCCGCACGGTTTCTGCTGAGGACGGACCGCACCGACCGCCCTTCCCTTGGGTCCGTTGCCGGGGACCAGGCCCCGCCGGCGTATGTGTTCGCCTTCGTTCCCGGAGAGGGTCTGGGATGGGCACCCGAACGAAAATTCGATTCGCCGGGACTGGCCACGGTGCTGCTCCGTTTGGCGCGTGAATCCTGCGGGGCCAACACCCCCTTCAACATTCAACGTGCGGAGGAACTGGAACGCCAATGGGGCAAGCCGTTGCCCCTGGCATGGGTTCCCGGTGTTGACGAAAAGAAACAGGCGGGTGAAGGAGTCCTGGACGCCAGCGCCTCGCAGTTACCCACGGCCTCACCGGCAGCGGAGCCCGTCCGCGTGGCGGCGCTGGCTCCCACCACCGCGCCGGAGCGGTATCCGCTCGGGTGGCTTTTCGCCTTGGCGGCGATTCTATTGGTACTGGTCGAGGCATACGCCGGAAGGAACACAACGCCGCCAGCGGCAACAACGTCCGCTGCATAGCGGACAACCGTCGGCGTCCAATGCTTGTTTAACCTCAGGGCCTGAGCATGCCGTTCCGCTCAGCCCCTGAGGCCAGAGACCTACTCTTCTTCGGCCGGCTTGGCTTCAATGAGGCCCTTCAGGTACTTCGAGCACGCCGGGAGCAGTTCGTCCGGATCCGGATCCTTCTGGAGCGCTTCGACGGACAGATATCCGCGGAAAGCACCGGACTTCAGCAGGTCCACAATCCGCAACATCGGCACGAAGCCCTCACCGAACTGGCAGGGAACCAGACGCGTGCGGTCTTCGTTGAAACTGCAGTCGTGCACGTGGATGTGGCGGATCTGCGGTCCGAGCGAATCGTAGGTGTCTTCGACTTTCTCGAGCACGCGGAGGGGATGGAGCACATCCCAGAGCACGCCCAGCTTTTTCGGGCTGTAGACCTGATGCACGATTTCCTGAATGTACTTCGCGTGGCTGCAGGCGCCCTGTGTTTCGAGCAGGACCATCGAGCGGAGCTTCTCATTTTCAGCAAACTCGGCCACTTCGGCCAGCGATTCGGCGATGTAGTCGACAACACCGACGGTTTCCAGTCCCGGAGGAATATCGCCGCCGAAGACGCGAACGTAAGGAGTGCCCAGTGTGTCGGCCATGCGCAGCGCCTTCTTCAGGCTCTCGACCGACTTCTGGCGTTCGGTGATGTCCGGTGAAGCGAAGTTATAGGACGTCGCCAGGCAGCAAATGGCGAGATTGGAATCATCGAACTGCTTGCGCACTTCGGCCAGGTACTCGGCTGAACTTTCCAATTCGACGCCGTGCAGATGTCCCTTGCCCAATCGGAATTCAACGCCGTCGTACCCGTAGCTTTCCATGCCGTCCACGATGGCCGCTGCGGTCCATTCGGCACAAACCCAGGTCGTGAAGCTAAGTTTCAGATTGAAAGTATTCGCCGGAAGAGTGGCCATGCCGGTCGTTCGCTCCTGATCGCTAAGTCCAAAAAAACACCCATCCCCGGGCGCATCGGAGCCCCACGGGGGACACACGAAGCCCTTTATGTGAAAGGGATGGCGGAGCTTAGAAGAAGGAAGGCTCCGCGTCAAGGAAAGGCCCCGGACACCCAGGGTCTTCCACGCCGACAGGTCCGGGCACTTGGTGGTGCCGCCGGCCAGTACGGAACGGATGTACGATCCTCAGAAGCGAGGGAACGTCGGCGCGTTCCACTTCACGGTGACGGACTTCCGCCCGTAACCATCAGGGCGCAGGGAATCGACGACTGGAACCCGGGCCGGAGGTCGGTCGCAGGAGCAGACCGATGGAGTGTCACCCGCGACGGGGCGGCCTGCTACGCTACGATCATCGGGGCGCCGCACAATGATCCGCCCCGTTTTAGCCCATTACGCGGTCCACCTTTGCGGCGAGGATGAAGTCCGCTTCGACCAGGCCGTCGATTTTGTGCGTCCAGATGCGGACGACCACTTTCCCCCAACTCAATTCGATGTCGGGATGGTGTTTGATTTCCTCGGCCAGTTCGCCCACGCGGTTCGTGAACGCCAACGCCTGCCGGAAATCAGGGAACGCGAAGGGCTTCTCCA
>CAYSBP010000055.1:0-15503 GCA_964429255.1 uncultured Planctomycetia bacterium
GGGTGTTCTCGGTGGCGTTCATGTTGGCTTCGTGACCGTTGATCTTGCCCTGCTGCATGTAGCGGTTGATGCAATCGTCCATCAACTGCATGCCCTGCTGCCCGCCGCCCTGGATGATGTTCCGTATGTTCGCCGTGTTGCCTTCGCGAATAGACGCCGAGAGGCCCGAATTGGCAACTAGAATTTCGTTGCAGGCCAGGCGTCCCTTGCCGTCCACGGTCTTCAGCAGCAACTGCGCGCAGACGCCTTTCAGCGAGTCGGCCAGCATCGTCCGGATCTGCGGCTGCTGTTCGGAAGGGAAGACGTTGATGATGCGGTCGATCGTCTTGACCGCCGAATTGGTGTGCAGCGTCCCGAAGACCAGCGTACCCATGGCCGCGGCGCTGACGGCGAGGCCGATCGTTTCCATGTCGCGCATTTCGCCGACCAGGATGACGTCGCAGTCCTGGCGACAGGCCGTGCGCAAACCATCGGCAAATGAATTGGCGTCGATGCCGACTTCGCGCTGGCAGAGGACCGACTTCTTGTTCGGATGGACGAACTCGATCGGCTCCTCGATCGTGATGATGTGGCGCGAGGAACTCTCGTTGATGTAATCGATCAATGCAGCCAGCGTGGTCGACTTACCCGAACCGGTCGGTCCGGTGACCAGCACGAGGCCCGAGCGCAGTTGCGCGAAGGTCTTCAGGACCGTCGGGACGTTCAACTGCTCCAAGGTCTTGATCTTGGTCGGAATGGTGCGGAAGACGGCACCCATGCCGCGCGCCTGCATGAAGTAGTTGGCGCGAAAACGCGCCACGTCGCCCATGGCATAGGCGAAGTCGAGGTCCTTGTGCTCCTTGAAATGCTTCCAGCGCTCCGGCGGGCAGATCTCGGAAAGGTACTCCATGATGGATATGTTGGTGAGCACCGGGTGAGCCATGGCCTCCATGCGCCCGTGGGTGCGAGTCTTGGGCACCTGGCCCTCGGCCATGTGAAGGTCCGACCCGCCCGACTTGAGCATCGTATTGAAGAGCGCGTCAATCTTGGCCATCGTCAGTTTCCAGGGATCCGCAAAAACAACTTTTCACCACGCCCCACCTAACTAACAGCCCGTTGAAAAACCCCTCTCCCTACCCTCTCCCACAGAGGGGAGAGGGAAAACAACAGCCCCTTTTTCAACGGGCTGCTAAGCGATCTTCGGCGCCCACTGCGCGAAGGTACTCTTGTTGTCGGCCGCGTAATAGGCTTCGGCACCGTCGATGACGCCGTCCTGCACGAGTTTCATGAGCGCGTCGTCCATCAGGACCATACCCTGCTTGCGTCCCGACTGCATGATCGAGGGAAGCTGGAACATGCGACGCTCGCGGATCAGGTTTCCGCAGGCCGGATTGTTGAACAGAATCTCCATGGCCAGCGCGCGACCTTTGCCGTCTTTGCGCGGGACCAACTGCTGGCAGACAATGCCCTTGATCGACTCCGAGATCATGCTGCGGATCTGCGCCTGCTCGTCGGGCGGGAAGACGTCCAGGACCCGGTCGATCGTGCGCGCGGCGGACGTCGTGTGCAGCGTCCCGAAGACCAGGTGCCCGGTTTCGGCGGCGGAGATGGCCAGCGACACCGTCTCCCGGTCGCGCAGTTCGCCGATCATGATGACATCGGGGTCCTCGCGCAGCGCGGCGCGCAGCGCGCTGGCAAGACTCTCCGTGCAACTTCCGACCTCGCGCTGATTAACCTGACACTTGCTGGGGTCGAAGAGGTACTCGATCGGATCCTCGATGGTGATGATGTGTTCGTCGCGCGTCTCATTGACCAGGTTGATCAGCGCCGCCATGGTCGTCGACTTGCCGCAGCCGTTGGGGCCCGTGATCAGCACCAGACCCTGGTGAAATTCCATAAGGCGCTTCAGCGAAGCAGGCAGCCCCAGTTCCTCGAACCGCGGGATCTTCGACTTGATGATCCGGAAGGCGCCGTCCCAGCCATTGCGCTGCTTCAGGATGCAGCTCCGGTAGCGGCCCTGTCCGGGAACCGTATAGCAGAAGTCGCAGGACCTCTTCGTAAGAATGGTCGTTCGCTGTTCTTCGTTGAGCACGCCAAAGAGGAGTTTCTCGGCATCCTCGGCCGTGAACGGGGCGCGGTTCAGCGGCTGCAGCTTGCCGTCTTTGCGGACCAGCGGCGGGCTGCCCGTGTTGATGTGGATGTCGGAGGCGCCCATTTCGCGCGCCAGCCCCAGGAACTGGCGCATGTCCGAAAACGAGGCCACGTCCACGCCGGCACAGACCGTTCGCACGCTGGGTGAACGCGGGGTACTGGCCGGCGGCACGGCTGCTGTGGAGACCGGTCGGGCGATGGTCTGGGTGACGTTCTGAGCCTGCCAGCGTTCATAGAGTTTGCGGATCGAAATGACGTGGTCTGGGGTGAGGACTTTCTGCTCCTGCAGGATCTGGAGGAGCGGCGCGTCGCGCTGTTCCGCGATCGCCTTGGCCTGCTGGACCTGCGCCGGCTGCGCCAGGCCGTTCTTGATGACCACTTTTTCGACGTAGGTATTTTCGTCCATGAGGGCCATTGCGGGGCTGAACTCCGGGGCTGCTGTGAATGAACGACCCTGATGTAAGACCTCCCCAGTCCGTGGCCTCATCAACAAGCAACGGTGATGCCAGATCTATTTCCGGCAGCCTGCCCTGAGTTGGAATGTGGCAAACTGGAACTACTTGAAGCATCTGGACTTACTCGACGGCCAGTCCTCAGGCTCCAAGGTTAGGGCTGGGCTTTCCAGGGAATTGGAATCCAACTGCGCGAAGCATCCCGAAAGTTGGTGATCCGCACCAGAGACATCAGTGTGCACTTTCCTTCGGCTTCTTCAAAAAAATCTCAAGGGGTGACCGGAATACACGTCGCTGAAAACGGCGCTGCCGCCGGGATGTACGGAAAGACTGTGCATTCCGGTTACACCGGGTGCGTAACGCAGGAGTGAGACTTTCGGTTAGGTGGTGCCATGGACACCGCGGACGTATGCGGTGTCCGTGGACTGCTTGGAACAGACGCCCCGCCACGGATACGCACGCCCACTCCGGTATTCAGGGCTATTGGCTCTGGGTGCGTATCCATGGCACCAAGTCCTTGAGTTCACTTTTCCGCTACGCACCCGGCTACACCTCCTTCAAAACACTTGACGCCCGGTGCCTACGGGCCTACGGTGAAGGTCCGTGGGTAAGCCCAACAGATGGGCTGCAAGGGAAAACGGTGAAAATCCGTTACGGTCCCGCCGCTGTAACCGGGGACGAAGGCCGACGAATCCACTGTCCGTAAGGACGGGAAGGGACGGCCGGTAGGACGATCCGGAAGTCAGAAGACCTGCCCACAGCAGAGCCATGGTTTGTCTCCCTCGAGGAACGGGGAGCGGCCGGACATTTGGGTGGATGAAAAACGGCATCCCCCGGAACTGTGTACTCACGGTTCCGGGGGTTTTCTTTTTTACGGCCGTCCCCAGGAGGCGTTCGTGAAGGAAGGCCGGTGCCTAAATCTGGTGCGGCACGCTTCGCACGGTGCCGACCTGCGGATGATCGGTTCGACCGATCTGCCGCTGGTCGAAGCCGGCCAGCGACAAGCCGCGGCGCTGGCGGATCATCTCGCCTCACGCGGACTGCTTCGCATCGTAAGCAGTCCTCTGATTCGCTGCAGGGAGACCGCCGCCGCATTGGCCGCACACAGCTCACTGCCCATCGAGGTTGATCCGGATCTGCGCGAAGTGGATTTCGGCCGCTGGGAAAAACTGACCTTCGAGGAGGCCGCGCAACAGGATCCGCAAGCGGTGAAACACTGGGCTGAAGAGCCAGACGAGTTCGCCTTTCCGGGCGGCGAAGCGCTTCCGGACTTCCGGGCGCGAGTGAAACGCGTCATGGCTCGCCTGGGCGCCATGCCGGACGACGGAACGCTGGTGGTGACGCACGGCGGCGTGGTGCGTACGGCCATCTGTCAGATCCTCGGCCTTCCGGCCCGGAACTACGTCCTGTTCGACGTGCGACCCGCGTCGCTGACAACGCTCACGGTCTTCGGCGAACGGGGCGTACTGTGCGGACTGAATCAGTTTGCTGTGTAGGAGAGCATGCATGGGTCGTGTGGTCCTGGTAACCGGCGGAAGTCGAAGCGGGAAGAGCGCCTTTGCGCAGAACCTGGCCGAGCAGGCGCCGGGCGCGCGGACCTACATCGCGACCTGCCCGTTGCTCGACGACGAGACGCGCGAACGAGCCCGGAAGCACCGCGAGGCGCGGCAAGGCCACGGCTGGACCACGATCGAGGAGACCAGCGACCTGGTGCAGGCGCTCCGTCGTGTGCCCGCTGGCACGGTACTCGTCGAATGCCTGACGCTGTGGGTGAACAACCTGATGTACGAGGCGGAGCAGAACGGTCGCACGTGGAGCGAGACGGACATGAGCGCCCGGGCGCGTACGGTGCTCGCCGCGTGCCGCGAACGGCAGGGCACATCGGTTCTCGTGACGAATGAAGTCGGTTGGGGCATCGTGCCTGAAAACGCTTTGGCGCGGCACTTCCGCGACGTGGCCGGACGCTGCAACCAGGCGGTTGCCACCGACGCCGACGAAGTCTGGCTCGTGGTCTGCGGCCAACCGCTGAAGATCAAAGGATAAGAAAGGAAGACCGCACATGGGATTACTCGAATCAACCATTCGTGAAATCGGCCCGCTGAATGAGCCGGCGCGTCAGCAGGCACGCGCACGGTTGGATCAGCTGATCATGCCGCATTGGGCGCTTGGCCGGTTGATGGACACCGCCGAGGCGCTTGCCGCCATGACCGGGACGGCCCGGCCAACGGTGACCCGCAAGACCATCGTCGTCATGGCCGGAGATCATGGCGTCACGGCGGAGGGCGTCAGCAAGTACCCCTCTGAAGTCACCCCGCAGATGGTGCACGGGTTCGTGGCCGGGCACGCCGGCATCAACGCGCTGGCCGGCGTGGCGGGCGCGCGCGTCGTCGTCGTCGACATGGGCGTGGCTGGCGACCTGAGCGCGCCGGTCCGCGCGGGCCACGTAATCTCGAAGCGCCTGGGTCCCGGGACAGCCAACATCGCGCGTGGACCCGCCATGGACCGCGCGACGGCCATGCGCGGACTGGAAGCCGGGATCGACATCGCCCGCGATCTGGCGGATTCGACGGACCTCTTCGGAACGGGCGATATGGGGATCGGTAACACGACGCCCAGCAGCGCCCTTGTCGCGCTGCTCTGCCGTGCGAAACCCGAGGACGTGACCGGACGCGGAACAGGCATCGACAAGGAAGCCTGGGAGAAGAAGGTGCAGGTGGTGCGCCGCGCGCTGGACGTGAACAAGCCTGACGCGAACGATGCGCTGGACGTGCTCGCAAAAATCGGCGGTTTCGAAATTGCCGGACTGGCGGGGCTCCTATTGGGCGCGGCGGCACGACGCAAGCCGGTGCTCGTAGATGGCTTCATCTCGACCGCCGGGGCGCTGGTGGCGCAGGCGCTCTGCCCGCAGTCTGCGGCTTACATGCTGGCGGCACATCGGAGCGTCGAGCCCGGGCATCGCATCGCGCTGGAACAACTGGGTAAGGTCCCGCTGTTGGATCTCAATCTGCGGTTGGGTGAGGGGACGGGCGCGGCGCTGGCCATGCCCATCGTCGAGGCTTCCGTGCGCGTGCTGACCGAGATGGCCACGTTCGAGGAAGCCGCGGTTTCCGGGGCGAAGTCGTGAAAGCGATGATCGCTGCACTGCAGTTCCTGACCGTGCTGCCGCTGCCCGTTCCGGGAAGCTGGAGCATCGGTGAACGTGAACTGCGCGGCAGTGTCCTGTTCTTTCCGTTGGTGGGCCTGTTGATCGGAGCCGGCCTTGCGGCTCTCGACAGGGGCCTTACGCCGCTGCTGCCGCCGGGGCCGGTTGCCGTTCTGATCGTCATGGCGCTGCTGCTGGTCTCCGGCGGTCTGCATCTGGACGGTCTGGCGGACACAGCCGACGGGTTCATGAGTTCCCGCCCGCGCGAGCGCATTCTTGAGATCATGAAAGACAGCCGCAGCGGACCGATGGCGATTGCGATCGTCACCTGCCTGCTCGCGCTGAAGATGACCGTCGTGGCCAGCCTTGCGGAAGGAGTCCGGGCGCAGGCGCTGATTCTGATGGTGCTGGCCGGACGGTGTGTGCTGGTCCTGCAGATGAATGCGTTGCCGTACGCGCGTCCCGATGGCGGTCTGGCGTCGGTCTTCCGCAAGGACAAGAGCGGGCTTCACCGGACGATCGAGAGCCTGTGGGTGTGCATCGTTCTCGGCGCGACCGCGTGGCTTCTGTTGTCGTGGGCGGGCCTCATTGCGATAGCCGGCGTGTTGTTCACGCTCCTGTTCTTCAGCCTTTACGCGTACCGCACGATTGGCGGGTTTACAGGTGACACGTTGGGCGCCGGGTGTGAAGTCAGCGAAACGATGGCGGGATTGTGCGTACTGGCGTGGGCGCACGCGGGGGGTGCGTTCTGATGACGGGTCGGTCTTCCCACGGCGGAAACCTTCGCGCGCTCGCACGGGCTTCAGGGCGCGCTGAAGACGACGTGCTCGATTTCTCCGCCAACCTGAATCCGCTTGGACTTCCCGAGTGGCTTCGCCCGCTGATCGCCTCCCAGGTCAGCCGGCTGGTACACTATCCGGATCCTGACGAGACGGAACTCCGGGAGGCCGTCGCGCAGCGCTATGGCGTCGGTTTTGACGAAGTCATCACCGGCAACGGCTCGACGGAGATCATCTCTCTTCTGCCCGACGTGCTGAGCGCCGAATGCGCGGTGGTTCTGACGCCGTGCTACAGCGACTACGCGCGGGCCGCTTCACTGGCCGGAATGCAGATACAGGAGGTCGGTCTGCGTGAGGAGGATGGCTTCCGGCCGGATGCGGAGCGTCTGGCCGCACAACTGACCCGGTCTCCGCGCGCGCTGGTCTTCCTCGGCCAACCCAACAATCCGACCGGCTTGTGCTGGGAAGCCGACGCGTTGCGCCGGTTGTCGCGCCGATTCCCCGAAACCACCTGGGTGGTGGACGAGGCGTTCGGGGATTTCGTCGAGGGCTTCGACTCGTTGACGCGTGACCGTCCGGCGAACATGGTGGTTCTGCTTTCGCTGACGAAGATCTTCGCCATCCCGGGCCTGCGGCTGGGTTGTGCGGTGGCATCGCAGGAGACAACGGCGGCGTTCCGTCGGCGACGCGCCCCGTGGTCTGTCAATACGTTCGCGCAAGCGGCCGGCGTCGCGGCTGTCCGCGACAGCGAATATCTGCAGGCGACCCGCGAGTACGTTCGGCGCGCGCGGAATGCGCTGGTCGAACGGCTTTCAGCAATCGACGGTCTGCACGTCTACCCCGGTTCAGCCAATTTTCTTCTGGTGCGTCTCCCCAACGGGGCATTCGGCGCCGAGGAACTGAACGGCCGCCTGCTGAAACGCGGCATGGCGATACGCGTCTGCAGCAACTTCGCCGGACTCGATGATCGTTTCTTCCGCGTGGCGGTGCGGCGGGTGGAAGAGAACGGCCGGCTTGCGGAGGCGCTGGAAGAGGAACGGTCCGGAAAGAAGGTCGCCCACCCCGCCAAGCGCGTGCGCCGGACGCCCGCGATCATGTTCCAGGGAACGAGTTCGAACGCGGGCAAGAGCATCCTGACAGCGGCGCTCTGTCGCATCCTTCTGCAGGACGGGCGCCGCGTGGCGCCGTTCAAGGCGCAGAACATGTCGCTCAATTCGTTCGTTACGCGCGACGGCGGCGAGATGGGACGCGCGCAAGTGCTGCAGGCGCAGGCGTGCCGCATCGAACCCGATGTGCGCATGAATCCGATCCTGCTCAAACCCAACTCCGACACGGGTTCGCAGGTAATCATCCGCGGCAAACCGATCGGCAACATGCGCGTCGGCGAGTACTTCCGGTACAAGCCCACGGCCTTCGAGACCGTGAAACAGTCGTACGATGAGCTTGCCGCCGAGTACGACGTCCTCGTGATTGAAGGTGCGGGAAGCCCCGGAGAGGTCAACCTGAAGCGGCACGACATTGTGAACATGTCGATGGCGCGTTACGCGGAAGCGCCGGTGCTGCTGGTCGGCGACATCGATCGCGGCGGTGTCTACGCGTCGTTCATCGGCACCATGGAGGTGCTGGCCGAATGGGAGCGGGCGCTGGTGGCCGGATTCGTCGTGAATCGCTTCCGCGGCCAGGAATCCCTGCTCGCGGATGCCCATGAATACACGCAGCGCCACACCGGTCGTCCGGTCCTTGGCGTCGTGCCCTACCTGCGCGACCTCGGCCTGCCTGAGGAGGATTCGGTTTCCTTTAAGGAAGGCAAGTATGCGGACTCCGGCCAGCGCACGGCCGAGACGCTCTCCGTCGCGGTCGTGGATCTGCCGCACATCTCCAACTTCACCGACTTCGACGCGTTGCGACTCGAACCCGATGTGCGTGTGCGTATAGCGCGCCGCCCCGAGGACCTGGGGCAGGAGACGCCCGATCTGCTGATCCTGCCCGGCAGCAAGAATGTCGTCCGCGACTTCCACCACTTGCGCGAGACGGGTTGGGATGCGGCCGTGCGCGACCTGGCCTCCGGCGGCCACACGGAAATCGTGGGCGTGTGCGGCGGGTTCCAGATGCTCGGCGATCGGATCGAGGATCCACATTGCATCGAGTCGTCGCAGGGGGACGCATGCACGGCGCTCGGGCTGCTGCCGCTGACGACGGTGCTCGAAGCCGAGAAGACGCTGACGCGATCCGAAGCGACGCACCTTCCATCCGGTCAGCGTCTGCATGGATACGAAATCCATCACGGGCGGACGCCGGTCGATGGTCTGGAACCGATCGTGCGACGCGACGACGGCGAGATCATCGGCGCGGGCCGGGTCGCGCAGCGCGTGTGGGGCACCTACCTTCATGGACTTTTCGACGCCGACGAGTTCCGGCGCCGTTTCCTGGACGGCTTGCGCGAGCGGCGCGGCTGGGCGCCGTTGAAGCAGATCTGCGCCCGGTACGACCTGGATCCTGCGCTCGACCAACTCGCAGACGTCGTGCGGCGCAGCTTGAAGATGGATCAAATCTACCGGTTGCTGGAGAGGTGATGTCGGATGAGTCTCGGGTTGTGGGATAAGATCTTCCTCGCTTTCGTGCTGGATCTCCTCATCGGCGATCCGCGCTGGCTGCCGCACCCCGTCCGGTTGATCGGCCTGTGGGCGAAGGGCATCGAGGCCGTCTGCCGGCGCCTGCCGTGGCTTTACGTCGCCGGGGTTTTGGGTGAGCTGGCGGTGGTCGGCGGCACGGTCGGCGTGACGTTCGGCCTCCTTCTACTGGCGGAACTCTGGCACCCACTGGCTCGCGACATCGTCGAAGTGCTCTTCCTGTACACGGCATTCGCCGCGCGTGACTTGATCCATCACAGCGCGCGCGTCTACCGGGCGCTGCGCGCGGAGAACCTGCCCGAAGCCCGCCGCTGCGTCGGCATGATCGTGGGACGGGACACGCAGCATCTGGATGAGGCTGAGGTTTCGCGCGCGGCCGTGGAAAGCGTCGCCGAAAGCACCGTGGACGGCGTCACGGCGCCGCTCTTCTTCGCGGTGCTCGGCGGTGCGGTCGGCGCCATGGCCTACAAAGCGATCAATACGCTCGACTCCATGTGGGGCCACAAGGACGAGCGCTATCTGCGTTACGGCTGGGCGGCCGCCCGCACCGACGACGTGGCGAATTACCTGCCGGCACGTCTGACCGCGCCGCTGGTCGCTCTCGGTGCGCTGATGCTGGGACTCCGTCCGCTGCGTACACTGAGGATCCTCTGGCGCGATGGGCACAAGCATCCCAGTCCGAACTCGGGGCTGACCGAAGCGGCGATGGCCGGCGCGCTGGGCGTGCGACTGGGCGGAACGAACTACTACGACGGCGAACCGCACGTGCGCCCGTTCCAGGGAGACGCCGATCGCCCGCTCGACCGCCATCAGATTCCACGTGTCAACGCGCTGATGCTGATCACGTCCTGCATGGCGCTTTTCCTTTTCCTTGGTCTACGTTTCGCCGCCGAAGCGCTTTGGCGGCAGTACTTGGGTTGACGGAGGCCTCAGACCGATGGGCAGTTCAGAAGGACCCATGGATTCAGCGCACGCAACGCGCCCGGGCGTCCGCGTCCTACTCCACACCGGCGACGGTAAAGGCAAGACCACCGCGGCGCTGGGAATGGTTCTGCGCGCCGTCGGGCATGGTCATGCAGTGCGCGTCGTCCAGTTCATCAAGTCCGACGGGCGGACCGGCGAGTTGGCCGCCGCAAAGACGCTGAAGGGCGTGGAAATCATCCAGACCGGCCGCGGTTTTGTCCCTTCACCCGGTGCGCCGGCCTTTTCAGAACACGCGCGCGCCGCCGCGGAAGGCATGGCGAAGGCCGAAGAGGCGGCGGCGGGCGATGTCCGGTTGCTGGTTCTGGACGAGGTGTGCACGGCGGTCGCAAAGGGACTGTTGAGCGAAGCGAGCGTGCTCGACCTGCTGCGGCGGATCGAGGAGACGCGGCAAACGGACCTGACGCTTGTACTTACCGGGCGCGATGCGACCGCCGGCCTGATCGCGCGCGCCGACACGGTCACCGAAATGCGATGCGTGAAACACGGCTACACGGCCGGTTGGAAGGCGCAGGCGGGAGTGGAGTTCTGAGCATGCGGATGCCGACCTTAGTCATCGCGGGGACGCACAGCGGCACGGGGAAGACCTCCGTGGCGCTGGCGGCCACCGCGGCGCTCCGTCGGCGCGGCCTGCGCGTGCAGACGTTCAAGGTGGGTCCCGATTTTCTGGACCCTTCGCACCTGGCGCTGGCCTCGGGCCGTCCGTGCTACAACCTGGATACGTGGATGTGCGGACCCGGGTATGCGAAGGAGCTCTTCGCGCGCAAGGCTGCGGATGCCGATGTGGCGATCATCGAAGGCGTGATGGGCCTCTACGACGGCGCATCCTCGAAGAATTCCGAAGGAAGCACGGCGGAGGTCGCCCGCCTGCTGCACGCGCCGATCCTTCTGGTCGTGGACGCTCAAGGCGCCGCGCGGAGTCTTGCCGCCACGGTATCGGGGTTCGTAGGCTTTGAGCCTGGATTGCGCTTTGCCGGCGTTCTGGCCAACCGCTGCGGATCGGAACAACACGGTCGGTGGCTTGCCGAGTCGCTGGCGTCCGTCGGCGCTCCGGCATGGTGCGGCGCGATTTCGCGCGGTGCGCTGCCGTCGCTCCCCAGCCGCCATCTGGGGTTGGTCACAGCCGACCCAACGAGCGCTCTGCCGTCAGCGATCGAAGCACTGGCCGGGGCCTTCGAGCGATCCGTGCAGGTCGAGCACCTGCTGCAGGTCGCGCGCGAACAGGCGCCGGACGTGCAGCCAACACACCCGTCGCCATCGAACAACCTCGGGCGCCGTGTCCGGATCGGCCTCGCACGCGACCGCGCGTTTCATTTCTACTATCCGGACACGCTGGAATCGATGGAGGCCGCGGGTGTCGAGTGGGTCCCCTTCTCTCCCCTGGCCGATGCAACTCTCCCGGACGGATTGGATGGGTTGTACGTGGGTGGCGGGTATCCCGAGGAGTACGCAGCGGACTTGTCAGCCAACGAATCGATGCGCGATGCGGTGCGGGCCTTCTGCCGGAGCGGTCGCGCCGTTTACGGCGAGTGTGGCGGGCTGATGTACCTTTCGCAGGGCGTCGAACGGGTGGATGGAACCCGGCATGCGATGACCGGGGTTCTGCCCGTCTGGACGCGCATGCTGGAGAAGCGCAAAGCCCTGGGCTATGTCGAAGTCCGCCTGCGGACCGCCTCGCTGTGGGGCGATGCCGGCGCGGTTGCGCGGGGGCACGAGTTCCACTACTCGGAACTTGCCGCGCCGGAGCCGGAGATGTCCGCCTGGTCACAGGTCTACGAACTCCGCCGAAGGCGTTCCGAAGACGTGACGGGTGAGGGTTTCCAGCACCAGCGCGTGCTGGCCAGCTACGTGCATCTGCATCTGGGATCGAGGCCCGAGGCCGTGAAAGCGTGGGCGGCGGCATGCCGTCGGGAGGGAAGTACATGAGCGCACAGAAGACGGGCCGGGAAGCGCTCGTTCACGGACTGTACCGCCAGCCGCTGACGGGTGAGGAGATCGAGGCGCGCAGCTTCGCGGCCATCGATCGCGAAGCTCCGGCTCACACGTTCGACGCGGCGAAATGGGCGATCGTGCGGCGCATGATTCACACGACGGCGGACTTCAGTCTGGCGCGCGACGTCAGTTTTTCAGAGAGCGCGATCGAGCGCGGATGCGCGGCGCTGCGTCGTGGCGCTCCGCTCTATGTGGATTCGAACATGATTCGCGCGGGTCTTTCGCTGGCGCGGCTGAAACGCGTCTGCGCCGCGTATGCCGGCGAGGCCATTCACTGCCACGTGGCGGATACCGATGTGGCATCGGCCGCCCGGGCATCGGGTTTGCCGCGCTCGCTGCATGCCGTTCGCAAGGCGCAGGCCATCCTGGATGGCGGAATCGCGGTCTTCGGAAATGCGCCCGTGGGTCTGCTGGAACTGAATCGTATGGTGCTCGAAGCCGGCATCCGTCCCGCGCTGGTGGTGGCGATGCCGGTGGGATTCGTTCACGTGGTGGAGAGCAAGGACGAAGTGATGACGCTGGACGTGCCGTACATTGCCTTGGCAGGCCGGCGCGGCGGCAGCCCGCTGGCGGTCAGCGTCGTGCATGCGTTGTGCGGGTTGGCCGCGTAGCCAGCCGAAAAAAGGGGGCCTGACAAACAAGGAAAGGAGGTGCGTGTTGAAGAAGGGCAGAAAGGTCATCGCCTACAGGAGGACGTGCGAGAGCCGCGGAGTCGGTCTGTCGCATTACATTCTGATCGAGAAGAAGGCGAAGTGACCGTGACGTGTCGCCGTCCCGGGCCTTGCGGCCCGGGACGGCGTTTGCGCGGCGCCTGGATCGCCGCGCTCACCAGGGACATCGAGGAATACCATGTCAGCCATCGTCAGCGCTTCATCCCGCGGTCGCCGCGTCAATACGGGCAACGGCCCGACACTGCAGATCGTCGATATTGACCACCCGCGCTATGTCGCCGTCCTTGATCCGGACGCCGCCTTCTGGTCGCTGGTCCAGAAGAAGGAGATAGCCGAGATCCTGGAAGGCGGGCGGCTGCGCAAGGCCTACCTGCGAAAGCGCGATGCGTTCATGAAGGAAATCCATGCCATCCGCTTCGCCGCCCAGCCGCTGGCGGTCTACTTCAACCCGACGGAACGCTGCAATCTGAACTGCCATTACTGCTACATCCCCGAGGAGCACCGACGGGATGGCGTGGACATGGACCGTTCCCGGTTTCTGGATGCGCTCCAGCGCCTGCGCACCTACTTCACCCAGTCGCTGCCCAAGGGCCTGCGCCCGCAAATCGTCTTCCACGGTTCCGAGCCGCTTTTGGTCAAGGATATGATGTTCGAGGGGATCGAGAAGCATCGCGACTACTTCCGCTTCGGCGTACAGACGAACGGCACGCTGCTGGACGAGGACGCGGTCCGTTTTCTGACGGAACGCGGCATTGGCATCGGGCTGTCGCTGGACAGCGCATCCGCCGAGGTGGCCGGCCGGACGCGCACCACCTGGAACGGCGACGGCGTCTACGAGAAGGTCATCCAGGCCATGGAGCGCCTGAAAGGGTACCCGAATTACAACGTCATCTGCACGGTCACGCGCGAGAACATGGGGACCATCGTAAAGCTGGTCGATTTCCTGCATGCGCGCGAAGTGCCCGTCTGCATGCTGAACCCGGTGCGTTGTACGCGTGAAGGCGCGCGCCGGATCAAGCCGGCCGATCACGATCTGGCCAAGCACTACTTCCGCGCGCTGGACCGGACGTACACGCTGTACCGCAAGACGGGGCGCAAGCTGGTGGTGGCCAATTTCGCGAACATTCTGGTGAGCCTGGTGGCGCCGGCGGCGCGGCGGCTGATGTGCGACATTTCGCCGTGCGGCGGCGGGCGCTGCTTCTTTGCCCTCTCGGCGCGGGGCGACATGTTCCCGTGCAGCGAGTTCCTGGGCGTGCCGGAATTCAAGGGCGGCAATCTGTTCGAGGACGGCGTGGATGCGGCCATGCGTTCGCCCGCGTTCGCGACCGTGACGGGACGCAAGGTGGAGGACATCGAGCCCTGCCGGCGCTGCGCCGTGCGGCATTTCTGCGGTTCGCCCTGTCCGGCCGAGGCGCACGAGATGAACGGCGGCATGAAGCAGCCGGGCGCGTTCTGCGAGCTGTACGAGGAGCAGGTGCGCTACGCGTTGCGTCTGCTGGCCGACGGCCGTGAAACCGCCTATCTCTGGGAAGGCTGGGACAAGGACACAAAGGTGTCGTTCGATTTTCAGACCTGAACGCTAAAGAGGACCTGAGACGATGGAAGCCATCATCCTGTTGGGGCATGGAAGCCGTGCGCCGGGCGCGGTGGACGACATGGAGCGGATCGCGGCCGGGTTGAAGCGACGGGCGGCCGCGCCGTTCGTGGAGGTGGCGCACATGTCGTTGTGTCCGCCCGGCATCGCCGAGGTTTTCCAACGCGCGGTTTCCGCCGGCGCCACACGCGTGCTGGTCCTCCCCTATTTCCTTCATCTGGGTGTGCACCTGCGGGCCGACATCCCGCGGCTCCTGCAGGAAATCCGTCAGCCCTATCCGGGCGTGGAAGTAGTTCTCGGAAAGCATCTCGGTTTTGACGAGCGGCTCGCCGACATCCTGGCGGTGCGCGTGAAGGAGTCGGAGGCCCTGCCGGATATCGGGACCATCGCAATTACAGAGGAGTTTGATGAGGCGGAACCGGCCCATGGCCACAAATGACGACCGGGAGATCGCGAAAAAAAGGATGCACACATGAGTGACCAACGAACCGCAGACATCTCTTTGCCCCCAACGCCCTGCGCCCTGGAGCGTTCCATCCTCGCGCGTACAGGCGGAAGGTCGCTTGTCAGGTTCCGCTTCGCTATCGCCAGCGTCGGGCTGCTGCTCTGCGCTTCGCCCGTCTACGCGATGCACATCTCGGAGCAGATCCTGCCCGCGCCATGGGCGGGACTCTGGTTTGCCATCGCGATTGCCTTTGTGGCGTGGGGACTCTCCTGCATCAAGCGGCGGAGCGTGGCGGAGCCGCAATACAAGGCGTTGGTCGGACTGGTCGGTGCGGCCGTTTTTCTGGTCTCCTGCATGCCGGTGCCGGTGCCGTGGACGGGAACCTGTTCGCATCCCTGCGGAACAGGCTTGGCGGCCATCCTGATCGGGCCCGGCGCAACGATCGTGGTGGCGAGCATCGCGCTTCTCTTTCAGGCGCTCTTTCTGGCACATGGCGGCCTGACGACGCTGGGCGCCAACATCTGTTCGATGGGCATCGCCGGGGCGCTGACCGGCTACTGGACCTTCCTGCTCGTCCGCCGGCTCACCGGCTCGATCCTTGGCGCCGCCTTCATGGCCGGGCTGGTGTCGGACTGGGCCACGTACACCGCCACGTCCATAGAACTGGCGTCGGGATTGCATGGCGAC
>CAYSBP010000056.1:0-15362 GCA_964429255.1 uncultured Planctomycetia bacterium
ACGCAAAGCAAGCCGTTAGGCGCAGCTTTGCGGGGGGTTTTGCAAGAGCCTCAGGACAAGAAATGAATTCAAGAGAACGGATACTTGCCGCAATCAACCGGAAGCCGGTAGATCGAATCCCGACGGACATCTGGGCAACCGGCGAAGTCTGGGCCAAACTGCGCGCCCATTTCGGCGAATCGGCGGATATCGGCCAGGAATTGCATATCGACGGTTTTGGGGGCGTCGGGCCGGAGTACATCGGGCCGGCCTTGCCGCCGGCAGCTGCCGGCGAATCAGTAGACTTCTGGGGTATCCGCACCAGACGCGTGCCGCACGAGGGCGGGGCGTATGACGAGCCATCGTTCTACCCCCTTGCCTCCGCGCAGACGATCGACGATCTGAACCGGTATGCATGGCCGCGAGCCGACTGGTTCGACTACTCTGGCATGAGAACCAAGGCTCAGGAAGAGTGCCGAACGAAAGCCCTGCAGTGTGGCTACATGGCGCCCTTTCGGAAGTTCGCGCCGAGGTGCGTCATTGCATTGACGCGCTAGCCAGCGACGGCACGGGGTACATTCTCGCCCCTTGCCACAATTTGCAGGTCAACACCCCCGTGGAAAACATCATCGCCATGTACGATGAAGCATGGCATTATGGAAAGAGGTCCTAACCAGCCGGTGGACTTTACCGGGAACCTCTGGGGACCGCGTCTGGGTGGCGCGCTGAAGGGGTTGAGCCCGGAGTCTCGCCCATATCTGCGGTGTCACCTGAATCACGATGCACCGCCCCAGAAGGATAGTACTACGTTGGCGGCGGGGGCGCTATCGGAACCGGTATCGACTCCTTTTCCGCAGCGCCCCCTTCGCACCCTTCACACGGCCGTTCAGCGGGTTTCAAAGTATTGGTTCAGCAGTTCATCGAATTCGCTCTGCAAAACCGTCCGGCGAGCCGGCGGCAGGTCTTCCGTCGCCAATTGATGCTTCAGCCGCATCATCCGGCGGAAATCCTTCATGATCCTCTTGGCTTCCGCCGCGTCCACTTCTTGGTCGACTTGTAATTGTTGCGTCAGCGCGTCCTTGGCGAAGATGTTCTTGCCGAAGCGATAGACGGGCATCTGCTTACCTTCCGTGTCGTGCTTCTCTGCCCAGATGCACCGGCTCGCCTCCTGCAGCGCTTCGCGCAGGTCTTTCGCCTCTTTGCCGGTCAGTTTTCCGTCGCTCTTGTATTGTTCTTCCAAGGACGCGATGGCGCTCTGTTGATTTTGAAGCGCCGACGATTCCGCTTCGGTCAAGTAGCCCTTATTGATGCCGTGCTGAATGCGCTTGGCCTGGTTGGCCTCGCGGTGGTCAATGCCCTCTTCCCGCCGGTCTTCCCGGTTATCCTTGTGCTTTTCGAGGGCCTCACCGTCTCTGTCTTTCTTGCGTTCCCGATCCTGATCGCGCTCTTTTTTCGGATGTGGCCGGTCCCCGCGCTCCGGATGGCCTTCGCCGGCGGTCAAATTCCCGACCAACAGAACAAGCGGAAGAACCACAATCCACCACGCCGTATTCATCGTCGCTTCTCCTTTTCCGTGTGCCCCAGGGGTGTTGCCCGCCGGCAGCGACCGTTTACTTTTAACGCTGTGATTCGACAAAGCAAAGCCGAAGCCAGGCAGGCAACCCCCATCTATTTTGCGACTCACGCGACCTCACAACTGCAAAAAGAAGAGTGAGTTAAGAGGGCCACAGCATGACCATTCCCGGGAATACCCCCGATCATGCACAGATGGATCGGCAGGTGATGTCGGATTTTCCCACCAGGCTGATGTCGTATCTCCCCACACGTCTGCGGATGGGCGAATCAAGGAGACCATGGTTGCGTCCGTAGTTGCTTTCCATGTTCACTGCGTGCAGACTGCTGCGTCATGTTTGTCGACGAAACCGAAATCCACGTGCGCGGAGGCAAGGGCGGCAACGGTGTGGCCGCTTTCCTGCGCGAGAAGGGACGCCCATGGGGCGGTCCCGCCGGCGGCGATGGCGGCCGCGGCGGCTCCGTCATTTTCGAGGCCTCCGTTCACGTCAATACGCTCTTCCATCTCTACCGCCGCCGCCATATAGCCGCGAAGAACGGTCAACCGGGCGCCAACAAGAACTGCTCGGGCAAGGGCGGCAAAGACATCAACGTCAAAGTTCCCTGCGGCACGATTGTGCGAGACAAGGCGACCCAGGAAGTCCTCTGCGATCTGACCGACCATCGTCAGAAGTTTACCGTTGCGCCGGGCGGCAAAGGCGGCCGGGGCAACCAGCACTTCGCCACGTCGACGCACCAGACGCCGATGGAATTCGAGAAGGGCAAGCTTGGCGTTGAGCGTGATCTGCATCTGGAGTTGAAACTGATCGCCGACGTCGGACTGATCGGTCTGCCCAATGCCGGCAAGTCCACGTTGCTTTCGTGCCTGAGCGCCGCGCACCCGAAGATTGCACCGTACCCGTTCACCACGCGCGAGCCGCAGTTGGGCATCGTCGATCTGGGCGAGTACCACCAGATCGTCATGGCCGACCTGCCCGGTTTGATCGAAGGCGCTCACGCGGGCGCGGGACTCGGCGACGAATTCCTCAAGCACGTCGAACGCACCAGCCTGCTGCTTCACCTGATCGATGTGGCGCCGCCGGACGGCAAGGATCCGGCCGAGAACTACCGTATGATCGAGAACGAGTTGAAGCTCTACTCCGAAACGCTCCACGCCCGGCCGCGCCTGGTGGTGGCCAACAAGATGGACCTGGACGATGCCGACGAGCGCCTGACGCGCCTCCGCGAAGCGTTGGGTATCGAGATCATCGGCATCAGCGCCGGTACGGGCAACGGCCTGAAGGAACTCTCCGCGCGCCTGAAGGAATGGACCGCGAAGCACAAGGCGCTGCAGGAGCCCGAGGAAGAGAAGTGGTAAGCCGTACATCGTCCACCACCTTCATGGCCCACTCCGCGCCTTCGTGAACGCCGCAGGTCATACGGCAGGTGGGTGAAAATCAGTCCTCGCTATTTTCCGCTCAACTCATGATCCGGTTTTGCCGATCCATTTTTTTGCTCGCTTTCTAAGCGGATGTGCCCAGGGACCGGGAGCCACACGCATGTCGCCGATTCGCCGCGTTGCCTCAGCGTCTGTTTCTGCCGTTGGCACCGACGTCTGCGAGGTCTATTTCGTGAAAGGCGGGCACGTCTACTCTTTTCGCTACGAGGAAGGTCGCGAGAAGGCGCTGATCGCTGCGCTGTTGGACTCTGCGCTGGACCCCCAGCTTAACCTGGATCTCGAAGACGCGCGCAAACTGCTGCGTGCGCTCGGATTGGTTTCGCCCATCACCCCTGCCCTGTGAGTGAGTCGGTTGTGCGATGGACGTCCCGGCCCGCCGGATTCAAGCGGACGAGGATGTCCTGAAGGTCCGTGGGGTCAGGGAAGCCTGACGTACGTGAGTTGCGCGGCGGGCCTTTTCCAGCGATAAACCCGCCTTATGGCATCCCGTGACGACGAACTGCTCCGGTTGCTGGACGTCGGTCTGTCGGACGAACAGTCCAAATCCGAACTGGCGAGACTTGGCTTCCGTGATCCCGTGAGGGTCCAAGAGGGCCTCCATGCCCTGCGATCACGGGTGGACCATGCGACATTGGCGGACGTCCAGTGTGTGGACCTGTTGTGTGCGTCGCTGCGTTCGTCGGATCCCGACGGTGCCTTTCTGGGCCTGGAGCGCTGGTTGGAAGCGGGTGGTGCGGCCGCCTGCACGGGGGGGCGGTGGTGTTCCGGCCCTCTTCTGGAGACGCTTTGCGCGGTGATGGCGAACACGCCGGCGCTGGGTGAGTACCTGATCCATTTTCCGGCACGCACGCCGGTGGTGCTGATGCCGGTGGTGGATCGCACGGTAACGGGCGGACGGGCGTGGTACGACGGGTTGAGGGGGGCCGTTCGGCATGCGAGGACGCATGCGGAACAACTGGCCGCTCTGCGGCGCGGCCGCACCGAAGCCATGCTTCAGATCGCCGCACTGGATCTGTGCGGAGTGTCCGACCTCTCGAACACGGTGCGCGCCCTCAGCGACCTGGCCGATGCGTGTTTGAATTGTGCGCTGGAGATCGCGGTCGCGAAGCTCCAGCCGCAATACGGGGCGGTCCGGCCCCTGACCCGGCCCGGGGATCCGGCCGCGTTTATCCCACCGCCGTTCTGTGTGATCGCGATGGGAAAGTTGGGTGGTCGCGAGCTGAATTACTCTTCCGATATCGACCTGGTCTTCGCCTATTCGGGTGCCGGGATGACAGAGGGTTGCAGCCGGCAGGTGGAGTATCGCGAATACTTTACGCGCTTGAGCGAAGAGTTCATGGCGACGCTGGCCCGGGACACCGAGGACGGCCGGGTGTATCGGGTGGACATGCGTCTGCGCCCGCACGGAAGTGTCGGGCCGCTGGTCCTTTCCATCGATGAAACGCTGAATTATCTGCAGCGCGATGGCCGCACGTGGGAGCGCCAGGCGTGGATCAAGGCCCGCGCCGCTGCCGGTGATGTGGCACTGGGACACGCGCTGTTGATGGAGGCCGCGCCGTTTGTCTTCAGCCGGTATCTGACGATCGATGCCATCGGGGACATCCAGGCCCTCAAGCGGCAGATCGAGCAGGAGGTGGAGCGGCGCGGGGTGAGTCGTGAGGAGGTCAAACTGGGCCTGGGCGGCATCCGCGACATTGAATTCACCGTACAGTTCCTGCAACTCATGCACGGTGGCCCGTTGCCGGTTGTGCGCGAAGCGAACACGCTGCACGCGCTGCAGTGCCTCCACGACCAGAAACTGCTGGCGCGCCACGAAGCCGAAGCGATGCGGCTGGCCTACGCTTTTTACCGCGACGTAGAACACCGGCTGCAGTTGTTCGGCGACCGTCAGACGCATCAGCTTCCCAGTGACCTCATGGCGCGGCGTCGGATTGCCAGGAGCCTGGGCTTTACACCGAAGAAAGGCGACGACGCCACACCGGAAGCGCTTTTTGAGTGTGAGCGGCAGCGGCACGTTGCGCGCGTGCGCGGGGTATTTGAAAGCCTCTTCGCCAATGCTTTTCGCGAACGCCACGGCGCGGAAGGCGGTCTTTCGGAGGCGCTTCTGGCGCCCGAGCCGGAGGCCGCGTCGTTGGCAGAACTCCTTCGACCGTTCGGTCTTGCGGGGACGATCGAGAATGCCCGCGAACTGCTGGACCTTGCCCGTGACCGAGCTCTTTTCACAAATCCCGCGCGCACCCGGCGATTCTTCGCATCGCTGGCGCCCGGGCTGTTGAAGGCGTTGGTCGCGACCGGTGACCCGGAGTCCGCGCTGCGTCGGTTTTCGCGCATCGCCGGATCGTTGGGCGGCAAGGCCACCTTCTATCAGTCGCTCAATGAGAATCCCTGGCTTTTGCGCATGACCGCGGAACTGGCCGCGTGGAGCGAGTACCTGACCGACATCCTGGTCGCCAACCCGGGGCTCTTCGACGAACTGGTGGATGCGCTGCGCACCGGGCAACGGAAGGATGCGGCGCGTCTGGAGGAGGAACTGCGTGCGGTCGCCGACGGCGGCGACATCGGCGACACGCTGCGCGCGTTCCGCGCGGGCGAACTGCTGCGCATCGGCGTTCGCGACCTGTTCCACCAGGTGCCGCTGGAGCAGACGCAAGGCGAGTTGAGCGATCTGGCCGCGGTGATTCTGCGCGCGCAACTCGATGCAACGCGCAGGGCGTACGAGGCGCGACGTGGCGTGCCGAAAACCGAGGATGGCCGGTCCATCGGTTTCGCGATACTCGCGGTGGGCAAGTTCGGCGGCCGCGAACTGAACTACGGCTCGGACATCGACGTGCTTTTCTTTTACGACGAAGAAGGTGCGACGCCGGACGGCTTCCCCGCCGGGCCGTACTTCATGGAACTCGCGCAGGATCTATCGCGCGCCCTGGGTACGGCGACGGCGCTGGGCGCGCTCTTCGAAGTCGATGCGCGATTGCGGCCCAATGGTTCCAAGGGCCCGTTGGCCAGTTCGCTGGCGGCCTTTGAGCAGTATTGGCGGAAAGGTGACTTGGCCGACTGGGAGCGTCTGGCCTTGACGAGGGCGCGCTTCGTGGCCGGCGACGAACGGGTGGGAGAGCGTGCCGAACATCTGATCCGCAGCGCGGTCTACTCGCCGCTCCGCAGTGAAGACCTGGCCGACCAGGTCCGACGCATGCGCGGACGGTTGGAGGACACGGCCGACGAGTCGAATCTGAAACGCGGCCGCGGTGGCATCGTCGACATCGAGTTCCTGGTCCAGTACCTTCAGCTGGTCTACGGTCCGACCTATCCACCCGTGCGGCAGACCAATACACGCGCGGCGCTGGAAGGCCTGCTGCGCCTGCGAAAGGTTGATGCAGCCGACGGCAACGGGTTGCTGGAAGCCTACGAGTTCATCAGTCGCATCGCGCAGCGCCTGCGCATCATGCAGGGCCTTAGTGCCAACGATCTGCCGTCCAAGCCGGACGATCTGCGGAAACTTGCGCTGCGCGCCGGCTACCTGGGCGAGGCGGACCGGCCTGCGGACGAGCGCCTCTTGGCCGATCACAAACGCCACGCGGACGAAGTGCGCCGGTTGTTCGAAAAGTATGTGAAGTGAAAAGCTTACAATGTCGTCAAAAAGGCCATGTAGCCTGCGGCGTCCATCAGAGCATCCACCTCAGTGGGTTTGGATAGTTGAATCTTGATCATCCAACCGTTTCCGTAGGGGTCTTTGTTGACCGATTCCGGAGCGTTATCCAGCGCACCGTTAACTTCGACGACCTGCCCGGTGACGGGGCTATACAGGTCGCTTGCGGCCTTGACGGATTCGATTGAGCCGAAGGCCTTGGCCCGTGTGACCGGCGTGCCGACCTTGGGAAGTTCAACAAAGACGATGTCGCCCAATTCGTGCTGGGCGTGATCGGTAATTCCAACTACGGCGGCGTCTCCCTCCACCCGAACCCACTCGTGTTCCTTGGTGTACTTGAGCCCGTCCTGGATGTTGGATTTGCCGGCCATGGATCTTCTCCCGTAGGTGGTGATTTAGACGCCGGTGCGCTGGTTAACGGGCGGTACGGCTTTCGTCAAGGACTGGAAACGAATCGGTCTCTCCAGGGCGCCGTTTCCATGGACCGCGCAGCCCCGAGAACGGTACGCGCTGAAGACGGTATGCGCCGGGCGCACGTCGTATGCGCTGCCCGTGCTTTTTGGCGCTACATATCATCCATCGCGAAGGTTAGGCTGGCGTTGCGTGGAAGCCGGCCAGGAGGATGAACGATGCGTGGTTCCGGGAATCTGATCATGATGGGTGGTCTGGTGCTGGGCGTGTTGCTGGTCCTGGTGCTGAAGTCTCCGTGAGATCGCAAGACTAGTGCGCCCGTGTCGGCGCAGGAAGAACCCGTCCCGAGCGAGAGGACGAAGGAGCCCGGTGCGGCCAAAGAGGCGGCGCCGGAGAAGACGGACGCTGACGAGCCGGGCGAGGGACAGCGGACGGTCCTTCCCGGCGGACTGGAGATCTGCTGGCAGCGCGGTCGCCCGGAGATCTCCGGTTGGCGGGAGAACAAGCCGCTCTGGTCGCAGCAGTTGGCTTTTCCCGTGGCCGACGTAGTCAGGGCTACGGCGCCGAACGAGGTGAGCGTGGTCTCGGTCGACGCGATCCATTCGGTGGTCCTGGACGTCGTGTCGGGTGCCATTCAGGGCGCACGGGCAGACGTCGGCCAGGAACGCACAAAAGAGCAGCCGCCGGGTCCGGGTAATCCGGGGTTCTGACCGGCCTCAAGACCTCCTTCACGCCGCCGACGGAATGGGATGAAGCGGCGCCCTAACGCGCGGGTCTCATTCCAGGCTTCCTTCTAGAGTGCGGTCGTGGTTGTCGAGCTGTTTTTGCGTTGGCCGCGGCGCCTCTGATCATTATTGTCTCAAGCTCCATGACCTCCCCGGTCGAATACTCAACGTACCGGAAAGGGGGGGACTTGTGGAAATCGCCACCGTGGACGCAGCACCTGTGATGGCACTTCCGGCTGAACGTGGATTCGCTCTACAGGGGGGACGAGACCCGGTACGGATTCGAGCCCGTGTCATTCGTCCCACGTTTACTCCGATGAACCTTCCCCAACAGATCCATACCTTGATTTCGTCAGGCGATGTCAGTGAGCCTGGCGAGTGGGTGATCGGTGCCGCGCAGGAGAAGATGGCTCGCGCGGTGCGGTCCGACCCGCCGTGGCGCTGGCTGCGCAACCTGTCGACGGGGTTCCCCAGCGTGCAGGTCCGGGACGCGAGTGCCTTTCGCGCGCGGCTGGTGTCGGGACTACCGGACGAAGCGTGGAAACGAGACGAACTGCTGGGTGAAGTGCTGTTGGCCGCTCGGGCCTGTCGTGCGCCTGAACGGACCGGGCGGTCCGGGCGTCGCAGCAGGGTCGAGGTTTACACACCGCCCGAACTGGCTGCGCAGATGGCGGCGTCGGTGCATATCGGTTCCAAGCGGGCGATCGATCCGTGTTGCGGTTCCGGCGCCTTTCTGATGACGCTTTTCCATCGCGCCTTCGAACGTCGTGTAAATGCGGGGGCCGAAGCGCGTGAATCCGCGCGCGCGGCGTTGACACTCGATTTTGCCGGACTGGATACCGACCGCGAGGCGCTGGCGGTCGCCGAGTTCAATCTTCGTTTTGCCGCCTGGGAGAAGGCGGGCTTCGAAGAGGACGCCGTGCTGCCGTTGCGCTGCGCCGACGCGCTGGGGCCGCTGCCCGATTTCGATGGCCGGTTCGACGTCGTGATCGGCAATCCCCCCTTCGTGGAGGGCCGTGGCCTGCCGCGCGCGTATCTGGCGTGGCTGCGCACCTGTTTCCGCTGCGCGGCGGAAGGCAAGGTGAACCTGTTCACGGTGTTTGTCGAGCGTGGCCTGACGCTGTTGCGCGAAGGCGGCGTGTTGAACTACATCCTGCCCGCGACCTTCCTGCGCAACGAACGTTATCGCGGGCTGCGCGAGTTGCTCTTGACGCACACGCTGGAAGCCATCACCCCGGTACCGGTTGACTGCTTTCCGCACTGCGTCGTCGAAACGGTCATTTTGCGCGTGCGCAAGGAACGTCCGGGCGGCGAGAACGAAGTGCTTTTGATGGCCGGCACGGCGCCGCAGAACCGGCTGGCGATGGGACCGGCGCTACGCTTCTGCCCGTCGGCTTCGGAGTCGCTGCGCCACCAGGTGGAGCGGATGGAACGCCGCGGCGTGCCGCTGAGTGATCACTTCGACGTGCGCGACGGCATTTCGACGGGCTTCCAGCCATTCCAAAAACGCCTGCTGGGCCGCGTCCAGGAGATGGTTTTCGTGGCCGAAGACGGGACGAAGCATCCCTTCGATGCGGCGCGGCACCGGCCGGTGATCGACGGGCGCGAGTTCACCGCGTTCACGCCGGTCCGCTGGGGCGGCCGGTACATCGAGTACGACAAGCGGCACGAGCACGCGCCGCCGCATCCGGGACGGCCTTTCAACTGTCAGTTGCGCCAGGCGTCGATCTACGATCGACCGGAGAAGATGCTCACGCGCCAGACCGCGAATGGGTTGATTGCGACCGTGGATCTGAACCGCTACTTTGTGCGGAATTCGGTGCACGTCACCTACGCGCGCGACGCGGCGGCGGGATTCTCGATTCAAGCCCTCTGTGCCTGCGTGAACTCGGCCTTCTATCTGCGCTACTTTCTGGCGGTCACCGGCGAGGATGGTGCGATCTTCCCGCAGGTTCACGTGGCGGACATCAAACGCCTGCCACTGCTCCCTGAATTGCTGAGGGACGGCGGTCGACTGACGGAGTTGGGCGCCCAGTTGCTGGCGCTGCATGCAGCGGTTGAGCACCCCGATCCGGCGGTGAAAGTTCCGCTGCTGGTGGAGATTGAAGTGCTGCTGGAGAACGCGTTCTGCGCGTGATGGAATCCCACGTCGGCCGCCGTCCGTCGCCACGGGTATCCGGGCTTCAGCCGCGCGCGCGGAACAGCATGACTCGATCGGCATAAACACATGCCTTGGTATTGAGACCATGACCGGGTGCATCATTTTTTTTATGGCCGCAAATCGAAGACCATTGGTTTAAAATGGCGTTCCCGCCCCTGCTGTTGGCCGGCCAGCGTCAGGGTATGCCGCGCGGTGTTGTGGGAGTGCGCATGCAGGTAGCCTGTCCAAAGTGCGGTCAGCGAACAGCGATTGCCATGGAGCGTGTTCGCGAAGGTCTGCAGAACGTGACCTGCGCGCACTGCGGGAACGTCTTCGATGGTCGCATGCTGGTGGCGCGCAGCGAACTGGAGATCGCCATCGCGGCGCGTGCGCGCCCCAGCGCCACCCTTCCGGTGCTATATGGCGAATCTCCGCTGCCACCGCCCACCCCCCCCGATCGGTCGAGTGAGAAGAAGAGCGATCGTCGCCGACTACCAGCCGCCATCGGACCGTACCAGGTTCTGGCCGAAGTCAATCGGGGTGGCATGGGCATCGTGTACCACGCGCGCGACAGCATTCTGCGCCGCGAAGTTGCGATCAAGGTGCTCCTTGCGGGCGAAGGCGCCACCGACGAGGACATCAAACGATTCCGTCGCGAAGCTCAAGCGGCGGCGCGTCTGAAGCACCCCAATATCGTGCCGATCCATGCCGTGGGCGAGTATGAAGGGAAGCCCTATTTCGTGATGGATTTCATCCTGGGACAGACGGTCAAGCAGTTCCTCGAACGCGGTCCGCTTTCTCCGCGTCTCGCCTTGCAGATCGCCGAGGACGCCGCAGAAGCGCTGGGACACGCCGCCGATCAGGGCGTGATTCACCGTGACATGAAGCCGGCCAATATCATCGTCAACCATGAAGGCCGCGCCTTGATCATGGACTTTGGACTGGCCAAACGCATCGACGAGGATCTTGAGATCACCCAGTCGGGCTCCACGATGGGCACACCGTCGTACATGTCGCCCGAGCAGGCGGAGGGTAAACTCGAGGACGTCAATGCGCAGAGCGACTTGTATTCGCTGGGCGCCGTGCTCTACGAGATGCTGACCGGCAAACCGCCCTTTGACGGGTCGTCCACCATGTCGGTTCTGCGCAAGGTGCTGGACGAGGATCCCGTCCCGCCGCGCAGGATCAGTCCGCGTATCCACCCCGACATTGAGACCATCTGTTTGAAGTGTCTGGAAAAGGAAAAGTCGCGGCGCTACCGGAGTTGCAAGGAGTTGGCTGAGGACATCCGTCGATTCAATGCGGGCGAACCGATCCTGGCCGCACCGATCGGGCTGGTTCATTCCTGGTACCGGAAGGCCCGCAAGCATCTGCAGGTCACGCTTGCGGTCTCCATCGCACTGCTCTTCTCCATCATCCTCGGCATCTATGTTGTGACGCAGCGCGTGCGCGAGGAGCGCCAGGAAGCCGAACAGCGCATGGGGGATGTGCATCGGGCCCTGTCCTTGGCATCCGAGCGTCTGAAGCAGGCCGCGAAGCATCGCAGCGGTCTCGCCGATTCAGGTGAAGCCGTCTTCGATGCGCGCGCCAAGGAGGCCCGCCAGTTACTCATCGAAGCCGCCAACTACTTCCGCGATGCGCGACGGCTCGATCCCAAACGGACGGAAGCGCAAGCGGGTGCAGAGAACGCGGAACGACTACTGAACGAGCTGGAGGTGGCTCGGTTCCTCTACAAGGCACACAAGTTCCTGGACCCCCCCTCTTCGTCTTTAGGCGAGGCGGCCACGCCGCCCAACTTTCCTGCCGCGCAGGCCTTTGCCGAAGAAGCGTTGGCGCGCAATCCGGGGCATGCCGAAGCGATCGCGATCAAAAAAAAGGCGATCGGCATCCGTGCGGTGAACATCACTGCGAGCGCGGAGGCCGAGGTCTCCGTCCGCCCGCTGACCGACGCACAGGGACGGCCGCTCGACCTGGCCGTCAAGCCCGTACTGCTGGGAAAGACGCCCATCTGGAACCATGAGATGAGTCCGGGCCTTTACCTGCTCACCTTCGAACGGCCCGCTGCGGAATCGCAGGAGACCACCCTGCTGGTCGCGCGTGACGGAGACCCTACCGTGCACATTTCCCTGCGCCTGGGCGACCGGAACATGGTCTCTATCGCAGAGGGCGACGTGGTGATGCCCGTGGAAGGAAAGCGGACCGTGCCCGCTTTTGCCATCGATCGCTATGAGTTTCCGAACCGTGCCGGCCAGGCCCCGAAGGCAGGCGTCGAGAACCTTCTGGACGCCCGCGCTCTATGCGAAAACGCCGGAAAACGGCTCTGTACGAGCGCTGAGTGGTTCCGCGCATGCATGGGCGACGACCAGCGGAAATGGCCCTACGGTGAGAGCTATATTCCCGGCGCCTGTGCCGCAGGCTTCGATCCTGACGCGCAGCGCGAACCGTACCCCAGCGGTTGGTTTCCGCGCTGCCGAACGCCCGACGGGGTTAGCGATATGTCGGGGAATGTTTCCGAGTGGAC
This sequence comes from uncultured Planctomycetia bacterium, assembly GCA_964429255.1. Classification (GTDB taxonomy): domain Bacteria; phylum Planctomycetota; class SZUA-567; order H5-PLA8; family H5-PLA8; genus CAYSBP01. The sequence continues at coordinate 12,430 of CAYSBP010000056.1, forward strand.
GGATGGCCCGGAGGATTCGGAGATCATCCTCGGCGGTGACTGGGCTGACAGCCTGCGATGGGCCGAAACGTACATCTCCTGCCGTGCCCGCCAGATCCCACGTCTGGTCAACCGCGGCCGTTCCGGTGTCCGTTGCTGCAAATCCGCGCAGTAAACGCCGACCCACCGTCTTCACCACGGACGACACGGTTGCACGGGAAAGAGGTGTACCTCGTTGGCGGTCGCCGATGAATCCATCAAATCCCATCTCGAACGGGACCGCTTCTTTCGTCGGCGCGGCCTACGGCGACTTCTTCTTCAGCGTCGCGGCACGTGACTCCAGTGGCAAGGCTTCGAGGTCGCGCCCTGCCATTTTCAGGACCCTGGCCAACCCCTCAAGCACCTCGATGTGTGCGGGGTGTTCGGGGGGAAGCTTTCGAGTGCAGAGGTCCAGCAGTTTTCGGAAGAGCGACTCGGCCTGATCGACCTTCTTCTGGGCGGAAAGGCAGACGGCGAGCGCGTGCAGGGCCTGGGCGGTTTCCAGACTGTCGGCGCCGTTCGTGGTCTCGTTCAGTCCAACGGCGCGCACGTACATCGGCTCGGCTTGGTTCGGTTTCTCGCGCGACATATAGAACGAGGCCAGGTTATTGATCGCGATGAGTTGGGCGGGATGTCCCGCGATGTAGGTTCGGTCCGCCAAGACCACGGATTTTTCCAGGAGCAGCTCGGCTTCGTCGTAGCGCTTCTGCGCGCTGTGGACCGCGGCGAGGTTGCCCAGGACGGGCGCAGCGCGCGGGCTGTCTTTGAGGATGTCGAGCGCGCGCTGGTAGTAACGCTCGGCCAAGTCGTACTTATTCTGCAACTGGTAGAGTTGCCCGAGGTTGTTCAGACAGGCCGCCACGAAAGGGTGCTTCTCACCAGCGGTCTGCTCGAAGATCTTCAGTGCTTCGCGAAAACTTTCCTCGGCGTCTTCCATTCGTCGTTGGGTCAGGCGGAGGGCGCCGAGGCTGGAGAGGCACTTGCCCAGACGCGGATCCTCTGTGCCGAACTTGCGTGCAAGTCGCGTGGCCGTCTCCAGCTGTCGCTCCGCAGTTGCCAGGTCGCCCTTGGCCTGCGCCTCTTCACCCCCCAGTAGTTCCTTCTCCCACGTATTGTCCTCCTGCTCGGCCGAGAACAGGCCGGTCATGCCGATCAGGAGACACAGCGCGAATCGGTTCATACCAGTTCTCCACAGCCCTCTGTCCATAGGGTAGCTGGGGAAGGCCAGTTGCCTACCGCAAATCAGACTTCCTTGTCCGCACCTTCGGCCTGGAGTTTGTCGACGCGTTTGGAGACATCCCGGAACGAGACGTCGATCTCGTAGATCTGGATGAAGGTCTTCATGGCCTCCTTCTTCTGGCCGGCCAGTTCGAGCGTATCGCCCTTGGCGTAGAGAAGGTTCTTCCAACGCAGGTCCTTGACTTCAAGGGTCTTGAGGGTGTCGTCAAACCGTTTGAGCGCCAAGTCGAACTGTCCCTTGCGCGTGAATCCCTGACCCATGCGCAACCCGGCTTCACATCGGTACTTGGGGTCGGGATAGATCATCTGATAACGTTTGATGGCCTCATCGTAGAGGCCGTTATCCTTCTTGATCTCGGCCAGTTCGAAGTAGATCGTACCCAGTTCGTAACGGATGCGACCGTCGGTGGAATACTGGACCTCGCGCTGAAGGAAGGAGGCCAGCTTCATGTCCAGCAGTTTCATGCGGAGCGCGTTGTACTGATCTTTGACGCCGACCTCGCCGCTCTTGAACCGCTCGCCCAGCGCGCGCAGGTCGTGGACCATCCGGGCGAGGTCAACGTCGTCCTGCTTGAACCGCCAGGTGTAGTTGGTGGCGTCCTTGGCCTGCGCTTCCATGAAGGCTTTTCGGGCGGCATCCCAGTGCTCCAACCGCAGTTCCAGATCGCCCAGCTTGCCGTATAGCCGGGCGTCTTCGGGACGCTTGGCAATATCCTCCTTGGTGATCTCGATGACCCGCAGAACGTCCTCTGAAGTGCGGAGGGTGCCCTCCTGGGCGGTCATGTCTTCGGAGGTCTTCTTGTCCTTGAGCATCCGACGCGCGACCGAGCCCTGATCGGTGCTGGCCACGGCGGTTTCGAGTTTGGTGGACATGTCGGTGGCATAGAGGTTCTTCAGGTGCTGGTCGGCGTCGTGGTCGGAGGCGTCGAGTTGTTTGACCTGCTCCCAAGCCTGTTTGGCCTGCAACGTGCGGCCCATGCCCTCACAGAGAAATCCCAGTTCTCGACAGGCCTCGAGGAGTTGCTTGCGGTTGCCGCCCGCCTTGGTGTTCTGGACGTCTTCCAGCGTGAAAAGGGCTGCGTTGCGATAGCCGGCTGCCGCGGCCGCTCGGGCCAGGGTGAGTTGGGTACCCACGCTGGTCGGATCGATTCGCAGGGCCTCCTCAGCGGCCTCGATCGCGGAGTCATACTTCTTGGCCGTGTACATGGCCTGTACCTTGCCGATCGTCAGGGCCAGCTTGCCTCTAGCGAAGAACCCAGGCGGTTTCTCTTTGGCCAGGCGCAACTCGACCATGCGCAGATCGCGGCGGACCTGCCCATTGTCGGGATCCAGCTTCAACGCATTCAGATACCATTCGATGGCGTAGTCATAGTTGCGGCGGTCCGCTGCTTCTTTGGCCTTCTCGAGGAGTTTGGAGATGTCCACCTGAGCCACAGTTGTGGTCCTTTCGTCGAAGGAGTTTTAGTTCGCTTTAGCAAACTATCATCGCGCGGCCCGAATGGCAATGCATGTCCGACTTTAACCGATCTTCAGAGAATGGGAAAGTGCCATCTCGGGTCAGGGCTTTTCAAGGGTGCACGACCAGATCGGCGGGAGCAGTTTCCTCCTCACTCGAAGGCGCCCCACATCTTTCGACGCCCCCTTTCCCGTGGGAAAGGGGGTGGGGGGATAGGACC
>CAYSBP010000057.1:0-5278 GCA_964429255.1 uncultured Planctomycetia bacterium
GGTAGGGGGTCGGGGCTTTTCAATGCTCACTCCGCTCGTCGGCGTCGGAATCGGTATCGATTCGTCTACCATAGCGCACGGAGGAATAGGAACCCGATACCGATTCCGACACCGAAGTAGTCAGACCGTCAGACTGGGTGGGATTCTGGCGGAGCGGGTGGGATTCGAACCCACGTTACACCTTTCGGCGTAAATACGCTTTCCAAGCGTACGCCTTGAACCGCTCGGCCACCGCTCCGCCTGAGGGTGGCGGGGGAGGAGCCCCCGGTTGCGGCGGGTACCATACCAGAGTCCTCCGAGAGGGCAATAGCAGAGGGTAGAGCCCCATTCCCGTGCCATCTTCCTGTCAATCCTGTGCCTTCTGTCAAAACGTCCTGTCTTTCTTTCATCTTGCAGCTTCAGTTTGGTGCTTGAATTTTCGAAGGTTCTTTGACATATCTCCGTCTATTCGGTGCAAATAAAGAGTGTGCATGCCGCTGGGGCGTTCCGCTCTGCGGCACTGAACCCAAAGCGAGCGAAGCAGCCATGTCCTCGGAAGCCCTGGTGGACGTAAGCGGACTAGTCAAACGGTACGGGTCGCTGATCGCCTTGGATGGCCTCAGCTTCCAAGTCCGTTCCGGCGAAATTGTGGGGTTGCTGGGCGCCAATGGCGCCGGCAAGTCCACCCTGATGAAGATCCTTACCTGCTACCTGACGGCCGACGCCGGGACGGTGCGGGTGGCCGGGCACTCCATCGATACCGATTCGGTCGAGGTTCGCCGGCACATCGGTTACCTGCCCGAGAATGCACCGCTTTACACCGAGATGCGCGTGAAGGACTTCCTGAGCTTCATTGCACGCATGCGACAGCTCCCGGGCGCCAAGGCAAAAGAGCGCATCGACTGGGCCGTCGAGAGCTGCGGCCTGAAGCCCAAGTTCATGGCGGGCATCGGGACGCTGTCCCGTGGTTTCCGCCAGCGCGTCGGCATCGCGCAGGCCATCCTGCATGATCCCGATCTGTTGATCCTGGACGAACCCACCAGCGGTTTGGACCCCGTACAGCTTCTCGAGATCCGCCGTCTGATTATGGACATTGGCAAGACCAAGACCGTCTTCTTCTCCACGCACATCATGCAGGAAGTGGAGGCGGTCTGTAACCGCGCGCTGCTGATCCATCGCGGAAAACTGCTGATGGACGGCCCGCCGAATGAGTTTAAGCGCAAGAGCACGGAAGCCGGCCGGATCACCGCGCGATTGCGCAATGCCTCGTCCGCCGAAGTTCGCGAGGCGCTCAAGGCCGTGCCGGGTGTGAAGAGTTTCAACGTCGAGGAGTTGCCGGACATGGGCGTGCTGGAATGCACGCTGCTGGCGGCTGGTGCCGGCGATTCGCCGAAGGTGATTAACGAGATCGGCGAGCGGTTCATGGGACTGGCCCGCGAGAAGAGCTGGGAGGTCGTGGAGTTGCACACGGAAGGCGTTTCGCTGGAGGACGCATTCCTGCATTTCACGGGGTTGACGCTGCGGCACGGCGCGCAGGTTGGGCTTCCGGCCTGACCCGTAGGTGCGGACGTCTCTGTCCGCAGGATGCGGCATGACGGGGCAGACGGGGACGTCTGTCCTACGCGGGACCGACGTACGAGGAGTGGGACATGGCGACGATCTGTACGATTCTGCGGCGCGAGATGGGCGCGTACTTCAACACGCCGATCGCGTATGTGGTGATATTCGTCTATCTGATCATCTCGGGAGCCTTTTACGTCCATTTCGGCTTCAACAGCCAGGCGGGCGACTTGCGGGCGTTCTTCGAGTGGCAGCCGCTGGTCATGGCGTTACTGATCCCGGCCCTGACGATGCGGTTGTGGTCGGAGGAGCGGCAGCTCGGAACGTTGGAGTTGCTCATGACGCTTCCGGTGCGGACCTGGCAGGCGGTGGCGGGCAAGTTTCTTGCGGCCACCGGTTTTCTGGTGGTGATGCTGTTGTGCACGATGCATCTGCCGTTCTTCCTTGCATGGCTCTCGAATCCTCCAGGGCCTGATTGGGGCACGGTGGCGGGTGGCTACCTCGGGTGTCTGGCGATGGGCATGATGTACATTTCGATCGGGCTGTTTGCCTCCAGTCTTACACGCGACCAGATCGTGGCGCTGATCATCGGTCTGGCCATCTGCGTGATGTTGTGGCTGATCGGTTTCCCGGTGTTCGTGACGATGATCCGCGAGTTCAGTACGGAAGTGGCGGTGTGGGTGCAGAACTTCAGCATCGTACCGCACTTTGAGAGCATCAGCCGCGGGGTGTTGGACACGCGCGACCTGGTCTATGTCGTCTCGGTGGGCGGTTTTTTCCTGCTGCTCACCAATCTGGTGATGGAACGGAGGCGCTAAATGGCAGTTGCCAAGTCGACACGCAACGCGTACCTCGCGATCGCCGTCGTACTGGCCCTGGGTGTGGTGATCTTCGCCAACCTGCTGGCCGACCGGGGTTTCGTACGGGTGGACCTGACTGCGGAGAGGAAGTACAGTCTTTCGGAACCTTTCCGCAGTGTCATGGGGCGTCTCGGATCGAGCGATCAGCTCAAGGTTACGTATTGCGTCTCCAAGTCGGTTCCAGAGTGGTTCGAGGGGATCAAACGGGACATCCTGGACCGACTGCGCGAGATCGAAACCGCCTCGAGAGGGCGGATCATCCTGGAGGTGGTGGATCCCGAAGACAATGAGGACCTGAAGAAGGAACTTGAGAAGCAGAACCTCAACTTCACTGTCCAGACGCGCGAGAAGGGCAAGTTGAGTTACATGGTCATCAACTCGTCACTGCGTCTGACGTATGCCGACAAGCCATCCGACTGGGTCCAGGTGGTCCGCGATGCGCAGGATCTCGAGTACGACATTGCCAACAAGGTGTACACGCTCACGCAGGAGAAGAAGCCGGTCGTCGCGATCCAGCGACCCAAGCCCGAGCAGCCGCCGATGATGATGGGGGGGCGCCAACCGCCCAATCCGTTCGGTTGGCTGCTGGGCGATCCGGACACCGCAAAGAAGGTCGAGGTTAAAGACATCGAACTGACCGAGAACAGCACGATTCCGGACGACGCCAAGCTCCTGATTCTGATCCGTCCCGCGGAGCTGGGTGAACGGGCCCGCTACGAAGTGATCCGCTACCTTGCGGGCGGTGGCCGGGTGTTGTTGCTGAGCAGCTCTTTCAAGATCACCAATGACATGTTTGCGGGGGGCGTTCGCGTCCAGAAGACCCCGACAGGGTTGGAGAGCTACCTGCAGGATATAGGCGTCACGCCGGATATGGATTTTGTCTGCGACGAAAACAACCTGCGACTGCCCGTGGAACTGAACCCCTTCACGGGTGAGGTCAAGTACGCGGTCCTCTCGTACTTCGTGCAGATCCAGGCTGCTTCGATCTATCAGGAGTCGCCGATCACGCGTTCGTTGCGCGCGCTGGTCATGCCCTACCCGTCCACGCTGGCGATCGACGAGCAGAAGATGAAGGCGGCCGGGCTCAACGTCACGGTGCTGGCCAAGACCTCCAGCCTAAGCTGGAAGGAGCCGTACAGCGACACCTTCGATCCGCGGAAGTTCGATTCAGCACGGGCAGGGCGTGATCCGGGGCTCCCCGTCTTCATACAGCTTGAAGGAGCCTTCCCTTTCCCGTGGGAGGGCAAGGACGTACCCGCGTGGTCCGCCACACCGGATGAGAAAGACGCTGCCGGAGAAAAGAAGGCTGAAGAAAAGAAGGCCGAGGCGGCCAAGGCGACCGTCGAACGCAAGCAGGGAGCGAAGCCCATCCTCTTCCTGTGGACCTGCCCCGAGAGCTTTGACCGGATGTACCTCGAAGACCGGCAGATCGGCAGCGAACTGGAGGGGAACATCCACATCCTTCCCAACATCGTGGAAAGCTGCGCCCTGGGCGAGGATCTGATCAACTTGCGCGCCAAGAGGCTCGAGGCGCGTACGATCGAGGCCTTCGACAAGAAGGAGGATCGTTCGCTGAAGTTTGCCTTGAAAGTGTTCATGATCGGCGGCACGGCGATACTGCTGGTCGTCAGCGGTCTGGTCTACTGGTTCGTGCGCCGCTCCGGTCAGGTGCGGTACGAAAGGGCGATGTCTCAGAGTGGTCCATCGAGTTTCATGCCATGAATGCCAAAACACTGATCCTGCTCGGCGGAACCTTCCTGGTCCTGGTGGTCGCCTTCCTGGTCATCAAGCCCAGCCGGCCTCAGGTCGGCGAGGGACCGGGGGCCGTAACCGGCCAGCTGGTCAAAGATTTCAAGCCGGACGAGGCCCGGAGCGTGAAGCTGGCTAAAGGCGACCACACGATCCAGCTCAATAAGAAGGATGACAAGTGGGTCGTGGCCAGCAAAGGCGATCGCCCGGCCGATGACGGGCGCATCGGCAGCCTGCTCGACGCCGTCCGCGATGCGAAGGTCAGAGAGGAACGCGCCGGCTCGATGGAGACCTTCGAGTTGGACGAGAAGCGCCGCCTGAGCATCCAGGTCTCAGGTGCCGACGACAAGTCGCTGGCCAGTATCGTCGCCGGCAAATCGCCCGATTACGGCACCGGATTCGTCTTGGGCGATGCGGCCAAGGTGCTGCTGGTAGACCAGAACTTTGCGGACAAGGCTCAGGTCACCACCGAGAACGATAAGAAGACGCTCACTGAAGACAAGTGGTACGACCTCAAGCTGCTCCGCATCACCTCCGACGACGTCATCGACGTGGCCTTCCAGAAGGGCGACCAGACGTGGCGTATCCAGAAGGTCATTGAAGGCGAAGGTCCCGTGAAGCCGAAATCCAAGGACGCCGAGAAGAAGGACGAGACCAAGAAGGATGAAGCCAAGGCCGAAGAGAAGAAGGATGCGGCCAAGGCAGAGGCGGAGAAGGACGGAGAGAAGAAGGACAACGAGCCTGCCAAGGAAGAGTCGAAGGCCGAAGAGAAGAAGGAAGAGAAGAAGCCCGTCTGGCGGATCACCGAACCGCAGGATGCGGAAACCAACGAGAGTGAGTGCAACAGCGTCGGTTCCGCGCTCGCCTGGCTGGACGCCAAAGGCTATGCCGACGAACTCAAGCCCGAGGAGCAGGGCTTCGACAAGCCGGAAGCCACCACGCGCGTCGTTCTCAAGGACGGCACGACGCACACCATCGTCTTCGGCAAGTTGGTCAAGAATGAGAAGAACGAGAGCGATTCGTACGTGACGGCCAAGCTGGACGGCAAGCCACAAGTCTGGAAGGTGGACAAATACGCCTTCGAGAATCTCACCAAGGGGCTGGACAAGCTCAAGAAGGAAGAGCCCAAG
>CAYSBP010000057.1:5378-11799 GCA_964429255.1 uncultured Planctomycetia bacterium
GGGACGCCGGAGACGGCAGCCGGTGTAGGGGCGGCGCTTTCCTTTTCCACCGAGTACGATTTCACGGGGCATACGTTTCCGGACGGGATCGCGGGCCGCCTGCGACGAGATTTCCCGCACCGCTTCGTGCCCTCTTGCGACGATCCCCCTCCCACCGATCCCCACACCCCGCTCCGCGGTTCCTCTTCAGCTCCACGGGTGTCCATGCCGATACCTAGGACGTGCCGCTCTATGTCAGCGTGCGCCGGCAGGCGGTGCTCTGTGGCCGTACGTTGCTCACTCTGAAAGGAACTCAATCCATGCGCCTCATGCGCCTGCTCGCTGGCTCGCTGTTGGGCCTCGTACTGGCCGGATGGAACGCCTTCGGCGCTTCGGAACAGGCCAAGGCCATTATCGTAAACGTGCAGACATCCACACGGCCTGACACGCTTACCCAGGCCGAACGGCAGATCCGATCGGGCGAGGTGGGCGAGGCCGAAGCACTGCTTCGCGGTTGGCTCACCGCCAATGCCGACAGCGCCTACATGCCCGAGGCGGAATACATGCTCGGCCAGGCACGCTTCGCCCAGGGGGACTATGCCGGTGCCAAGTTTTACCACGAGAAGGTGCTCGACCACAGGAACGTGGACCGGAGCCTCAAGGCGTTGGCCTACTTCGCCCGCGCCGACTGCAACTACGAGATGCAGTCCTACTTCACGGCCAGTCGCCAGTACCACTGTCTGGAGACCGTCTACCGCGATGTCCGCGCTGTACCCCACGACGAACTGCTTTTCAAACTCGGTATGGCGACCCGCCAAGCCGGTTTCGAAGAGACCTCGAACTACTGGTTCAACAAAGTAATCGAACTGTACGCAACGACAAAGTGGGGCGCGGAAGCCCGCAAGATGAACACCACGCTGAACGGTTCCAGGGACGGCGTTCCCACGCGCTACGTCCTGGAGGTGAAGAAGTACAACGACGAAGCGAAGGCGCTGAGCGCCGCCGACGAGTTGCGGAAGAAGGGATACGCCTCCGTCGACGTCCAGGAAGAGACGAACCTGCTGGGCAATCGCTTTTACCGTCTGACCGTCGGGCGTTTCTTCAATCGCAACGAGGCGCTGAGCGCGAAGGAAGACGCAGACATGGCCGGCCTGTCCACCTCGATCCATCCGGGGCTGATGGACACGTCCAAGTAGCGCCGAACGGGAATGGGATGCGCGCCGGTCGCCGGCGTTTGTGGCCTGTGAAATTCACCCCGGAGTGCTCTTGGGTGAACCACCCGGGCCAGAGCGCCGGCGATGCTGTTTGCGGGAGGACCCGACGTGCGCTTCTCGTTTTCCCGTCCAAACTCCGGAACGCATTCCAGATCGCCGCAGGCCCTCGTTTTCGTGCTGCTCCTTGCCGCCGCACTGCTGGCCGCCCGCCATTGGTCAAGTTCCCCTGTCATCGACCCGTCTGGCCAGCGGATGCGCTGCCCCGTTCTGAGCGTGACCGACGGCGATACGTTGCGCGTGGAGTACCAGGGTCGCGAGGAACGGATCCGCATGCTCCGGATCAACACGCCTGAACGCGGCGCGCCGGGTTCCAAACAGGCCTCCGAAAGACTGCGCAAACTCGTTCAAGGCGGGATCATCGGTCTGGAGTTCGAGACCCCCGCGCAAGAGGAGCGTGACAGCTACAAGCGTTTGCTGGCGTATGTATTCGTTGGCGACACGAACGTGAATGTGGAGCTGGTCCGGCAGGGCTGGTCCCGTTTCTACGACCGTCACGGCGAAGGCAAGTATGCCGAGGCCTTCCGCGCTGCGGAGCGGGAAGCGCGCGAAGCCCGTCGTGGGATCTGGTTGCTGGAGACGGAGTGAACACGACCTTTCGCAAGGGATTCGAGCAGGGAGGCGCTGCGCACGGCCTTCACCCGTTGCGGCGCTTCCCGTTGCGGCGCTTCCCGTTGCGTCGTATCCTCCCGCCAACGCTATTGCAGGATGGACGCCATGCCCGTGCCACAGGAGCTTCAGCGGGATTTCGACGCGCTTCCCGGCGCGCCGGGGATCTACATCTACCGCGACAAGAAGGGTCGCGAACTGTATGTGGGCAAGGCCAAGAACCTCCGCAAGCGCGTTCGCCAGTACTTTGACAACGCACGTGACCACGACCTCAAGACCCGCGACCTGGTCGCGCGCATCATGAAGATCGAGTTCGTCGAGTGTGGTTCGGAAGTCGAAGCCTTTATGCTGGAGAACCGCCTGATCAAGGATCTCCAGCCGCCGTTCAACTTCTACGCCAAGAGTGACATCAACTTCCCGCTGGTAGAGATCACCTGGGACGAACCTTTCCCGCGCGTGCGCGTGACGCGGGACCGCAGTCGGGCGGGCAGCAGGTTCTACGGGCCCTTCGTGAGCGGTGGGTGGCTGCGCACCGCGCTTCGCATACTGCAACGCGTCTTCAGACATCGCACCTGCGCCCTGACCATCATCGAGAACGATGCGAAAAACATCCACGTGCGACCGTGCCTGGAGTATTACATCGGCCGCTGCAAGGCGCCCTGCAACAACCGCGTGACCGCCGTGGAATACCGCGAAGACCTGCGCCGCATGACGCTTTTCCTTTCCGGCCGCGGCAAGGACGTCCAGGAGGAACTCGAACGCGACATGAAGGCGGCTTCACGCGAGCGGCGCTTTGAAGAGGCTGCCGCATTGCGCGATACGCTGCTGGCGCTGCGCAGTCTTTCACGCAAAGGTTCTCTCGAAGACGGCCTGGAACCGGGTGTGCTCCACATTGATCCGCAAGAAGGCCTGCAGTCCCTGCAGACACACCTGCATCTGACCCAGCCGCCCCGCCGTATCGAGGGCTACGACATTGCGCACCTCCAGGGTTCGGAGACGGTCGGTGCGCTCGTGAGCTTCTTCGACGGGCTGCCCGACAAGGGTCACTACCGTCGCTTCCGCATCAAGTCGGTGGAAGGTGCTGATGACTTCGCTTCGCTGAGCGAAGTACTGACGCGCCGGTTCACACGCCTGATCGAGGAGCAGCAGCCGCTACCGGACCTGGTGCTGATCGACGGCGGCATCGGACAGTTGAACGCCGCGGCTCAGGCGTTGGGCGCGCTGAAGGTCACCGTCCCTTGCCTGGCCAGTCTGGCAAAAAAGGAAGAGATCGTTTTCACGCTGCTGCAACCCGACGGCCTGCGCCTGCCGCGCCGCACGCCGGGCCTGCGCCTGCTGCAGTACGTGCGCGACGAGGCGCACCGCTTTGCCCAGCACTACCACCACATCCTGCGGCGCAAACGGGTGCTGGAAGAGACCGTCAAGCCGCGACGGAAGAGGCCCGCCACCCATGAGCCGAGGCCACACTAGCGTCGACAGACCGCTGCACCGCCCAGTAGCAAGGCGAGGCCGCCCGCCAGCAGGAGCATTTCCCACAGTGCGCTGCCGTGACCGGATGGCGTGAGGCCCAGGCCGAAGACCAGTGCCAGCAGGACCGCCAGTGCCCCGAGGAGCTGCAGCGCTTTTCCAAGTACAGTGCGCATGGCCGCATTCTGGCGGTGAGGCGGTGGGGTGTCGAGCGCGTTTGGAGCAAACCATGCAGGCGTTGAAGGCGAGGCTGCGCGAGATGGACCAGCGCATGTTCGCTACCCGCCGGTTCGCTCGTGAGATTTCCAAGCCCGGAACGAACCAGGCCCGAGTAAATCGAATGGCAGAGAGGATCGCGGTTGCGAGTACCCCCTCGCTTGCGTATTCTATGGTATCTTGAGGAAACCTGTGAACGAGCGGGGTGTCGTTTGGCCGAAAAGGATACGGCAAAGTCTCAGGGCGCGCAGAGCGACCAACCGAAGGCGGCCGTCAGGAGGCTGTCTCCCGAACGGGAGGCGGCCGACCGCCGACTGCTCGAACTGGTCGAGTGTGTCCGCACAGGCGACGCGGACGCCTTCGACGAACTGGCGCCAATGGCCGGTCGCATGGCCTATCATCTGGCGTTACGCTCCGTAGCGGATCCCAACACCGCCGAGGACATCGCACAGGAAGCGGTGGTGCGCCTACACGCGCACGTCCACGAAATTGAAGGGGCCGGAGCGTTCAAAACGTGGTTCTACCGCATCATTCTCAATCTGGTAAACGACCATTTCCGCCGCTACACACGCCGCGATACGGCCTTCACGACGCTCGATGAAATCCGTTCGATGGAACGCAAGACACGCAGCGAGCCTCTTTCCGAAATGGAGCGAAAGGGCCTGCGGGAAGCGCTGCAGGATGCCCTGGACAGCCTTGATGAACGCCACCGCGAAGTCTTCCTGCTGAAGGAAGTGGAAGGACTGGGGCACGGGGAGATCGCCAAGATTCTCGACGTCCCTGAAGGCACGGTCTGGTCGCGCCTGAGCTACGCCCGTCGGAAGTTGCAGGAAAAGCTGCGACGCAAAGGGTTCACGGGCTGACACCCCCGCCCAAAAAAAAAGACCCCCGGTTGCTTAACGGACCGGGGGTCATAGGTTTTGCACTTCGTCAGGATCTGCTACTTGTCGGTCTTCTTCTCGGCCGTGGCTTTCTCCTTTGCGGCCTTTTCGTCCGCCTTCTTCTGTTCGTCCGCGGCCTTCTTCTCGGCCGTGGCTTTCTCCTTTACGGCTTTTTCATCCGCCTTCTTCTGTTTGTCCGCGGCTTTCTTTTCGGCCGTGGCTTTCTCTTTTGCGGCTTTTTCGTCCGCCTTCTTCTGTTCGTCTGCGGCCTTCTTCTCGGCCTTCGCCCTCTTCTCGGCCGTCTTCGTCTCAGTCTCGGCCTCCGGGACGTTGGCCGCCGTTTCGTCCATCTTGGCATCAGCGCCTAACAGCGCAGGAGCAGCCAGGAAAAGGATGACCGTCAAAAAAAGAAGAACACCTTCATCGCCTACCTCCTTGTCAATCTTGCCCACGGCTCCCAAAGCCCTTTCGAGAACAGTCTTCCCCCGCGGGAAGCAGGAATAGGGCCAGCCATTGGGCGGAACAATTGAGATTGAAAACGGCAGCAACAGCGCTTGCCCGCGTCAACAACATCCCCGGCCGAAAGAAGAGATACAGGCACCACATCCTGGGCGATGAACCGAGGAGAGTATCGACCGGTCACCTCCGGCGCCTGTTTGCCCGGGCCACAAGCGATCATCGTGGCCGATGCCCGTCAGATAGGTGAAGCGCCTTCGAGTTTCAATCCCTTCTTCATCGCCTTGGCCGTGTCGCGGATGCAGTCATCCAGCGTCCGACGGGGCTTATAGCCGACCAGACGCATGGCCTTGTCCAACGACGGCACGCGGCGGTCCATGTCCTCGAAGCCGTCCTGATACGCCACCTCATAGGGAATGCGTTCGATCACGGACTTCGACCGCAACACCCGCTTCACGCGCTCGGCCAGTTCGAGCATGGAGGCTTCGTGCTGCGATCCGACGTTGATGACCTGGCCGTAGGCCTTGGGCGTCTGGATCAATCGGGTCATGGCTTCCACCGCATCCGCTACGTGGCAGAAGCAGCGCTGCTGGTGCCCCGAGCCGTAGACCGTGATGGGCCGGTTCAGCAGCGCGGAGCGGATGAAACTGGGCAGCACCATGCCGAACTTCCACGTCTGCCGCGGCCCGACAATATTGAAGAGCCGCACGATCACCACGGGCAGGTGCGTTTCGCGGTAGTGTGCCAGCGCCAGGAATTCCTCCAGCGCCTTGGCCGACGCATACGCCCAGCGCTGCTTGTCGGTGGCCCCCATCACCTGGTCGCCGTCTTCGTGGAACGGGATGTCCGTCGACTTGCCATACACTTCGCTGGTCGACGTGACCAGGAACGGCTTGCGGTAGCGTGAGGCGAGATTCAGCACCGCATTGGTGCCCTTGACGATCGTTTCGATCGAGTGCACCGGCTTCTGCAGAACCAGTTTCACGCCGACCGCGCTGGCCAGGTGGAAGATGGCGTCGCAGTCCCGAACCGCCTCCTCAACCAGCGCCTCGTCGGTCACCGACCCCACTAGCAGTCGGACGGACGGGTGGCCATCCAGGTGTGCGATGTTCTCGTAGCTACCGGTGGATAGGTTGTCCAGCAAGGTGACGGAGATGCCGCGCTTGCGCAACAAGTGGTCGGCCAGATGGGACCCGATGAACCCCGCACCGCCGGTGATCAGATACCGCATCCGTTGCCCCCCCTACCCAGTCGTTGTCGTAGTCGTACTCAGTCCTGGCGACGCTGACCGCCCCTGCCGCCCTGGCTACGTCCACGATCGTCCCTGCGGTCCTGCCCTGGTCGGGTACCTTGACCACCATGGCCACGCGGACCGGGTTTCCGGTCGTACCCACGGTCCTGTGGCCGACCGCGATAGCCGGAACGCTGCTGGGAACTACGTGCCTCCCGAGGGCCTTCGAAAGGTCGACGTTCGCGGGAGTCGCGCCGTTCGCGATCGTCCGGGCGGCGCGGTCGCCGGTCGTCACGGTCCTGGCGGTCGAA
>CAYSBP010000057.1:11899-15311 GCA_964429255.1 uncultured Planctomycetia bacterium
TCGTCACGGTCCTGACGGTTGAAGGGCTTCTGGTGCGGGCGGCGAACGTCACGATCCTGACGGTCGAAGGGTTTCTGGTATGGCCGACGCTCCTTACGGTCTTGGCGGTCGGAAGGCTTCTGGTACGGCCGGGATGCGCTCCGCTCCCGATGGTCGGAGCGTTTCTCGTAGGGTCGACCCTCGCCGCGACTCCGGTCGTCGGGTCGTTTTCCGTGCGGTCCACGCCCGCCGCGATCCTCGGATCGTTTGCCGTAAGGCCGGCGCTCGCTGTCTCGCCGTTCGTCGCGATTCGTGCGCTGGCTGCGGTCGGGGTGACGAGCCCGAGGACCGCGCTCGGATGACCTGGGGCGCTCGTCACGCCCTTCCCGCTCACGCGACTGCTGAGACGAGCCGCGCTCTTCCCCGCCGTCCTGCTCGCCCGGCTCCTCCGTGGTCTCCTGCACGCCTTCCCCGGCAAACGGTTCGGAAACGTGTTCGGCGTCCTGTTCGGTCTCTTCGAAGTCAGCTGCATCCTGTTCCAGTTCCCCCTGCAGAGGTGAACTGGGAGTGCGACCTGGAGCGGCCGACGAACTGGCCGCGCGGTTCAGCGCCGCCACTTCGTTGCGCCCCAGCAGGCGATAGGCGCCCGTGGGCAACAGACCCAGAGACAGCGGACCGATTTTGACGCGGCGAAGGCTCCGGCACTGCAATCCGACCGCAGCGAGCATACGGCGCACCTGGCGGTTCAGTCCTTCCTGGATCGTGATCTCGAGCGTACTGGTGTGCTGGCCGTGTTTGCGTACGCGTACCAGCGTGCCCTGCGTCCGGCCGTCGGAAAGGTAGACGCCCTTCTTTAGTTTGGCCAACTGGTAGCCGGAGACCGGCCCGTCCACCTTCGCCATGTAGGTCTTGGGGACGCCGAAACGCGGATGGGTCAGCAGGTGCGTCAGCTCGCCGTCGTTGGTAAGCAGCAGCAGGCCTTCCGTGTCGAGATCCAGGCGGCCGACACAGAAGAGCCGCCGTTTCTCCGGGATCATCTGGATGGCCAGCGGGCGGCCGGACGGGTCCTGGTTGGTACAGAGCACCCCGACGGGCTTGTTGAGCGCGTAGTACACCTTCGTGGACTGCTCGTGCAGTCGCTTCCCGGCCTTTCCCGGTCCGGCGACCTTCTCGCCGTCCAGGGTGATGACCTGTGTCTCCGGATCGGCCTTGGTGCCCAGATGGCTGACGACGGCGCCTTCCACCGTGACGCGGCCTTCCAGGATAAAGGTCTCACACGAGCGGCGGGAACCGAATCCCGCCTGCGCCAGGATCTTCTGCAATCGGATGAATTCGCCCATGCAGGTCGATTATGCGCGAAAGGCAGGGGGAGTCAAACAACCCGGACGCGGATCCGCGAACAGCCCGTTGAAAAACCACAACTGCTCCATGTCGGCGCTCCCTCGCCCAGCGGAGTGTCGGACAGGCGGCCGTTCTCGCCTCCTGCGTCAAGTTGTCCATTCCGGACACCGTGTTTTGAATTCCACTCCAAACCTGCTAATACTACTTCTCGAATTGTTCCGACCACTCGGGTTTCTTCCAGCCATGGGCATTTCCCGGGTGGTTGCCGCCCTTGCTGTCGAGAAGGAAGATTGACGTGAGCGACGAACTTCATGCGTCACACCCCGCCGGATTCCACGGCCCGAAGTGCTGGGTCCTGACCTTGCTGGCAGGACTGGCCCTCGGCTTCGTCCTGGCCAAGGCCTTGCCCCAACCGGCCGCATTGACCGTTGACGATCTCGCGAAGATGAAGAGCAAGACGGTCGAGGAGTTCAAGGCGGAGAGCGATCCGGCGTTCAGGAAGCCGGACGTGCAGCCCGAAAGGGACAGGCACGGCGAGAAGGCCGGCGAGGCGACTGCGAACGGTGGCCACGGCGCGGAAGCGCCCGTCCATTGGAGCAAGATCAACGCGCCCAACGTGCCGCTCTATCTCTCGATTCCCTTCGCGTTGCTGTTGCTGGCGATTGCGCTGATGCCGTTCATTAACCAGCACTTCTGGGAGCACCACTATCCCGACTTTGCCTTCCTCCTCGGAGGGTTGATGGTCTCCTATTATCTCTTCGGCCTGAACGCGATGACCACGCTTACCGGCGTGGCGAACTATGGACTCTTCAAGATGGAACACGTGGGCCTGGAGTACTTCCAGTTCCTGGCGCTGGTGGGCAGCCTGTATGTTGTCACCGGCGGCGTGCTGATCGACATCAAGGGCAAGGCCGGCACGAAGCTGAACGTGACGATCCTGATCATCGGCGCGGTCATCGCGAACCTCATCGGCACCACCGGCGCCGCGGCCCTGCTGATCCGGTCATACATCCGTATCAACAAGCATCGCATCAAGCCTTTTCACATTCTCTTCTTCATCTTCATTGTGGCCAACTGTGGCGGATGCCTGACCCCGATCGGCGACCCGCCGCTCTTCCTGGGTTATCTGCAGGGCGTGCCGTTCGCCTGGACCGCGATCCACTGCCTGCCCGCGTGGGCCACCGCTGTGGGTTTGCTGGTCCTGATGTTCTACATCTTCGACGTCCGCGCGCTGGCGGCGTACGAGAAGGAGAGCGGCAAGGAGGAGAACCCCGAGAAGAACAGCGTCCGCATTTCGGGCCTGCACAATTTCATCTTCCTGGGCGTGGTGCTCTTCGGCGTCTTCTTCGACGAGATCTTCCACACGCACGGCGTGGGCGCGATCCTTCAGGTGGTTGCGGCGGCGGTGGCCTACAAGTTCTCCAAGAAGGAATGCCTGCAGGCCAACGAGTTCACCTTCGGGCCGATCCGCGAGGTGGGATTCCTCTTCTTCGGCCTCTTTGCCACGATGGTCCCGGCGCTCGAGTACCTGGCGCTGAACGCGCAGGCGATGGGCGTGGCGTCGCCCACCGCTTTCTACTTCGCTTCCGGCAGCCTCAGTTCGTTCCTCGACAACGCGCCGACCTACCTGAACTTCTTCTCGGCCGCGCACGGTCTGTCGGGCCTTGAGATGGGCAAGTCGCTGGGCACGCCGGCTTGGATGGCCCTGGAGCATGTGGGCCAGACGGGCTTCACGCCCAACCAGATCCTGCTGGCCATCTCGCTCAGCGCGGTCTTCTTCGGTTCGAACACGTACATCGGCAATGCGCCGAATTTCATGGTCAAGGCGATCAGCGAATCGGCGGGCGTCAAGATGCCCAGTTTCTTCGGGTACATCATTCGCTACACGATCCCCATCATGCTCCCCGTGTTGATCGTCATCTGGGTCGTCTTCGTGTCGGGGTGGGTGTTGTAGTCCCGGTCCGCGGTCCGCCACGCGTTCCAGGTCTGACCCGTCTGCCACACGGTTGGTTGTGGCCATTATCCATTTCCTGGTAATCACTTAGTTGCATTCCCCGCAATTCCGTGAAGCAAGAACGATACGGACCAGTCA
>CAYSBP010000058.1:0-15200 GCA_964429255.1 uncultured Planctomycetia bacterium
CTGTTCTCGGTGCTCTCTGTGACCTTTGTGGCTGAGGTCCGTGATTCGTGAGGTGGCCTCATGGCAGGCGAAAGAGGGTTGGCTGTGACGTGTGACGATTGCCGTGAACGTTTGCAGGAACTTGTGGACGGCGAACTGGCGGCGCGCGAGCGCAAGGCCGTAGAGAGCCATCTGTCCTCCTGCCCGACGTGCGCACAGGAGTACAAGGACTTGGCTCGCTTTACGACTACGGTGGCCAAGGCCGTCCGGCCGCTGAGCCCGTCCACTGAGTTGTCCAGCAAGGTGCTGACGACCTACCACGAGTCGCGCGAGCAGCTCAAGGCGGTGACGGCACCTGTTTCCACGACGCAAATCGGCCGCATGACCCTGCCGCATTGGGCGTGGATCGTGGTCTGCGGCGTTCTGGTGCTGGCGGGGATCGTCGTGCTTCTCTGGCCTTCCGGCGCGCGCGACCTGGGTTACGTGAAGCCGGGTGTGGGTGCGAAGGACGTTCGCGTGATGAGCTATTCAGGTGACGGATGGCAGCCTGCAGGTCGGATGCGCCTGCGGTCCGGCGACCGCGTGGACGCGAGCGACGCGGGGACCGAAGTCGTCCTGGACCTGGGCGTGTGGGGCGAGGCTGTTCTGAAGGCGCCGTGCGCGGCGCAGGTGGAAAGCGTTGGCGAGATGCTGACGCTTCAGTTGCTCCAGCAGGCGCCCGGCACGCTGGTGCTGGTCTCGAGTGGCACGTCGGCAGCCGGTGCCAGGCGGATTCGCGTGGTGTGGGGCAGCGCGTGGGCGGACGTGAACGCCAGCGACCGCAACGAAGTGATGGTGACGCCGCTGACCGGGCAGGGCGGGGGATGGACCGGTCAACTGAAGGTTTCGGTCAAAGCCGGCGCCGCGCGGTTGGGCAATACCGGCGGTCCGCAGACGGTGGCCGAAGGATTCTACCGCGTGGTCCCGCAGAGCGGCGAGTGTGAGGCGCCTGTGAAGAATGAGCCATAGGATATCCCAACCGCTCGTGCACCCACGAAGACCGGGTATGTTTAATGCGCCATGGCAAACGAGCGATGAAGAGGTATGGTGTGCTTGCAGTGCTCGACCGTATGCTTGGGAGATCCTCGAATGCTCTACCGCCGCTTCGGACGCACCGAACTGCAGATGCCCGTCTTCAGCTGTGGAGGTATGCGCTTCCAGCATTCGTGGAAGGACGAAAAGCCCACCGACGAAAGCCAACGCAACGTCGAGGCCTGCGTCGAGCACGCGCTCGAACTGGGCATCCACCACATCGAGACGGCCCGTGGATACGGCACCAGCGAAGCGCAGCTCGGAAAGATCCTCCCGCACTTCCCCCGCCAGAAGCTGATCGTCCAGACCAAAGTCGGCCCGGCCGCGGACCCCAAGGAGTTCCGGCAGAACTTCGAAAAGTCCATGTCGCTTCTCAACCTCGACTACATCGACCTGCTCGGCATCCACGGCCTCAACGATCGCGAACAGCTCGAACATGCGATCCGCCCCGGCGGGTGTCTGGCCGCCGCGATCAAGTTCAAGAACCAGGGCCGCGTGAAGCACATCGGCTTCTCCACCCATGCCGCCGACACGCAGGTCATCATTGATGCCTGCAACGACGGCCGCTTCGATTATGTCAATCTGCACTGGTACTTCGTCAACACCGTCCACACCCGGGCCATTCAGGCGGCGCGTGCGAAGGACATGGGCGTCTTCATCATCAGCCCCAACGACAAGGGTGGCATGCTCTACAAGCCGTCCGAGAAACTCTGCAAACTCACCGCGCCGCTTTCGCCCATCGTCTTCAACAACCTCTGGTGTCTCTCGCACGAGGAGATTCACACGCTTTCCATCGGCGCTGCGTGCCCGGCGGATCTGGATGAACATGTCAGGACGATCCAGTACCTGAAGAGCGACCACGGCAAGGAACTGGTGGAGCGCATCGAAGGAAACCTGAAGGCCGAGATGGTGCGCGTGCTCGGTCGCGAGTGGGTCGAGACCTGGGACTTCGGCCTGCCGCGGTGGGAGGAGGCGCCCGGGCAGGTAAACGTCTTCGAAGTCGTGCGGTTGTACAACTACGCCAAGGCGCTCGACATGATCGAGTACGGCAAGATGCGCTACAACCTGCTCGGCAACGGCGGTCACTGGTTCCCCGGCTATCGCGCCGACAAACTGGAGGGAATGGATCTGAGCAACGCGTTCCCCATGTCCCCGCACGCCGCCCAGCTGCCGCAGGTGCTGCGCGAAGCGCACGAGATGTTGAAAGGCGAGGAAGTGAAGCGGCTCAGCACGTCGTAGGCTGACGGGACGGCGGGAGGTCAGGATAGCTGCGTTACCGCGTACTCCATTTCTTCCGGTGACGATCTATTTGTGAATCTGGCGGAGGTTGGGCTAAGGCTTGGCCGCACACCGCGGCATGTGGTCAGGGACGTCGGTTATGGAGCTTTCCGAACGGGGCTGAATCAACCGTTGGTTGTGGGCGCCATCCAAGGGCCGACCGGACGAATCCAACGCACCGAGGAACGCGGCGCCCCCCAACGTTACAGCCGCTTGCTTTTCAGCGACAGCGCCCTCGTCGGGCAGGCGGCGGCACAGGCGCGAGCGGCCTGTTTCAACCCTTCCCGCAGCGCTTCATTGAACGGCACCGATATCTTTGCGTCGAAGCCGCGGCCAATGAAGGTCAGGCCGAGTTTCTCTTTGAACTCCGAGGCCACCTCCACGCAAAGTCCGCACTTGATGCACTTGCCCTCTTCGTAGGTGATCTCGGGGTGCGACTCGTCACGGGTGTAGATGGCGCGCTCCCCTCGAAAACGCGCCTGGTTCGCACCGTATTCGGTTGCGAACTGCCGCAGGCGGCAACCGCTGGGCGCGCAGCAAGCGCACTGCAGACAGCGTTCCCCTTCGGTCTTGGCCTGCTCCGGCGTCAGGCCGTCCTTCTTCTCCGCTTGCGCCCGGGCGGCCGGTGCGCTGAACGTGAGGAACGCCTGCAGCGCCTCGCCTTCCACACTGCCGGCGTGGACCGAATACGGATGGTCTTCGACATGAATCGGCGTTCCGGCGAGGTACTGCGTAATGGCGTCGGCCGCCACGCGACCGGCCCCGACCGCGTAGACATCGTGCTTGAGCGGCAGGACGGCCGAACCGGCGGCGAAGACGGCCGGATCCGCCGTCTGGAAGGTCTTGCGGTCCGCCTTCACGCCACGTCCCTCGAAGGGCACGCCGATGGCCGGGCGGCGATCTTCTGGCACTTCGCCGAAGGCCAGCAGCACGACATCAAAACGTGTCTTCAGATCAGCCATCGTGAAGGCACGCCCCAGCATCTGCGTGCCGTCGAACGTCGCACCCAGCTTCAGGATCAGCCCGATTTCCGCATCGAGCACTTCTTCGGGCAGCAGTGCATGGTCGGTCTGATAGCGAAGACTTCCGCCCGGCTTCTCGTGATCATCGAAGAGCGTCACCGCGTGGCCCTGCTGGAGCAGATACCATGCCGCCGAAAGCCCGGTTGGGCCCGCACCGATGACGGCCACCTTTTTCCCGGTCGCCGGAGCCTTCTCCGGAAGGTACGGGGCGTCCGATGACAGGTCGGCGTCGCCGACGAATCGTTTCACCAGACAGATCGAGACGGCCCCGTCGTGCGGCGTCCGCCGGCAGCCGCGCTCGCAGAGTTCCGGGCAGGTGCGGCCGAGGCTCGCGGGCAGCGGGATGCGTTCCTTTACGGTGGCGACGGCTTCGCGCAACTTGTTCTCCGAGACCAGTCGCAGCATCTCGGGGATGTCCATGTGTGCCGGACAGACCGAGACGCACGGCCCGACGCAGTCGCCGAGGTGGTCGCCGAGGATCAGTTCCAGGGCCGTCTTGCGCGCCGTGCGGACTTCGGTGCTGTTGTTCTCGACGACCATGCCGTCTGTCACCTTGGTGGCGCAGGCGGGCAGCAGGCGCGGCGAGCCGTTGACCTTCACGACGCAGACCAGGCAACTGGTCTGGGCCGGCTTGCCGGGGAAGTGACAGAGCGCGGGGATTTCGATCCCGGCGCTGGCGGAAGCCTCCAGCACCGTCGCACCGGCGGGGACGTCGATCTCGCGGTCATCTATGCGGAACTTCGGCATTATTTCCCCGTCTCCACCTTGATCGCCTCCTCTGGACAGATCTTCCGGCACGAATCGCAACGCGTGCAGAGCGCGTCGTCGATCGCGTGCTTTTTGTACGGCGTCCACGGGATCGCATTCACCGGACAGACCTGTGCGCATTTCGTACAACCGGTGCACTTCTCCGTGACGGCGTAGCGGATCAGCTTCGCGCAACGGCCGGCCGGGCAGTGGCCCTCCAGATGCGCCTGGTACTCCTCGCGGAAGTAACGCAGCGTCGTCAGCACGGGATTGGGCGCCGTCTGGCCCAGGCCGCAGAGACTGGCGCTCTTTACCTGGTGCGCGAGTTCCTCCAGCGTCTGCAGGTCGTTCTTGCGGCCCTGGCCCGCGCAGATCCGTTCGAGAATATCCAGCATGCGGCGCGTGCCGATGCGGCAGAAGGTGCACTTGCCGCACGACTGGTCCTGCGTGAAGCGGAGGAAGTACCGCGAGATGTCCACCATGCAGTCGGTGTCGTCCATGACGACCAGGCCGCCGGAGCCCATGATGGCGCCGGCCTGCGTGAGCGCCTCATAGTCCACCGGCGTGTCGGTGAGCGCCGCCGGGATGCAGCCCCCCGACGGGCCGCCGATCTGCACGGCCTTGAACGTCCGGCCGCCGGCCACGCCGCCGCCGATCTGCTCGACGATCTGCCGGATCGTCACACCCATGGGCACTTCAATCAGCCCGCCGCGGGCGACCTTGCCGGCCAGCGCAAAGACCTTCGTGCCCTTGCTCTTCCCGGTGCCCAGCGCCGCGAAGGCTTCCGCGCCGTGACGCACAATCCACGGTACCAGCGCGAGCGTTTCGACGTTGTTCACGCAGGTCGGCTGGTTGTAGAGACCGGACTCGGCAGGGTAGGGGGGGCGCAAGCGCGGCATGCCGCGGCGGCCCTCTACCGAAGCGATCAGCGCGGTCTCCTCGCCGCAGACGAAGGCGCCCGCCCCTTCCATGATGCGGAATCGCAGCCGGATGCCCCGGCCCAGGACGTTCTCGCCCAGGAATCCGCGCTCTTCACAGCGGCGGATCGCCTCACGAATACGCTGGACCGCCAGCGGATACTCGGCGCGGATGTACAGCACGCCCTCCTCGGCACCGACGGCCCGCGCGGCGATGGCCAGGCCTTCCAGCACGCGGTACGGGTAGGACTCCAGGATCATGCGGTCCATGAACGCTCCGGGATCGCCCTCGTCGCCGTTGCAGACCATGTACTTGGGCAAGGCCTTCTGCGCGTGGACGCGTTCCCACTTGAGGCCCGTCGGGAAGCCCGCGCCGCCGCGGCCGCGCACGCCGGAGCGCTTGACCTGCTCGATGAGTTCCTCGGACTTCGTCTCCACGGCTTTGCGCAACGCCGCGAAGCCTTCGTGTGCGAGGTACTCGTCGAGGTCCAGCGGACTCACCTCGCCGCAGTACTCGGTGGCGATGTGTTTCTGCGGGCCCAGGAACGCGCAGACCGGCGTGTCGCGGACATCGATCGCGTAGCGTTCCACCCCTTCCCATGTCTCGTCGGTGAGCATTCGGTCGAGTTTGGTTGATGCCCATTCGCGTACGCCGGCCCACAGGCCCGGCGGCCTGAAGTGGCGCTGCACAATCCGTTCGGCCTGGTGCGGCTGGACCCGCGCATAGAGCGCCTCGCGTTGGCTGTCCTTGACGATCTCAACCAGCGGGGTCTGATGACACATGCCGACGCAGCCGACGGGTTTGACGCTCACGTTCGTGCCGCGAGCGTGCATCGACTGCAGCAACGCTTCGCGAACCTTCTGGCTGCCGCCAGCGACGCAGCAGCTGCCGACCCCGATGCGGATTTCGGTGCCCGGCGCGGCGACCGCCTCCGGAGTGCCTTGCGGCGAACCGGAATGGCTGCGCTTCTCCGACTCCAGGAAATCCGCAACCATCTTGCCGATCTTGTCCGGACAGAGATGACCGAAGGTGGAATGGCCGATCTGGACGACGGGTGCCAGTGTGCAACAGCCCAGGCACGCGACCTTCTGCACGGTGAAAAGTCCGTCCGGATCAGTGTCCTTGCCGCCCGGAATCTTCAAGCTCCGCCGGATGGCGTCGTCCACCTGTTCGGCCCCCTTGACGTGACAGGCCGTGCCGTGGCAGACGCTGATCATGTGCTTTCCGGCGGGCAGGTGGCGGAACTGAGTGTAGAAGGTGCTCACGCCCGCGATCACGCTGGTGCTGATCTCGGTCAGTTCACAGACGCGACGCAGCGCCGGTTCGGGCAGGTAGTGGAAGTGTTCCTGCAGCGCCTGAAGGATGGGGATGCAGGCGCCGGGGGCGCGACCCTTCTCGGCGACGACGCGGTCGACGACGGACAGATCGATCCGTTCTTCCGCGCTCATGGCTTGACTCCAAGGGCAAAGAGGTGCTGCCGGCCACGGATGTAGATGCGGTTCCGAAAGACGGCGGGCGAGGCGTAGGCCTCTTCACCCAGCGGCGCTGTCCCGATGCCCTTGAACGCCGGCCCGGCTTCCAGCAAGTGCATTACGCCTTTGGTATCGAGGTTGTAGATCGTCTTGCCGACCAGCACGGGCGAGGCAACGAAGGGGTCGTTGAATTCCTTTTCGAAGAGCTTCTTCCCTTCCTTGGCGTCATAGCAGGTCATCAAGCCGGTGGCGTCGAAGAGATAAAGCCGCTCACCGTCGCAGAGCGGGCTGACGCAATCGGGGAGGCCTTCGTCCGCCTGCCAGGCGACATGCGTCTTGGTCACGTCGCCTGCCCCCCCCAGGCGCACGGCGGCCAGCGTGGCGTACGCATTGGTGACGAAGACCAGGCCGTTGCTGTAGACGGGCGTCGGCGCAATGTCGGCGTTGAGCAGATTGGCGCGCCAGCGTTCCTTGCCGTCGGCCGGCGCATAGCCCATGACCCACGGGCGGCCGCTGCAGACGATCTCTTCTTGCGGAAGTCCATGGATCACCAGTGGCGAGCTCCACGAATCGCCAACCGGGCGTGCGGTGCGCCAGGCCTGTTTGCCCGTGGCGCCGTCGAAGGCGATGAGCGCCGACTTGTCGTTGCCCTTCTGGTCAAACTGAACGAGCAGAAAATTGCGCCACAGGGCCAGCGACGCCGCGTGACCGTACGCGTTGTCCGGTTTGCCGAGGTTCTTGACCCAGACGGGCTTGCCGGCGACCGTGAACGCGGCCAGATCGCCGTTTCCGAACATCGCGTAGACGCGTCGTCCGTCCGTGGCCATGGTGTTGGGCGCGAAGCCCGTCTCGTCCATCGGCTTGGGTGGCGGCACGTTGGCCGTTCCGGGATCTTTGACCTCGTGTTGCCACAGCCGCTTTCCGGACTCGGTATCGAACGCGTAGACTTCGCGTTTATCCTTCGTTGCGCCACTGAGGAACAGTCGGTTGCCCCAGACGACCGGCGAGTTGTCGCCGGGCAGCGGCGGCACGGGCACTTTCCAGAGCACGTTCTTGCCCGACGCGCCATCCCATTCGCGGGGCGCGGTCTCGAACTTCACAAGGCCATCGCCGCCGGGACCGCGGAAGATGGGCCACTCGCGATTCCACTCTTCGAGCGTGGGGATGTCGGGGACCTGGGCGACCTCTTTGCTGCCGTCACGCCCGCCCGTCGGTGCCTTGTCGACGAAGGTCGGCGCGTCGCGACCGGCGAGCGCCAGGGCCACAAGGCAACCCATCAACGCCAGTGCCGCCACCGACCACCCGTGACGTGCGTCCGCCGCGGCGGCCCGGAGGTCGGGCGCTGGTCGAAGACGCGGATCGTCGGGCACCTCGGTCAGCTTTCCCGCGATCTTCAGCGCGGCAATCGCCAGGATGGCACCCGCCAGCAGCAGCCATGCGCCCTGCTGACGCGAGGCGTGGGTGGTGAAGAAGCGCGTGCGGATCTCGGCATCCAGAAGGCGGATCTCCCGCTTCAGCGTCTCATCCTTGGGGTTCTGGATCAGCAATGTGCGCTTCTGCTTCAGTTCGGCCGACGTCAGCGGTTCCTCGCGCGATGGCGGTTGATAGCTGAAGATGGAAACGAGCGCCACAATGGCGCAGAAGGCGGCAGCGACGAGCCCTGTCCGTCGGGCGGTGACGGCCCAACGCGCAACGACCCCGGGCGGCGGAGGCAACGGGGCAGGGGCGGCGGGGCGCGGTTCGCTCATTTCGGTGCCCCTTCGCCGACCAGACCCAGTCGCGCATGCTCGCCGGGACAGGTCATGTAACAGCGTGCGCAAGCAACGCAGGAGCCGGCGTCCGCCTCGTACACGGTCCGTCGCCGGCGCAGGTGGAGTCGGGCCAGTTTCAGGCTGATGACCAGGCCCAGGAAGAGGCCGCCCAGCGCGGCGCCGGTGCGGAATTGCGAGCGGATCTGCTCGGCCTCCTTGTATAGCTCAGCCGGAGCGCCGCCATGGGCGCGGAAGGCGTCGCTCTCATCGGTCGCCTTCGCAGTTCCCAGTTCTTCCGCGCGCACCTGTTCGGCCAGCGTGACCTGGGCGTGCAGTCGCGCCAGCACGGGACCGCTGAGGCATCCCAAGCCCGAACCGGCCAGCAGACAAAGGGGGATGAGCGCCAGCGCCACGGTCAGGCCTCGTTTGCCTTCCCGGCGTCGAGTGGGATCGGCTTCAGGCGTCGGCACGTTGATCGCATCGAAGGGGCATGATTCTTCGCAGAGCCGGCATTGCACGCAGTTTTCGGGATGGATCTTCACCTTCCAGCGCGCCAAGGGCGAAAGCCAGCTCAACAGCACGCCATACGGGCAGAGGAAGCGGCAGTAGGGTCGGCCGACGAAGAGCGCGATCACCAGCAGACTGCCGCCGAGCAGCAGCATGTTGTAGCTGCCGTCCAGGCGAAAGATGGCCACGAACGGGTCGTACTCGCAGATCAGGAAACCCGCGCCCAACGCGGCGACGACGACGGCGAGCGCCAGGTAGACGTACGGGATCAGGCCAAGTCCTTCGCGCAGCCACGCCGGAAGCTGGATCGGGCGCAGGATCACCAGATCCTGGATCGCCCCCAACGGACAGACCGCCGCGCAGAAGACGCGCCCGAAGAAGAGCGCGAAGAGCAGCGGCAGCAGGAAGAACCCCGCGACCGCGAGCGGAAGGGAATACGTTGCCGGCGATGAGGCGGCCAGTGCAACGTTCTGAATTGCGCCGATTGGACAGATGCAGCCGCAGCGGTAGAAGCCGAAGTAGCCCAGGCAGATGAGCGCCAGCGTCACCAGCGCCGGGCGCGAGCGGAGTTTCAGCGCAAAGAACGCGGCCAGCGCCATCGTCCAGACGAGCATGGCCAGATCGACGTAGGGCATGTAGCTTTCGCGTCGCTCGGGCGTGCGCTGCAGGTCGTCCTGCAGTCTTGGGATCTGGTGTCCGGATTCGCTGAAATCCGGCGGGGGGAAGCGTTCTTCGGCGATGGCCGAGGCGGTGAACAGCAGTGCGAGGACCGCGAAACAGAGGATCGAGGCGCGAGGCGCGATGCGCGAGGACAAAATTTCGGATTGCAGATTCCGGATTGCGGATGGGAGCCGGCCTGTTGCCGTGCTCAGTAGCCGGTAGCCCGCAGCCAGTCGCTGCACCGGATAGCGAACGGCCATCCGGTCCAGGCGCCAGGAGTCAGGAGCCATGAGCCAGCGCGTCATCACGCCCTCCCCGGCGTGTTCTTGAGCCGGTAGAGGTGCTTGAGCCGCTGGTCCGGCGGGCCGACGTCGACGGGAACCCGCGTGATGGCGTGAGCCGGGCAGACGCGCGCGATGGAGCATTCGTTGCAGTTCACGCAGCGGTCGTGGCGGATCTGAAGGTAGAGCGACCCATTGCCGAATGCCGTACAGCCCTTCACGCACTTGGCACATCCGATGCAGCGTTTCTCGTCGACGATGAACTCGTAGTACGGATCTTCGATGAACTTCCGAAGCAGGGCGTTGGTGGGACAGAGCTGGTTCTCCGCGCCGGTGTTCAGGGCGTTTGGCTGCGCTTCGAAGAAGCCCGTGCAGAGGTCGCAGTAGCCGCAGAGTTCGTAGGAATGGACGCACTTCACGGCTGACGGCGTCATGACGCATTCGGTGGCGCAGCGGCCACACTGGGTGCATTTGTGCGGATCAATCTGCCAGACGGTGGACGCTTCGACGTGGATGGCTTTCGCCTTTAGCGGCTGTTTGCCAGGGCAATTACGCGGGCAGGCCTGGCACGTTCCGGCGTCGGCACAGACGGTGTCGCGACCGGGTTTGCGCAGCGCCAGCGCGCCGACGCCGGCCGCCAGCATTCCACCTATTCCGAAACGGGCCAGGCTGCTTAGGAAGTCGCGACGAGCCTTTCCGGGTGTCTCATCTGCCATTTTTCGTGCCCTCGGTCGTTCTCTGTTCGCCTTATGGAGAAACCGTTGTCTTCGGAGCGAAGATGCGGACGGCCTTCTTCACCGGGTCCAGCACCAGGATGCGGCCGTCGCTCGTGACGGCCAGGTCCAACGTGATGTTGTCGCCGGTGAAGGACTCGGCGCCGGCCACGACGTTCTGGAAGGTCCCATCGGCCGCATAGACTTTGACGCGCGGGATGCCCTTCTCGGCCGTGACCAAGCGTCCGTCCGGCAGGAAAGCGAAGTCCGTCGGGTTGCAGCAGCCGCAGAACCCCGCGATCTCGGGCGTCGGCGTACCCCACGAGCGCTTCAGCCTGCCGTTCTCCTCGTAGGCCTCCAGTCGATGGCGGCCCGGATTGTTGAGCCAGACCAGGCCCTGCGCATCCAAGGCTGAATCCAGGTGCGGGCTGGGCATCACCAGCCCCAGCTGATCGGCGGAAGAACCTTTCTCGCCGAAGCGCCCGACGATCCGGCCGTTGGCGTCGAACTGCAGGACTACGCGGTTCCCGGCGTCGCCCGCCCAGACGGACGAGCCGAGGGCCGTCACGCTGGTGATGTGGGCCTTGGGTCCGAGGGATTCCCACTGCGCCGCGCACCGGCCATCCGCTCCCCAGATCTCAACGCGGTCCTTCAGGCCGACGACCAGGCGTCCATCCGGCGCGGCGGCAATGCAGTACGCATCGGCGCCGACATCGAAGGTTATTTCGCGACACCCGTCCGCACGGAACGTGCGGACCATCCGGTCGCCGGCCAGGAAGAGCTTACCGTCGCTACCCACGGTAACGCCCCGCGGTTGTTCCATGTCCGTCTCGATGGACTGCGTTTCCTGCCACGCGATCAGCTTCCCATCCGTTACGCGATACTGGGCGTCGTCGAACTTGAGCGCCGGTTCGATCGGTGGCGGCGTGCGGCTCTGCCGCGCCTGCCGGATGGCGGCAAAGGCTGCGACGAGCAGCGCGCCGACGATGACCGCGACCATCCAGGGCGAGGCCCGGTTGGGTGGAGGCGGGGATGCAGGCTTGGATTGCTCGGACATCACACGTTAACTCCCATGCCCTCTGGCCTAATCCTCGTCGTAATCCTCGTCGGCCGTTCAGCGATCAACGATTACGACAACGATTGCGACGACGATTGGCTGCGGGCAAGATGCCCGCGCTCCGTCACTTCGCCCGCACATCCACACAGACCATGTTGTTGCGGCTGCGCGCGATCAAGCGCCCGTCCACCAGCACCAGCGGTCCCCAGGTCTCTTCGCCGTCCAGGATCTTCCACGAACCCAGCGGCTGGTACGCTTCCGGCGTGGCCTCCGCCAGGGTCAGCACCCCGTGGTCGTTCATCACCCAGATCCGGCCGTCGGCGATCAGGTACGGGCCCAGCCCGAAGCGCTGGTTCATCCCGCTGGCCCATTTCCGTTCGCCGTCCGGCGTCATGCAGATCAACTGGCCGTCGGGCACCACGAGATACAGATGACCCTCATAGAAGATCGGCGTCTGCTGGTCGCTGCCGCAGTCGCGAGCCTTCTTGCGGAAGACCGTCTCGTGGGTCAGCTTCCCGTTCTCCTCCTTGAAGCGCAGCATCAACGAGCCGGCGTTATAGCCGCCCGTGAAGAGTAACCGGTCAGAGCCGGCGGGTACGGGTGTTGGAACCGCGGCGATGTTCACCTTCCATTCGTCGGTCTGCCACAGGAGTGAACCGTCGTCCGCGGAGACGACGACGATTCCGCCGCTGGCGCAGTAGACGTACATCTTCTTTCCGTTGAAGGTCCAGGGCAGGATGGAGACATGGGTCATGTTCCATCCGGAGGTGTTGGGCGTCTTCCAGACCGGTTGGCCGGTGGCCAGGTCGACGGCCATCAGCATGACGCCTTCGCCAGCCGGCGCCAGGATAACCTTGTCGCCATCCAGGATCGGGCACTGTCCGGCATACCAGGGCGGCTCTTGGGTCTTGTACTCGCGCACGAGGTCGATGCCCCAGCGGAATTCGCCCGTCTGCGTGTCGGTGCAGAGGACGTGGCATTTGGGGCCGATCGTCACGACGTACTTCTCGTTGACGGCCGGCATCGTGCGCGACATGCCGTGGTTGCGCTTGACCTTCACCTGGTAGGCGCGCCGCCAAATCTCCTTGCCGTCGTCGAGCGAAAGACAGCGCAGGACGTCCGCCTGGCCCTGCTCGTCGTAGTCGAGGAGGAACACGCGGCCCTTCAGGACCGCCGGGCTGGCGTAACCGTCGCCGACCTTCAGGGACCAGAGGACCGGCGGTCCGGATTTCGGGAAGCTCCGTGCGAGCGGAGGGGGGCCGGAAGGTTCCGGAACCGGGAGGAAGATGTTGTCCAGATTCGCGCCGCGGAAGCAACTCCATGCACCGGAAAGACCCGTCGGCGCCCGGCCCGGGCCTTGGGAGAACGTTCCTTTCAGATCCGTGGCTGCGGTTACCGTAACCGGACCTGTGCGGTCGGCGCCGGGTTCGCGCGGTTTCTGCGCTTCGACCGTCTGCGGTCCCCGGACCCACCATGCGAGCAGGCCGAGCAACACGACGCCGATGACCGTGGGGAAGAAGCGATCGCTCATGCTGAGAAGAACTCCGCCGCCGGAAAAACCGTCCTGAGTGTACACCACCACGCCGAGCGTATCACCAGCCAAAAATGGGTCTGAGCAGGCGATCCGCCTCGTCGTCATCGACCGCCTCGCGACGCAGGGCACACGCAGCGAAGAACGACGCTCCGCTCGCGGAAGCGTCCCGCTGGATTCCCCGAATTCGGACCTGCTGGATCTGGTTCGCGAAACGGCACATTTGCGGATTGCACGGTCCCGCTAGACCGATAAGGTGATGAGCCGTTGGGGGCATGGCGGGGACGATTCTATTGTGGGCAAAGACATCGCGAAGCTTCTGGCCGAATGGACTTTCGGAGCAGGTGGTAATGTGCGCCGGGTGACCGGCGACGACGGGCGCGAGAAGATCCAGATCCGCGTCTGCCTCGACACGTTCCACGGGTTGCTGCAGTTCGAGTGCGACGGGCGGCCGGATGGCAAACGGTTGCATGGCAAGGAGTTTTTCATGGACCGCATCGAAGAGAAGATGCGCCAGTTTATCGCGACGGGCGGCGATCCCGAGAAGTTTCGCCTGACCCACGCGCAGTGCCGCAAGCTCTTCGACGAGAGCAGCCAGATCTACCACCGCTACGTCGTGCTCCTCCAGTTGGGCGATTTCGATCGCGTCATCCGGGATACCTCGCGCAACATGCACCTCTTCCGTTTCGTCAACCGCCATGCGATGCACGCCTCGGACCGCGAACACCTGGAATGCTGGTGGCCCTACATCCTCCGCATCCACTACACGGCCGTTACGATGCAGCACCTGTCCGCGGGGCGCATGGAAGCGGGCGTGGACAGCATCAAGACCTGCCGCGAGCGGATGCGCGAGCTGACCCCGCAGGACAATGATGTCTTCAAGAACGAGATGAAGCGATCCATCGAGGCGTTGGACCAGATGGAGAAGGAGGTTCGCGAACGCCTGCCCCTCACCGAACTGGAGAAGCTCGAAAAGGAGAAGTCGCAGGCCATCCGCGAACAGCGTTATGAAGACGCCGCGCGTCTGCGCGACCGGATCCGAACGCTGGAGGGCGACGGCACGGCCGGCGATGGCGAAGCGGGTGGCGAACCACGCTGATGCCGCTCACCATCCTGAGCGCCATCGACCGGATGATCGGCCGTCTTCTCGGGGCGCATCGAGTGCATGCCGTCGACATCGTCAAGGGTGGCGATTCGAGGTGGAGGACGGATGCACGGCCGTGCGAAGCCGGGGGACGGATCGACGCATGGCCCGCTCCGCTGGTGTGGGCCAACAGCATCTCCTGCGGCTTGGATCTTGCGCAGCAGATCTCTGGGATACCGGCGGATGCGCTGCATCTGGCCGACGTGTTGTGCGAGCTGACCTGAAACGAAGCATCGGCCACTACAACCGCCCGGAAGAGTTGCTCAGGCCATCGCTTTCCTCAGCGCCGCGGCTGTGGTTTTTACGGCGTCCTCGCGGCTCATTTCTTTCAGTGCCTGGTTGAACGGTTCGACGGTCACCGGTCCGTCGTAGCCGATCTTGCGCAACGCGCCGAAGAAACCTTTCAGGTCAATGACGCCGGTGCCGGGCAGTTCGCGCTGGTTGTCGATCTGTTCGGCCGCGGTCCGACCCACCTTGGCGTCGTTGGTATGGACGGTGACGATCTCGGTCGAATCCAGATGTTCGATATCGGAGACCTGGCCGCCCGAGGTGTACCAGTGGAAGCTGTCGAGCAGGAGCCCGCAGTTGCCGACGCCGATTGCCGCGCAGACGGCGCGCATGCCGTCCATCGTGTGAACGAAGAAGTGCTTCTTGGACGCGCGCAGCGTCAGTGGTCCGATGAACGCGAGTCCCAGGCGGATGTCGAAGCTGTCCAGGATCTCGGCCACCGGCTTCATGCGGCGAACGAAGAGCTCGAAATGCTGGTGGAAGGAAAGCAGGTCCTCGCAGGGCATCACCCACGTCGCGCAGCGCGTCACGCCTAGTTCCGAGGCCATTCGCGCGTCCCGGATGAGCTGTTCGAGGCTGTCTGCATAGTCGCGGTCCGAATCCTTCGGGCGCCAACGCACGCCGAGGCCGAAGCCGCCCAGCTTCAGGTTGTACTTAGCCAGCAGTTCCTTCACGGCCGAGACGCTCTTTTCACGCGCGTAGCCCAGGTCCGCGTCGATGCCTTCGAACCCGTGTTCGGCGGCCAGCGCTGCGGTCTCTTCGAACGTCGCCTTGTGGCCCA
>CAYSBP010000059.1:0-14917 GCA_964429255.1 uncultured Planctomycetia bacterium
GGGACGTTCAACATGACCAGCAGGGCCAGCCGAAGGGATCCGAAGAGGCCGTATAACATGCTGAGCACAAGCACAAGCGTAACTGGAATGACGAATGCCAGTCTGCGGTTGGCTGCCTGTTGCAGCTCAAACTGTCCGCCCCACGCCACTCTGTAACCTGGCGGCAGCACCTCGGCCTTATCAACGGCAGCCTGCGCGTCCCGCACAAAGGTTCCGACATCACGCCCACGAACGTTGCACGTTACGGAAATATAGCGCTGCGTGTTCTCCCTGCTGATCTGCCGCAAGCCGGTCACGGTCTTGATCTCCGCCAAGTTGCTCAGTGGCACGTGCGAACCGGATGGAGTGAGGATCAGCAGGTTGCCGAGCGCATCCCGGTCCTCCTGGTAACGTTTGTCCAGGCGAACCAGAATGCGGGATGTCATTTCGCCCTCGAAGACATCACCCACAACATCACCGGTCAGGGCCTGATGGACGACAGCCTGTACCTCATGTTTGTTGAGGCCGTATCGGGCCAGTTGCGTGGCGTTCAGAATCACCTGCACCTGCGTCTGCCCATCGGTCTGTTCGACGCGAAGATCGGCAACGCCATCGATCTCCGCCACAATGTGCTCTACCTCTGCAGCCAGCGCCTTCAGCTTGTCCATGTCGTCGCCGAACACCTTCATGACAACCTGCGCTCCCGAACCGGCGATCAGACCATCGAGCTCATGTGCAATCGGCTGGGAGAAGCCGATGGAGACGCCGAGGAAGCCTTTCAGGCGTTCCTCAAGAACTGCCACGACTTCCTGTTGGTTTCTCGCTCTACTCCAAAGACGACGTGGCTTCAGTGTGATGGTGATGCACCCATAGTTGGTGTGGTGCATGTGCGGCCCGACTTCACCGTAGCCGATATCGGCAATGACATTCTTGATCTCCGGAACACCGGAAGCGATCTTGGATATTTCGGAACAGACGGCCTTGATCTCACCGAGAGAGACGTTCGGATTCATGTAGGCGTAACAGTTAATCGTACCTTCCTGCAGTGAGGGCACGAATTCCCTGCCAAGCCGCATAAAGCCCAAACCCCCGCCCATGAGCAGCACGAGAAGGAGAGAGCCGAGAGCGAACGGGTGTTTTATCGTCCGGTTGACCATCACCTCGTAGCCATCCAACATTCGGCTCAGGATCCTGCCCGGGCCATGGCCGGCGCGCTTGTGGTCCATGCGATGAAGTAGGCGGAAAAGGATGGGAGCAACCAGCAGGGCGTAGAGCAGGGATCCACCCATCGTTGCCACGACGGCGAACGCCAGCGGCCTGAACATCTTGCCCTCGATCTCGCCCAGCGTGAAAATCGGCAGGAAGACAACGGCGATGACCGCCACAGCGAAGACGATAGGCCGCCCCACTTCCTGGGCCGCCTTCAGAATGGCGCTCTCGCTGTCTTGCGCTTTACCAGGGGTGCCCGCCGCAGTCTGCAGCTTCTCGACCATGATAATGGTCGCATCAATGATCATGCCGAGCGCGATGGCCATACCGCCGAAGGAAATAAGGTCACCGGGTGTACCGCTTCGCTCCATGAGGATTATGCCAAACAGCAGCGCAAACGGAAGTGAGCAGACCATAATCAGCGCGTTTCTCAGGTTACCCAGGAAGAGAAACGCGACGACCGACACGAGAAGAAGACCAAGAAGCAGAGCGTTGCGCACGGTGCGGATACTGCCGGCAACGAGATCGGCCTGGTCGTAGTAGGACACAATCTTGACGTCGGGAGGAAGTGTCAGATTGATTTCATCTATACGCGCACGGAGGTCACTGATCACCTCGAACGAGTTTGCGCGGTGGAGTTTGTACACGCCGCCGACAACCACTTCGCGTTCACCGTCTAGAATGGCAACGCCGCGGCGAAATGCCTGACCCAAACTGACTGCCCCCACGTCTCTGACCAATACCGGCTTACCGTCAACGCTCTTGACGACGGTATTGGCGATCTCATCGACCGTTCCGATGCGCCCCAGCGTCCGGACGATAAGCTCTTCACTGCCGCGCGTGATGAGTCCCGCTCCGACGTTCGCGTTGTTCAGCTCAATCGCCTCGCTAACATCTGAGACTGTGAGCGCATGCGACAGCAGTTTCTCCGGCGAAAGCTCCACCTCGTACTGGCGGATGAAACCGCCCTGGCTGATCACCTTGGCTACACCGGGCACCGTTTCGATGCCTCGTTTGACGATCCATTCATGGAGCGTCCGCACCTCTGTGATGTCACGGCTTTCGGATTGCAGGTAGTAGGCAAGAATCTTACCCATGCCGCTGGCGACCGGTCCCATTTCAAGTCCATGCGGCATGCCCACGCCTTCAGGAATGCCCTCTTCCGCCAGCTTGAGACGCTCGGATACGAGCTGCCTGGCACGGTAGATGTCGACCTCGTCTTCAAAGTAGACATTGACGGTCGACAGACCCAGCGAGGACAGCGAGCGAATCTTCTGAACGCCGGGGATGCTGCGCATCGCCGTTTCCGCGGGACGCGTAACAAGTTGTTCGACCTCTTCCGGCGCCATCCCGTCGACCTCCGCGAACACCTGAACGAGATTCGGACTGATATCCGGAAAGGCATCGATGGAAAGCCTGGAGAGTGACCACGCACCCAGCGCACAAACCGCCACGGTCGTCATGAAGGCCAGCAGCTTGTGCTTTAAGCCTATGTGAATAATTCGTTCGATCATAATATGGGCCCCTGAATCAATGTGCGTGGCCGTGGCCGCCGCAGCCACCGCCCGACTTGGTGAGCTCAGCCTTCAGATGGAAAGCGTTCTCGGACGCGACGGCCTCTCCGGGGAGTAACCCCTTAAGGATCTCAACTTGCAGCCCATCCGTAGCGCCTGTCTTCACTTCTCGTAATTCAAAATCGGCATCGCCCCATACAAAGACGCACGAGCGATCGCTTACCAACTGCAAACTGGCCTTGGGAATGACCACCGTTTCTTCTTTCGTAGGAACGCGAATGCCGGCCTCCACGAACGTTCCCGGGCGGAACCTGCCAGCAGGATTGTTCAAAGTAACACGCGCCAACGCCGTACGCGTATCCTGGGCAACGATAGGGGATACAAATTCTATTTGCGTTTCAGACTCGGCCCCATCTGGCAGACGGATTGTCACGGCAAATCCCTTCTGTACCGAAGAGATGGTATCCTGGCTGATCGCCAGATCTGCCCAGACGCTGGACAGGTCGGCAATCGTGAACACCTCGGATGCTGCATCAATGGATTCGCCCATGACGATGTGTCTTTCGGTCAACGTCCCATCAAAGGGGGCTCGGAGTGCGTACCACGCAAAACGCCCGTCCTTGCCGAGGGAGTCAGCCACTGAAGGGAGTTTGCCCTCTTCGCAATTCGGATCGTCACACAAGCAGGGCTCCAAACCAGCGACCTTAGGGACAAGTGCGCGCAGTGCGGCAACGACCTCATCGCCAGCGCCCTTCAAACGCAATCGTTTCTCGGCTGCAACGGCGTTAAAGACAGCCACCTGGCGCTCCTGGGCGGCCTCGGTATAGGCAATCAATGTCTCGAACCGTGCCGTATCCATGGTCGCGTGAAACTTGGCTCGAGCTTGCCTCAGGGTCGTTTCGGCAACGAGAAGTTCCTGACCGCTGCTGATCTCCTTGGCGTGCAGGCCTGCTTCCCTCTCGTGAGTGGTCCGCGCATCCAGATATGCGGCATAGGCCGTCAGCAACTGTCCCCGGTACGTGCCCATCTCAAGACCGTCCAGCTTGTGGATCTCTTCCTCTGCGGCCCCCTGCCGGAGCAGCGAAATGAGTTTCGCAACGTTCTCATGAATCGACTTGGCCCGAGGCAGTTTGATCTCGCAGCATCCCACTTCAGCTTCTTTCGCATAGAAGTCCAGTTTGGCCTCGGCCAGCTCACCGCTTTCGATCCAGGCGAGCGTTTCACCGGCTTGAACACTGTCTCCAAGCGCCTTTGTGACGTTGCGCACAACGCCCGCCGCACGGGGCACCACATGAGCTACACGGTCGGAGTTGACCTTGATCTCGCCGGGAACGCGAATCTCTCTATGTATGGCGCCTCGAACCGCGCGAGTTATCTTGATGCCCAGTCGGGCCACTTGTTCCTGTGTCACAGGAACTCGCTGCGTTTGGTCGCCTGCGGGTGCTTCCGCTTCGCTGTGCGCATGCCCCTCATGTGAATCCCCGGCTGCTTCCGCGTGCGCACGGGTGACTGCCCCTGACGAAACGCAGAGCGAAAGGCCTAGAATCATTAGTTGAATATTCATCGTTCTCTTCATTTGATGTCCTCCGCCTTGCTTTCTAAGAGTTCCTCAATGCTTGTTGCCGTGAGCCTTTGAATCGTTGTCACCGCCGCGTGATAGGCAGACAGTGCGTCGACCAATGCACCCCTCGCTTCGAACAATCCCCTCTGGGCGTCGAGCATGTCCAAGAACCCAAATTTGCCCTTCCTGTATCCCTCGCGGGCGGCCGCAAACGCTTCTTCCATCGCCGGCACGACCTTTGAACGAAGTGTCAGCGCCCTTCCATGAGCCGACTTGAGAGTGCCGTAAGCGTTGGCCAGCTCGGCCACTAGTGCTACCTCTGTGGCCCTGAGTGACGCCTCTGCTTCTGCGAGCTCATGCTTCGCAGCGGCGATGTTGCCCTGGTTGCGATCGAACAGAGGCAGCGGAGCTGCGATCCCGAAGGCCAGCGAGTCCGTTGCGTCTTCCTCAAAACGCTGTAGTCCTATCGATGCCTCCAGATCGGGCACCCGCGCCGCCTTCTCAGACGCCATCGCGGCTTGCCGCAGGTTCAATTCAGCGTTCCCGCGCACCAAGTCGGGATTAGAGGACAGGTGCAGGCGCAATATTTCAGGCGACGGCAGGCCATCGATAACGTCATCGAAGTTATCAACGACCTTCTGGAAGTGCGGTTGCTCCGCGCCCCACATGGCCACGAGCTTTCTCCGGGACACCACGAGACCGTTTTCAGCCTCCAACGCATCGAGGCGCGTCATTTCCAGCTCAGCGACCGCTTTCTTGGCCTGCACGGGTGGTTCCTTGCCTGCCTTGACGCGCTCTCGAACCGCCTCGCTGGTCTGTTCCGCCAGCGCCGCGGAAGATTTCGCCAGTTCAAGACGCCGCTGTGCCGCAATTACTTCAGTGAAGCGTTGTGCTGTTTCCGTGAACACGTCGAGGCGTTTGCTCTCATAGTCCCAACCGGCGAGCTCACCTTCGGCCTCGGCAACTCGTGCACGCCTCCCACGCTTTCCGCCCAACTCGAGCCTCTGCCCGAGTACCATCTCTATTTCGGCCGTGTCAAAGCCCTCTCCGGTGCGGTCGACTTCGGAAACACCCACCTTGACCTTCGGGTTTGGTAATCGTTTTGACTGGTCGTAGCGCGCCTCAGCGGCAAGCACCGCGTGGGAGAAGGCTTCCAGTTCAGGGCTTCGCATGAGAGCTAGCGCAAGGGCCTGCTCAATCGTGATGGCGTCGGTTGTCTCCAGGTCCGCCCCACTCGCGGCGGTGAGCACTGCGTCAGGCACGCCGCCAATCGTCTTGTACTCCGCCCCGAGCGGCCGGGCGTGAGGCAGTTCTGTGTCGCGGGGCAGTGAGGCGCAACCGGCGCAGAGCGAACCGACCGCACTGGCCAACAGAATGTACTTCTTGGGCATCGCGTTGGCGCTCATAAGCGCCTCCTTGTGTATGAATGAGAGAAATCCGTGCGTTAAGACGCGCGAAGGTGATCAGGCGTAGACATTTCGGCTTGGGAAATGTTACGGCTGAAAGGCTGAGCGGGAGACGCGGCGTATCAGAGACGCAATGCGACTGTCTGAAGAGCCAGCAACTGAGCCGCTCTGCGAGGAACGCCGCCTGCCGCTGCGCCAGCCGCGCTCAAGGGGCGCGGTGGGATCGAGGGCACGCTGCAAATACTCGGCGGGCAGCGCGTTCCAACTGAGAAGTGTGACTTCCTCAACTTCAGGTGAACTGTGTGAGTTCCGGCTACAGGACCGAGTTCACAGGCGCAGTCATCGGTGCCGTTCACATGTCCAAGGAGTGAAACCTGAGGGCAAGTCGCCTCGCGGCACCCATCATGCTCCGCGTGCTGCGCCACATCCCCCCTGCATAAGCAGGCAAGCGCGGCTATCCCCGGCCCCGTCGTCGTCAGCGCAACCGCGGCCACGAGGAGTAATCTGAATGTCTTGCCGATGAGATTCATGAACGCGGAAATACTACCCGCTCCCGCCCTGCCAAGCAAGTCCTTCTTTCGCCGTTGTCGTGTTGTGGAACGCAAACCTTCCGATTTCGTGCGTCGACCCCTGCGTCAGGTGGTCATGCTGCGTTCCCGCTATGTTGTGCCTCTCGACCGTGTTACTCGGCGGCGATACAGTAAAGGTGCGAGATACCGCGGAGGTAAAGCTCCTTGCCGACCGCGGCGGGTGAGGCGTCGATGCTCGTGTCCAGCGTGTTCACGGACAGCACCTCGAGTTGCGTGCCGTGCCTGAGGGCCACCGTGACACCGTTTCTGCCGACAACATACACCCGCCCCGCTGCGCCCAGCGGCGATGCGTAGATCCCCTTGAGTCCCTCGATCTCCGCGGGACCGAAGTGCGCCGCGCCGGTCTTCGCGTCGAAGCAGGAGAGACGTTCACGATTGCCGTCGACAAAATAGAGACTGTCGCGGTAGAGCAAGGGCGAGGGCACGTAGGGCGTGTACTTGTCGTGGCGCCACACGACCGCCTCCGTGGAACCCGTGATATCTCCCTTGGCCGCGTCCAAACGGATCGCGAGCAGGGCGTTGCCGCGGAAACCGCTCATGATGTAGACCGTTCCGTCTGCGAACACGGGCGACGGAATCACGTTTGCCGTCATGCCGCTGCACTCCCACAGCACGCGGCCGTTGGCGGCGTCATATCCACGCACGCGGTCCGTCGCGCTCACGATGACTTGCGTCTTGCCGGCGTGCTCCACGACGAGCGGCGTTGCCCAGGACGTGATCTCGTCACGCGGAGTCCGCCACAGCTCCTCGCCGGTCTGCTTGGACAGGGCCGCGATGAACGAATCCC
The DNA here is from genome assembly GCA_964429255.1 of uncultured Planctomycetia bacterium. Lineage (GTDB taxonomy): Bacteria > Planctomycetota > SZUA-567 > H5-PLA8 > H5-PLA8 > CAYSBP01. Next base: position 7,047 of record CAYSBP010000059.1, read on the forward strand.
CCTCATGGTCCCAGTTTACGACAACAGACTCGCCGCACAGGGCCGGCGAGCTGCCCTCGCCGAAGTTCATCTTGACAGTCATATCGCCCAGGTCCTTGGACCAGACGGTCGTGCCGTCCATATCCAGGCAGAAGAGCCCCTGGGATCCGAAAAAGACGAAAAGGTGCTTGCCATCGGTGACCGGCGAAGCCGAAGCCCAGCTGCCGTCGCGGTGTGTCCCTTGGTGCGGAGCTGCCTCGCGCAGCGTGCGGTCCCACCGCACTGCGCCGTCCTTGCGCTGGTATGCAAGAACCACAAACCGCTGAATCTTCGCTGAGCTGACCAGCATATCCCGCATCCGCTCAGGGACATCGACGGATGCCGCGGCGGTCTCCGCATCCCTGTCGGTCGGTACGGCCGTGAGCACGAAAACCAGCTCGCCCCACACCACCGGGCTGGCGTGCCCCCGCCCGGGGACCTCGACCTTCCAGCGGACATTCTGTGTCTCGCTCCATGTGACCGGCGGATCGGCGTCCGGGGCCTCCCCGGTCGCCAGCGGGCCGCGCCACGCCGGCCAGTAGGTTGGAGTGCTCGGCGCGGGCTCGACCCCCCGCGACACAAGGGCCAACACAAACGTGAGTATCGAGGCGAACGCGAGCTTCTTCTGCATAGCAAAGTCCTTTCCCTAGTAGTGAGACCGTGACCGCCGGTGAGCCACCACCAGCTGAGCAGCAGTCGGTGCTGATACGGCGCCGTTACCGTCGGGCCCAGACTGTACACCGTCACGCACTTCCTCGCAAGCGCATCACCGACGGCAAAGCAAACTAACGTTTTCCCTATGAGGCACCGACCTGTACTCTACGATTTCACCTATCCATCTAGCTGCTGCCCGCAAGAGACTTTCCTCCTCTGGCAGGAATCCCGGCCTATCGGGCACTCTTGGAAGGGGAGAGAGAAACACCTGCATGTTACCGATGTGTCGCCCATTGGCAGACAAGCCGCAGGAAAACGTGTCGGCACTCTGTCGAAATCCACACGAACGGAATCGCTGATCCAAGATGTTGATGGCGACGGAGGTTTGCTCTGGAAACTGGAACCCCGAGGGGATGGCGTTGGCAATCGCCTGAAGAATATCATTGAGGGATTTGGCTGGGTCGCCAAGGCAGTCCGATATCGCGTAAAGGCAGTCCAGTTCCTTAACTCGTTCGCCGAGTTCCCGCGTCCGTTCGCGCAAGGCAGTCTCGATCCATCTCAATTCCGCGATTTGCTCTCGGAGGTCCAGGATCTCGTGGTGGGCTTCATGTAGGGCCACCACGAGGTCGGCTTCGGTTCTTCCGATTTGTGCTCCGTGTTCTCCATTCATCCCAATCGACCTTCGCCAGTTGCCGCCGAGTCACCGGTGATAGTCACCGGCCGTTTGCCTCAAGTCAACTGCCGGCAGTCTTTACTTCCTGTCACTTGCGCCTCGACGACCCCCGTCTCGGCACAGAGCGTCCAGGCGCAGTGCCAGCAGTGCCATCTTTTCCATGGCTTTTGAGGATATGGTTGCCCCTGTTATGCCGTCAATCCTTTGATCGAGACGTGTGTTGTCACGAAGGCCAACGCCTTCAAACTGGCGAAGGAACCGCCGTGTGTGAATGGGGCGGCCGCGCTGCTCGCGATCGGCCAGCACGCTTGTTTCCCGGATACGCCCGGCCGTGACGATAAAGCCGGCAGTGATGAGGCCGTGCTTGCCTTGGGCGGACAGGATCCAGACTGTCTTTTCAGTGTCACCGCAGTGCTGGATTAACCCATGCGGATAGGCCCGTCCCAGGACTTTCGCACACAGCCGGGATACCTCTCCGGTTACGGCCAACGATGATGCTGCAACTGGCGCCTCAAACTGTGCGCCGATGAATCCGGCGACGGGGTCCTCTCCAGCCGTCAGTTCCAGTGCCGTACCGAGACAGACGATGGCGACGACAGTCGTCCTAGAAATCATACCCGATGCCCAGATTGAATCCATTCTGGTCTTTCCCATTGTCGTTGTCCTGCCACTGGCAGTCCGCTTTGACCACGACCTGCTCGTGCGGCCACCAGTTCACGCCGAGATCTACCTGTGCCTGGCCTGATTCCGCTCCTGCGTCACCGGCCTGATTATCCCATTTGCTGTAGCGTGCGAAGACGCCAAGTTCGTCGATCGGTCGGTACGACGGTTCCACATACCACCCGTACTGGCGGTCCGCGCCTACGGATTCCGGGCCCTCGCCGTCCAACATCCATTCCGCGTATAGGGCCCGGAGTGCAATGGGGCCCTTGCGGATCTCTGCATGGAGTTCGCCGAGCAGGCCGTCACCCGCGTCGGGGTCATTTCCTTGGGTCATGTCCGATTGATAGACGACGGAACCGCCGATGATAAATCCGGGGATACTCCAGTTGACGGCGACCGTTCCCGCAAGATCCGAGGCCTGGGCCTCTGCGACCTTCTGTCGGCCGGAGCGAACGGCGTAGTTGCTGTTGCTGGATGTGTTCAGGCCCGAGTGGATGTAGGCCGCGTAGTTCCATCCTTCGCCGACGAGGCCGTGCACGCCCGCGCCGGCTTCCCACCATGTGGTCGGAATGATCCTGCTCTCCACGGGATTGCGCTCTACGCCGTAGAATCGGGTCGGTTCGTGCGTTGAATTGACCAGGCCAACCGGGAGGAGGAAGAGGCCACCCCTCGCGGTGTGTGAGTCGTTGAGGTCGAAGTCGATGAACGCCTGTTCGAGCTCGAGTTCGCCGGGCTCATCGCCGCCGGAGAGAGAATGCTCGAGTTCGAGTTCAGAGCTGAAGCGAATGCGGTCGCTGAAATCGTACCCGAAGTAAATCACAAATCTGTGGAAGTCGATCTCCTCTTTGTCTGCGGCGCCGCCGTCGCCGGACAGATGGTTGTAGTGAAGCTCGCCGTATCCGCCGAGCTGGACGCCGCTCGCGTGTCCAGAGCCCTGATTCCCCGCCTTGAGTTCCTGGACTTCCTGCTCTAGCCGAGATATACGGTCGTCCACTGTCTCCGCGGTTGTCGCGCCGCCCATCGCAATAAGCCCCACTCCTGTCAGTGCCGCCACTACCCGCTTCTTCATCCTGGCCTCCTCGTTGTGTTGGGTTCGGCTGTTAGGCCAGCCTAACCAATGATTCAAAAGAAACCTCAGACAAGAACACTTGGTCACGAAACGTGTCTTTTACCGTGCTCATCCAAGCCCTTTCTGAAATGTCGCAGACTCCGAATGAATGTCGGGCTCACGATATGTTCCATGCGACATGCCTCCTCAGACGCGATCTTCCGGTCCATCCCCAGGTCCGTAATCATGAAGTCCTGCAGCAAGGCTTGCCGGTCGCCCAGCTCCTGCACCGTGCGCCGCCCCTTTTCGGTCAATGTGATCTCCCCGGTCTTTCTGACTACGCCTGCCTCGGTAAGTCGCCGGAGCATCTGCACGACGGAGGGTTTGCTCACTCCTAGTTCTCTGGCGAGTTCTGTGACGTGTGCATGCCCGTGCCGCCGCTCCATTTCGCCAATCACCTCGATGTAGGTCTCCTGTTTCAGAGACAGTCCTTCCTGACATCGATTTTCACTAGACATGGAAACAATGTTAGGGTATCCTAACACTCGAAGCAAGCGATTTTCTGGTGGCGACTCGCATTTCGCGTCGCTGACGAGTACAGGTAAGGGAGGTCTCTCATGCGTCTGAGGACTGTTGCTTTATGGGGTGCGCTCGTGTTGTTGGTCGCGGGGATGACCGTGCGGGCCGACTTCCCCGTGGTTGCACTTGAGCCGGTAAGTCTCGGCCGCCTTCAGGCGCCCGTGTGCGTCGCGAGTGCACACGACGGCTCAGGCCGTCTCTTCGTATGCGAGCAACGCGGACAGGTTCGGGTCATCCGGAACGGTGCCATGCTTCCTCAGCCGTTTCTGGATATCTCCGACAAGCTTGTGCCTGAGCGACCGGGTTTTGACGAGCGGGGTCTGCTGGGGCTGGCGTTTCATCCCGGCTACACCAACGCCGTGTCGCCGGGGTACCGCAAGTTCTACGTCTTCTATAGCGCGGTGTCGACGAACGCACCCGGGACGACGAGTGCGCCGGTCGACTGTCGGAGCACCATTGCCGAATACCAAGTCACGACCGGCAATGTGAACGTGGCCGATGCGTCCTCGGAGCGGATCGTACTGGCGTTCGACAAGCCGCAGTTCAACCACAACGGCGGCCAGCTCGATTTCGGTCCCGATGGCCTGCTGTACATCAGCATCGGAGACGGCGGTGGCGCCAATGACAATCGCTATGGTCACACGGGTGGCAGCGGCACGACCTCTCCGGGGCCGAGTGGCGTGTTGGGCAACTCGCAGGACAAGACCAATTTCCACGGCAAGATCGTGCGTATCGATCCGCTGGGCAGCAACGGGCCCGGCGGCCAGTACGGGATCCCGCCGTCCAATCCCTTCGTCGGGCAGGGGAACGGTGCGCGCGAGGAGATCTTCGCCTTCGGCTTGCGCAACCCGTGGCGGTTTTCCTTCGACATCGGTCCCGGCGGAACGGACCGGCTGTTCGTCGCCGATGTGGGGCAAGGCAGGTACGAAGAGATCAACATCGTCACCAACGGCGGCAACTACGGGTGGCGTGTCAAGGAGGGCGAATTCGACTTCGACGCCACTGCTCCGAACGGCGGCCTGCCCCTGATCGACCCGGTGGCCCAGTACGCCCATCCCGGCATCACCACTGGGCCGCCGCAAATCGGTCTGTCCGTTACCGGAGGTTACGTCTATCGAGGAAGCGCGATCCCCGGTCTCGTGGGCAAGTACGTCTTTGGCGACTGGAGCAGCAGTTTCGGGACACCTGGCGGGACCCTACTGGGCCTCGAAGAAACAGCGCCGAACGCCTGGTCGTTGGCGTTTCTGCGAGTTATCGGAGGCAACCCCTTTGCCACGCGCATCATGGCCTTCGGCCGCGATGAGCAGGGCGAGTTGTACGTCGCGACCAAGGTGACGCTCGCGCCCACGCAAAGCGACCCGGCCACCGGCCTGCCCAGCGGAGGCATCTTCAAGATTGTCCCTGCCGTCGCGGCCACGAATACACTCGCTCCATCGAAGGACAATACGATCTTCTCGGAGAATCCTTTGCGGAGCAATGCCCTGGGCAACCTCTTCTCCGGCCGGGCCGAGAACTTCGTCGGGACACAGGGCGACCGACGCGCACTCCTGGCGTTCGACCTGTCCGGGCAATTACCGGCGGGCGCGATCGTTACGTCGGCGGCTCTCAGTCTGAAGCTGAACAAGACCGCTGCCGTCACCTCATCCCCCATGTCCCTCCACCGCCTCACCGCGGACTGGGGCGAAGGCACGTCGGACGCCGGTAACTTGAACGACGGCGCAGGAGCTCCGGCTACCGTGGGTGACGCAACATGGACGCGGCGGTTCTACGACACTGTCGCCTGGGCCACGAACGGCGGAACCTATGTCCTGGCGGCCTCTGCCACAACCACAGTCGGAACCGTGTCCGGCATCTACACGTGGGCTTCCCCGCAACTTGCCGCAGACGTGCAGTCTTGGGCTGCCAACGCGGCAAGCAATTTCGGGTGGATCGTCATCGGCGACGAGACCACCAAGTCAGCCCGCCGCTTTGATAGCCGCGAAACCGCATCAGGCACGCCGCCGCAGTTGCAGATTACGTATGCGACAGCGCCGGCAGAATCCGCCTTTGTGGCGGTTACGGCCCTGACCAACGGGCCGGTTCAGACCGATCTGATCGGCACGGTGGCCGGTGCATTCACCATCAATGCCACGACGAATCTCCTGCTGCCGGCGACCAACTGGATGGAGCTGGGCACGGCCGTGGAGCTTGCCCCCGGCTGGTTCCGCTTCACTGACGCGGATGCCACAAATCAGATGCTCCGGTTCTACCGCGCGCATTCGCAGTAGTCGTTGGAGGCGAAGCCGCAATCACCCCCCCAGGAACTGGTGGTGAACCAGGATCTTGAGGCCGATGCCGATCAGAATCAGCCCTCCGATGATCTCGAGTCGGTTCTCGAACAGGTGGCCGAATGTTTTGCCGAGCTGCGTGCCGATGAATGACACCACGAACGTGATGGCGCCGATGACACCGATAGACTGCCATATGTCCACGTCGAGAAATGAGAACGTCACACCGACGGCCAGTGCATCGATGCTGGTGGCGATGGCGAGCGTGAAAAGGACATACACATTCAGGGGGTCTGACACCGTCTCTTCGTCACGGGATCGACGGGCCTCGTAGATCATCTTTCCGCCGATGATGGCGAGAAGAATGAACGCGATCCAGTGGTCGTACGTGCAGATGTACTGACGGAAGGCTCTTCCAGTCAACCACCCCAGCAACGGCATAAGAGCCTGAAAGAATCCAAAAAAGGCCGCGATACGCATGGCGTGGCGAAGCTTCATCTTGCGCAGAGTGACGCCACTGGAAACGGCGACGGCGAAGGCGTCCATTGCCAAGCCAACGGCAATCAACACGATTTCAGCAAGTAACGAAATGGGCACCTTAACATCACTCCACGGCGAACAATTCTCTCTGAGCTCTGGGAAGCAAACCTGGTTAGCATCGAAGGATATGGGCTTGGCCTGCGCAACACAAGACGGAGATGGCTTTCACCAGGCGCAGCAAGCAATCAACGCGCGCAGCCCCAAGTGCCAACGCGAAGCGACCTTCAGGCTGCGGGCCTGATCCGATGAGTTTCGACTGCGGCAGGACGAACGGGGAAGACCATTTTCCTAAGGAATTCGCCAATCGCGATCGGTGCTGCCAACCAATGAACTGGCAAGATCAGCCCTGAACGGCCACAAATTGTCCACAACGGGCAATTTCGGGACAAAAAGAAACGACTCATTGGCATTCGTAAGTATTTACCAATGAGCCGCTTAAATTGGTAGCGGGGGTTGGATTTGAACCAACGACCTTCAGGTTATGAGCGCCTTCAGTGCCGTTTTCGCAAGTTCTTGCCAACCACCGATTTACACCTAAGCCGTTCCTTCAGAACGCCTTCCAAACTTCCCCATTTACCACCATACCCGGCATGCCGAGCACCATTTGTCCACAAAGTGTCCACAATCTCGTCATGGGCGTCAAGCGCTGATGGCTCTGCTCGGTGACCTTAATCGGATTCCAACATTGCTTCAGCATCTGTGATTGCTTTCTTAAGCTGCTTGGGATTCTGCACGACTGCCGGTCGCCATTTCTTGCCGGTTTCGCGACTTATGCTTTGAGAGATCGTCCTCGCCGTACCCGCAAGCTGGCCATCCTTCGTGACGAACACAGGGAAGCACCACATGGAGGTGACATGGTCCACATCGAAACACAGCCCGCGAGTCGGTAGTTTCTGATCGTTGACGGATTTCTGCAATTCCCAGAGGAGTGCGTCATACATCGTTGTGGTTGTTGCCAGTCCGCCCTTCGCGAAGCTGGCAAGGACTATCGTGAGAATGCGAGTCGTGATGTTCGGAATCGCCAAGAGTGCATCGCTTGAGTCGCGGGGGATGTCCGGGGGAAGCGTGGTACCAAGCTGATGTTGCAGGCTCTCCCAATTGGCCACGATATGCGGAATATCGAATAGGAGGTCGAGTTCCATTGGGAGCACAAATGTTTCCTCAAGGAAACTCCCTACCTCTATTGCTCCGTAGGATCTTGATATCCTGTTCCTGTCTGAATTGAGCTTCTTGAGCGTGGCTGCATCGAGACCCGTTACGCTCTGCTCCGCTGCCTGCACCTGCTCCTCCAGTTCATGGAGAGAGAGCTGATCCATATCTGCATAGACATTTGCTGTTGTTGTCAGCGTGCCTGCAACACAGCTCGTAACCCTGTCGAGCCAGCCCTGCGGATCCAGGGCGAAGCGTGTCGCCAGCAGGCTGTTTTCCA
>CAYSBP010000060.1:0-14889 GCA_964429255.1 uncultured Planctomycetia bacterium
GTGCCGGTTCGGTGGAATGGATGGATAGTGCCGAGACGCGAGCCATCAAGGATGCTGATGACGGCGATACAACAGACAATATCTTTCTTGGTGACATTTCGGCAACTCTTCCGGAAGAGCTTGAAACGGATATTATTTCGGACTGAAGAATGGCCCATGGACCAGGTGGTGTCTGCGGCCTGAAGAGCCCCCCGGATTCGGGGGGCTTTTTTTCCAACTGCCTGGCGATAGAATGGATGCGGAAAACGGAGCTTCTGATGGAACAGGAAGCGATATGGATCTTCAAGTTCTTCAGGTCCGTCTTCCCCGACGGTTGCGCTCTTGGAGCGCATGGAAGGGATGAGCGATCCGGGCGTTATCCTGTCGGATCGTGAAAGGGCTTGGTCATAGAGGTCCGGCACGAGTCACACCATGATGCGGCACTTCTTGACTGAAAAATACCCTGGTCGGTCCGGTCGCTACGCCTGCGTCTTCCTGTTCCTGGCCAGCTTGGGCATTCTTCCGGTGGCGGGCTGTTTCTTCGCGCGCGCCTGTGCGCTGGATGATTCGGTGCTGGTTGGCGAAAACCCACTGGTGAATGGCGCGTGGCCTTGGTGGAAGGCCTTTACCACGCGTTACTACTTTCAGTATACGCCCGTCACCTTTCTGGTTCAGCGCCTGAATGCGCTTCTTTTCGGATTGGATGCTGCGTGGAGTTTCAGGCTCATCAGCTGGCTGATCCATGTCTCCAGCGCCTTCGTTCTCTGGCGCACGCTGAGCCGACTGGGCGTTGGGCGCCGCGGCAGCTTGTTCGCGGCCGGTGCGTGGGCTGTTCACCCCATGGCTTGCGAATCGGTGGCGTGGATTGCCGAGCGCAGCAACGCGCTTGCGTTCTTCTTCGGCGCGGTTGCGCTCTGGGCGTATGTGAAGTGGCATGGGAGATGGCAGGGCGTCGTGTGGGCGGTGCTGGCCTTTGCCGCGGCGCTGCTGAGCAAACCGCTGGCGTTGGGTTGGTTGCCCGTCTTTATCGCACTGGAAGTACTGGGAGGACCCAGGCGGCTCGCAGGCGGGTTTTCTCCCGGGATCGCGGGCATCCTGTCGGCTCGGAATGAGGATGGCGCACCGCGGCAACTTGCGGGCGGGCCTTCGTCCGACGTGGAGGAAGGGCGCCTGCCCCCCCGGTGGTGGATGGCCGGATTGCGCCTATTACCATTATTCGCATTGGCCATGGCGTTGATGTTCGTGGGACTGAACAGTTACGAGACGGCCGATCGTCCGCCGCCCGGCGGCACGTGGTTCACCGCACTGCTCACGGATACCGGACTGTTCCTGCGGTATGTGTGGAACACGCTCGTTCCCGTGGGTCTGAGCGCCATGTATGCGGTGCGCGATATCGTATCGCTGAGCGACGTGCGACTCTGGTTGAATCTGCTGGTGTGGCTGGTGCTTGTGGGCGGCAGCGTGGCGCTGGCCGGGTCACGGCGCAGGGCCATCTTCGGGTGGCTCTGGTTCTTCGGGGCCTTGGGGCCGGCATGTAACGTGATTGCCATCGGCTATCCCATGCAGGACCGCTATGCGTATCTTGCTTCGGCGGGGCTGCTGCTGGTGGTGGCCGAAGTGGCGGCGGGTCTGAGCAGGCTCATTCCCGGGAAAGCGAAAGCAACTGAAGCGACGGTGAAGGCAGGGCCTTTGATGGCGTACGCCGGTCCGGTCTTATGTGCGCTATACATCGCGTTCCTGGCGGTCCTTTCCCTGCAGCGCGCGCCGCTCTGGGGTGACAACCTGGCGTTGATGCGCCAAGCCATGGAGCGCCAACCGGAAGGGGTCCTTCCGCATGTCTTCTACGGCAAGGAATTGGAGTGGCAGGCGCGGGAAATAGAGCGAAGCACGGACATCTACCCGCCCGAGGCGCGTGCCTTCCGGCGTTCCGCCGCCGAGCATTTCGAGGAGGGACAGGGCAAGCCGGATGCTTACGTCTACGATCCGTTTCCGGCGGTCATTCTGTTGGCACGCAACTGGGCTTTGAGCGGAAAGCACCGCGAGGCCATCGAGTTACTGAAATCGTCCATGCCTGACCCGGCGCAGTGCAGGATCATCTCGAAGTATGGGCTGCGCCACATGCTGGTTCGTGAAGAGCGCTTCGGCTTTTCGTACACGGTACCGTTATTGACGCTGGCTGAAGGGCACTATTGGCTGGGCGAGGCGCACTTGGCATGGGCCTGCGAGGTAACGCCGGACCCGTCCATTCGCCTGCTGGATCGAGTGCACCAGGAAGCGCGCGAGGCCCTGGCGATCAACCCGGCCTTCTACGAGGCGTATGCGTTGATTTCCAAGGAGTATATTCTCCGGGCGGCCCTGCAGGAGGACACTTCATCAGCAGGTTGTGCTGTCGGGCGCGGGCGTCTGGCGGTGGTCATTCCTCAACTGGACAAGATGGGCCGAGAGAAACAAATCCTGAAGGCCTTCGCGCCTCCTGTTCCCGACACACGGATGCCGGCATTGGGGTGCCTTGCCATGGCGCGTGCGGCCCGCAAGGCCGCGGAATCGGGTACGGGCGCCGATGGCCAGGCACTACTGCGGGAGAGCCTGTCATGGGCGCGGCGCGCCTGTGAACTGGACCCCGGCTTCAGCGAGTGCGTCTGGTTTCGAGCCGACACCCTTCGCCTGATCCTGAAGAACATGCCGGCGGGACGCCGGGAAAAAGCCCACCCGCTCAAGACCGAATGTATTCGCTTGTTGGAGTCCATTGCCCCCAATGCTCCAAGGGGAAACGAGGCGCAGCTGTTGCTCCAATCGCTCAAGGCAGAAGCTCCATCCCGCTGATGACATCCTTTGACGTTGCCTGTGGGCGGGCCAATCAGCGGCTTTGCTCCGCAGAAATTTTCAATCACAACACATTGTAGAATAACGGTTTAAATGCGAGTCCATCCGTATGGACTGGGGGGGATTTGGGTGGCTGAAGGTCAGGCTAGAGTCTCTTGAGTTGCGCGTAGGCCAGCAGCAGGAGTCGGCTGCCGGAACGGAAGCGGACGCGCGCCTTGGTGGACAGACCCTGGCCGGAAATCTCTTCGACCACGCCGTCGCCGAATTTTGCGTGATGCACGCGGGCCCCCACCTCCAGTTCGCTCGATTCGAGCTGGCTGGAATCGTCGTCGATATCCCCGTCGCGGTTTGCGGAAGCGAACGGCTCCGGCACGGGGTGGCCGTGTCGTCTGGCGGGTAGCGGCGCCGGTTCGTCGTCCCTCTTGGACGAGAACGCCGATGGGGACCGTAGGTGCGGTGCGGTCGCTCGGAGGAAGGCGTCGTCGAGCGGTCCCTGCAGCAGGTCCGGCGGGATCTCACCCAGGAAGCGGGATGGCCGCGCCATTTCGCTTCGGCCATAGCGCATGCGGAAACGCGTGCGCAGCAGGAAAAGTTCCTCGCGTGCGCGCGTGACACCGACATAGAAGAGCCGCCGCTCCTCTTCGATCGCGCGCCGCGCCGCCTCCTCATCGTACGCGTCCTCGGAAAAGGCGTCGGTCCGCATGCGGATGAGCGGCAGCAGCCCTTCCTCGAGTCCCGCCAGGAAGACGACCGGGAATTCAAGGCCCTTGGCCATGTGCAGCGTCATCAGCGTGATGCGGTCGTTCTCGTTCTCCCACGAATCGGTGGACTGGACCAGCGCCGCGTTTTCGAGGAAGCCGGAGAGCGAAGGCGACGAGACAGGCCACTCGTCGATTCCGTCGAAGGCACCGGGCTCGGGCGGCGGGCCGGCCGGCGCCTTCGATACGGTCGCCTGTTCATGGTCGTACACGGCCGCGGCGTTGAGCAGTTGCTCAAGGTTTTCCAACCGCTCGTCCTCGCCGGCCTTCTCCAGCGCCTCGTGCAGGCCGCTTTCCTGCAGCACAAACTCCACCAGCGGGGCGACGGGAAAACTGGGCTGGAGGCGGCAGGCGTCGAGCAGCCTGCCGAATTCGCGGAGCGCCGCGCGCGGCTTGGGTTTCAAGGTGCTCTCCAGCCATTCCGACGCCTTCAGCAACGCGGTCATGGGACCGCCGCGCCGGGCGGATTCGGCGGCGAGAAGGTCGATGGTGGCATCGCCCAGGCCCCGGCGCGGGACGTTGACGATGCGCCTGAACGACACGTCGTCGGCGGGATTGACGATCAGGCGCAGGTAGGCCAGCGCGTCCTTCACTTCGCGCCGTTCGTAGAAGGGTGTTCCGCCCACGAGCTGGTAGGGCAGCGCCGCACGGATCAGTGCCGTTTCGAAGCTGCGCGACTGCGCGTTGGTGCGATAGAAGATGGCGATATCCGAGTAGTTTCGGCCGGCATCGATCGCCTTGCGGATGCGCGCGACAGCCTCGGCGGCTTCCAGTTCATCGTTATCCAGAATCAGCGAGACCGGCCGTTCACCGCCCTCCGCGGCGGTCCACAGCTTCTTCTCCATGCGGTCCCGGTTGTGGCGGATCACGGCCGAGGCGATCGACAGGATGCCCTGGGTCGAGCGGTAGTTTTGCTCGAGCCGGACGACCTTGGCTTCGGGGAAATCCTTCTGGAACGAGAGGATGTTCTGGACATCCGCGCCGCGCCAACCATAGATGGACTGGTCGGGATCGCCCGTGGAGCAGACGTTGCGGTGCCTCTCCCCGAGCAGTTTGACCAGTTGGTACTGGCAGGCATTGGTGTCCTGGTACTCATCCACCAGGACGTAATGGAATCGGCCGCGGTAGCGGTCCAGAACCTCCGGGTGATCCCGCAGCAGCGCCAGGCCGCTCAGCAGCAGATCGTCGAAATCCAACGCCTGGTTCTTCCGTAGGCGTTGCTGATAGGTTTCATACACCTGCTGCAGGATCCGCCGATGCAGCGAACTGCCGACGATGTCCTGGGGGCGCTGGCCGGAATTCTTCAGACGCGAGATGGCATGGCGCAGGTTGGATGGCGAGTAGCGTTTGTCGTCAAACTGGAGTTCCTTGACGATCTCGCGCAGCAGGCTGATCGAATCGTCCTCGTCGTAGATGGAGAACTCGGGCGAAAAGCCTATCACCGGCGCTTCGCGACGGAGCACCCGCGCGCAGAAACTGTGGAACGTCGAGATCCAGGCGCCGGATGACCCCACCAGCTCGTTGACGCGGCGGCGCATCTCACCCGCGGCTTTATTGGTGAAGGTGATGGCCAGGATCTGCCAGGGGCGTACGCCCTGGGAGATCAGATAGGCGATGCGTCGCGTCACGACCCGCGTCTTGCCCGATCCCGCGCCGGCCAGGATCAGCAGGGGGCCTTCGACGGTCTCCACCGCTTCGCGCTGCGGCGGATTCAGGTCAGCCAGAATGTTGTTCGGGTCGGGCATGCTCGGCCGGGCTCCCTATGCGGTGGAACGGGTGCTCTGAAGTGTAGTCGAGTTTCGACTGCGTGCCACTGACCGCGGCGAGACAACGGACCAAGACCGGCGTCCCGGCTTCCACCGGTACCCGTCGCTTCGCGATGGCCGCCACACCGTCGGCGCTCACCAGCCCCTGGCGGCAGAGCTTCTCCACCGTCCCGGGATTCGCGGGGTTCTCCATCAGGTCGGCCACCCATGGAACCCAATACATCATGCTTCCGAAGAGCCGTCGACGGAAGGCGCGTCTTTCTTCTTGGGCGTGCGCTTGGACTTGGCGGGCGTTGCAACGGGCGCGGCCGGTGGAGCAGCGGCGGCTTCACCCGCGTCCGGCTGCGAGGTCGGCGCTCCCTCCGCAACAGGCGTCATATCCTTGATGAAGCGGCATTCAGGGTATCCCGTACAACCCCAGAACGCGCCGCGCGATCCGGTACGGCGCGCGGTGGGCTTGCCGCATTTCTCGCACGCCGGTCCCCGGTCTTCCGGCAGCGGCTGGGCGTTCCGACAGGTCGGGAAGCCCGTGCAGGACATGAAACGTCCGTGGCGGCCGGTGCGGATGACCATCGGCTTGCCGCACGTCTCGCACTTCTCGTCGGTCGGCTCGGGCGGGGGCGCCTCGGCCTTCGCCTCGTTCGGTTCGCGCTGCGGGAAATGCCGGGCGACTTCGTCCAGCTGCGTGTTGAAGCGGATCACCAGCGCGTGCCAGTTCATCTGGCCGTCGGCGACCTTGTCGAGGTCCTCTTCCATGCGCGCCGTGAACTGGTATTCCATCCACGTGTCGCGGAAGTGCCGCATCAGCAGGCCGATCAGCGTCTCGCCGACGGGTTCGGCGTGGAAGACGCGTTTCTGCTCGCGGATGTAGCCGCGCCGCCGGATGTTCTCCATGATCGCGGCGTAGGTGCTGGGGCGGCCGATACCCATCTTTTCCATGGAGCGGATGAGCGTCGCTTCAGTGTAGCGGTTGGGCGCCTGCGTCTTGTGCTGCGATGGTTTGAGTTCCTGCAATCCAAGTGGTTGGCCCTGCGCGACATCGGGGAGCAGGCCTGAGTCCTGGTCTTCGTCGTCCGAGTCGCCGCCCTCCTTGTCCTTCGTGGTCTGCGACCCCGTTCCGGTCAACTTGGTCCAGCCGTCGAAGAGCACCTGCCGGCCGCGCGCGCGGAAGAGCCCGCGCCCGTTTTCGATGTCGATGGTCGTGACGTGGTACTTCGCGGAAGCCATCTGACAGGCGACGAACTGCGTCCAGATCAGGCGGTAGAGTTTCGATTCGTCCGCGCTGAGTTCCGTCATGGTCTTCGGCGTGTGGTCGACCACGGTGGGCCGGATGCATTCATGCGCCTCCTGCGCGTTGACGGCTTTCGCTCTGAAGACGTGCGGCTTCTCGGGCAGGTATTCGGGCGGGAAATGCTGGCCGATGAAATCGCGCGCCATCGCCACGGCCTCGGTGCTGATGGTCGGCGAGTCCGTGCGCATGTAGGTGATCGCGCCGTGTTTTTCGTAGAGCGCCTGGGCGACCTGCATCGTCTTCTGGGCGCCCCACTTCAGCTTCACGCTCGCGGCCTGCTGCAGCGTGCTGGTGATGTACGGCGCGAAAGGCGCCTTCTCCTGTGTCTTCTTCGCAAGGCTGACCACCGTCCAGGTACCGTTCTGGAACTGTGCGACCCACTGATCGGCGTCGGCCCTGCTGGGGATGACGACCTGCTTCCCGGCCTCTTCCGCCTCGATCTTTGAGACCACATCTTTTCCGTCGAGCGTCTGCAGTTCAGCCCAGAATGCGGAGTCGCTCCGGCCTTCGGGGAAGAGGCGCGCCTTGATCTTCCAGTACTCGTGCGGCTTGAAGTCGCGAATCTCGCGTTCGCGCTCGACGACCAGCCGAACGGCGACGGACTGTACGCGACCGGCGCTGCTGCCCGCGTTGCGTGTGGCCCAGACGATCGGCGAGACCTTGAAGCCGACGAGCCGGTCCACGGCGCGGCGGGCCTGCTGCGCGTTCACCAGATGGGTGTCCACCCGGCGCGGCCGGCTCAAGGCATCCAGCAGCGCCTTCTTGGTGATTTCAGTGAAGGTGACGCGTTTGATCTTGGGCCAGTTTGGCTCTTCGAGCAACAGGCCGACGTGCCAGGCGATGGCCTCGCCTTCGCGGTCCATGTCCATCGCCAGGTAGACCTCGTCCGCTCCGTCGGCGGTACGCCTGAGCTGGTCGATGGTCCGCTGTTTTTCGGCCGAATTGACATAGCTGAGTGCGACCTTGTCCGCACCGATGCGGACGCCCAGTTCCCTCTTGGGCAGGTCGCGGACATGGCCGATGGAGGCCATGACGTTCCAGCCCGCGCCCAGGAACGAGCGGAGCTTTTTGATCTTGCCGGGGCTTTCGACGATCAGCAGTTTCACCGGAACAGCTCCGCAGACGATGCCCAAACGGCCCGTTGAGCCTTTCCCTCACAGAGGGGAGAGAGGATACAACAGCCCCTCCTTCAACCGGCTGCTAGTGCTCCGTCACACCTGAATGGTGGGGTGGGCCAGGATGGATTCTGAGCGTGATTGAGGCGCGACACAAAAGGCGTATCCGGCAGATACGCCGTTGTGGAGCAACGAAGCGCACGTTCAAAAGCACCCCGGCAGACCCCCATGTTTAGGTGTGACTGAGCACTAGGCTGGGAACAGTTCGTTACACCAGCCTCAATGATAGCCGGAATGGGCACAGGATCGAATGGATCTTTAGGCCGATCCTGCTCCTCCGCAAAAGCATGTGACGTGGGTATCTACAGGATGGTATCCTCACAGGGTCGGTCCACGCGGGTCGGGACATGAGCGGCCATGAGACTCCTCCGGCCATTTCTGCTTCTGGTGTTAGGCCTCCTCTGCGGGGCCTCTATCGCACTGGCCGACACGGTCTATCTGAAGAGCGGCAAGGTTCTCCGCGGCGAAGTCATCCAGGAAGACGGCGAGACCGTCACCATCCGGGTACCTCAGGGGACGGTCAAGCTTCAGCGTTCCCAGATCGAACGGATCGAGCGTGAGTCCAGCCAGGCCTACCAACTGGGCATGGCTCGCGAACAGCTCGCGCGCGGGCGGTACCTCATGGTCATCGAGGAGATGGAAAGGGCCCGTCGCGGCGATCCGAACCAGCCGGAACGGAACGCATTGCTGGCGCGAGCCTACGGCGAATTCGGCCAGCGCCTGCAAAAGGCTCGCCGGTTCGAGCAGGCCGCGTTCTGCTTCAAGCGGCTTCGCGAACTGCAGCCGGATTCGGCGCTGGCAGCCGACGGGTTGACGTCGCTGGCCGGAGAAGGACAGCGCCTGGGCGAGTTGCTGGACCACGCGCGTCGAACCGCCGCGGCCGGCGACTATGCGGCCGCCCTGCGCGAATTCGAGACGGCACTGCAATACAGTCCGGATGCGGCCGACCAGGCATCCGGCGAGATGGCCGTCTACCTGGCCAAACACGCCCAGCAGCTTCTGCACAATGAACGGTATGGCGAAGCCGCGAGCCAACTGGAACGCGCCTTCGCCCTCGACCCCGCGCTGGCTGGACGGCTGGAGAATCTCTACGCCACCGCGGCGATCAACGACATCCTGCGCCGCTTGCAGCCGGGCAAAGCCGACGACGTGCAGGCCGATGTTGCCCGCGTGATCCGTTTTGCCCCCGCGCATCCCGCCGTACTGTACGTTGCCGGACGCCTGGAGGAGATCCGCAAGGATC
The DNA here is from genome assembly GCA_964429255.1 of uncultured Planctomycetia bacterium. Classification (GTDB taxonomy): domain Bacteria; phylum Planctomycetota; class SZUA-567; order H5-PLA8; family H5-PLA8; genus CAYSBP01. Next base: position 9,036 of record CAYSBP010000060.1, read on the forward strand.
TTCGCGCCGCCACCGGCCTATACGCTCGAGCGCTGGGCCTGGCCGCGCAGCGTCCGAGCGCGGAACGCGTTGCGGTGCTGCGCGAACAGATCGAGAAGGTCCTTGGCGTCACAGGCGAAGCGCTCCGCTTCCGTCTCGATCCCGTCGACGAGGCCATCCACGCGGACTCCAAGGCCGGCGACTTCGAGGTCCTCAAGAAGTCATTCTTCACGATTCATCATTACAACGGGAAGCTGGCGCAGGAGGTGGCGAGTAACCTCGACGCGCACCTCCAGCGCATCCAGTCGCTGACGGGGATCGCGGTCGACTGGACGAACGCGCCGGTCAAGGTCTATATCCACCGGACCCAGGAGGAGTATGTCGAGGCCACCAAGCAGGCGGCGTGGACCGGCGGCATTTCGCGCTTTCTTTATGTGCCGGGACAAGGTGCGCACAGCCTCGAATTCCATTCGTGGCAGACCTCGCCGCGACTGCTGAAATCCGTCCTGCCGCACGAGTTGATGCATCTGGTGATGGCCAGCTACATGAAGCGGCACGAAGACCTGCCGCGCGCGCTGCACGAAGGCTTTGCCGTGCTGATGGAACCCGACTTCCGACACGCCTTCTACCTGGATTTCCTCAAGCGCCGCGGAGCCGGCCAGGCCTATCTGCCGTTGGCCGAGCTGTTGAGCATGAAGGACTACCCGCGCGACCCGGAGTTCTTCTACGCCGAAGGCTTCGCCCTGGTGGCCTACCTCATCGAGACGGCCGGTCTCCAGGCGACGATGGACCTGATCCTCCATTCACCGGAGTCGGGCGAACTGGAGTCGCGGCTGTTGGAACTGACACGCGCGACCAGTCAGGATCGTCTCGAGGAGGCGTGGCTGAAGTGGATCGAGACCGCCCGTCCGGGACTGAAGGCGCTTCGATAAGCCCAACAGGATAGGTCGGAGTTACTCTCGACAAGATGGACAGGATAGACAGGGGAGGGGACTACGGGAACGGTTTTTTGAGAGATGCTGGACCCCGTTCGGGACGGGAAGCATACGTTCACGAATGAGATTTCCCTTTCCCCGACGTGTCGTCCTTCAGCACGGCAGCCGTTGCCTCGGCAAGGGCTTGCGCAGCCTCGTCCAGCGTGATTCGTCGGCCGGCCAAACGGCTCAGATCGCTGACCGGGCGACCCAGACCGCATGGATCGATCCGCTGGAAGGGCGTCAGGTCCAGGTCCACGTTGAGTCCGAGGCCGTGGTAGGTCACCCAGCGGCGGCATCCGACCCCAATAGCACAATACTTGGCCGGCGCGCCATCCATCGTCCTCGCCCACGCACCGGTCATACCCTCCAGGCGGAAGCCTTCGAGCCCGAAGGCGGCGCCTGACCGGACCGCGATCTCTTCGAGATTCCACACGTGCTGGTGGATCAGCATGTTCCAGGACTTCAGGTGCAGGATGAGGTAGGCGGTCAATTGTCCCGGACCGTGGTAGGTCACTGATCCGCCGCGGTCGATGCGGATGACGTCGGCGTCGGAGGCGCGCGCCAGTTCGTCCGGCGCCAGCGGCAGGTGTTCGGGCTTTGTGGCGCGGCCCAGCGTGTAGACCGGCATGTGTTCCAGGATCATCAGCCGTGCGCGGCGCGCGGGTGTGGCTGCGAGTTCCTCGACGTACTGCATCTGGCGTGCGTAGGCGTCCGCGTAGGTCAATCGGTTGGAAAGACGAAGCACCTCGATCGCGGGCCCTTTCATGATGGGTTTCCTGCAGGCGCTGCCGGCGGTGCGTTGATGGCTACCGGATCGGATCGGTCCGAGTGGACCACTGTCTTCTGTCCATCTGCCATTCTGACCTCTGATCTCCGACCGCTGGCCTCAGGCGATCCAGTCGCGATCATCGGCCTCGGAAGCGGAGAGGGTGAACTGCAGGGCGCCGGCGCGCGGGAGGCGCTGCAGGTCGCCGCTGGACGCGCCCGCGTCGATGAAGAAGGAGACTTCCTTCCCGGGTTGGATCCCCAAGGCGGCAAGCGGAATGCGGATTTCGATCACTTCATCCCACACCACCTGGGCTGTCTGCGCGCTGCCAGGCCAATGGCCATCCCCGCGTACCGTGACCGGCGGGCCTTTCTCGATGACCAGCGCCGCACCGTGCGGTTCGCTGAAAAGCAGTGATGCCCGGCGCAACGAACCGCTCTGCCCACCCGACTGCTCATCGGGGTCGATGCGAACGCACAGGTATCCATGGTCGTGACCGAAGAGCACCTGGGAGACCAGTGGTGTGCTGGCCGCATGCATGGTGCCGATATCCTGCGCCGCGCGGTAGGTACCCGCGCCGAGCCATTCGAAGTAGTTGGTAACGCGTCCGTCCAGCGTCACGTGCAATGCCGCACTGGGGGCCGTGAAGTACGGCGCCCGACGCCCGGGAACCGGTTGGTCCAGGAAATACGGCGGCGGGAGTTTCAGGAAGGTATAGATGTTCTTCAGATGTTTCCGGAAAAGCTGGTCGAACGCGTCGTCGTTGCCTGACGTGTGGTCGTCGCCGTACCACCAGCACCAGTCCGAGCCCTCAGCGATGGCCAGTTCTTCCCAGGCCTGGACCAGTTCCGGATTCGGGTCATGCTCCTGCGGGCGGAAAGGCATCGACCGGCCTCGCTTCTCCGTCTCCCGCACCAAGTCCTCCCGAACCCGGAAAACGTATTCCCAGGCCTTGCGGTCGTCCGTATGTCCGACCCAGATGTAGAAATCGTGGTTGATCCACGAGCCCGGAAAGAGTTTCTCGATGCGGTGCGAGGGTGGGTGCGCCTGGAGGAAATCGCGAACACACACCGGTGTAACGCCCTTGGCTCCGTCCTGCAGGCGCCCATATAGGGAGCGGAGGAACTTCGTGCCCTGCTCGGGATAGTGCTCCCAGCAGTTCTCGCCATCCAGGATGATGCTGACCAGGGTCTCCTGGCCGGCGGGCGCGGCATGCCCGGCCGCTTCAACTCTCGAGAGCAAATCGTTGGCCGCCGCCTCACCGTCCCAGCTCTGATACTGGAAACCGATCAGATCGGAGAACTGATGATCGCGGAAGATGCCGTTCACCGACGCGCCGTGCGCTTCGATTCTCCAGGGGCGGTACAGGTGCTGGGGCGCTTCGAGTTTCCCGAAACTGCCGCGCAGCGCCACGCCCAGGGACGCGGAAAGGATCTCCTCGTCCGTCGCCAGCCAGCGGATACCCAATCGCTCGACGAGCGGGATCAAGTCGGGACAGACCGAACCCTCGGACGGCCACAGGCCTTCCGGCCTACGGCCGAAGACCTGTTCGTGGTGGGTCACGGCGCGCTCCAACTGATACTCGGCATCCTCCGGCAGCGGCTTATAGCCACTGGGCATCGGCGTGCGCGGCATGGCGACCTGGGCACAGCGCATGTCGATCAGCAGTGGCAGGATCGGATGGTAGAAGGGTGTGGTGGTCAGTTCCAGCTGTCCGCGCTCCTGGAGTTCCCTGTGGAGCGGCAGGATGCGTGCCAGGACCTGATCGTGTACCTTCAGCAACTCCTGTTTCTCGTTCTCGGTGAAATTCGCGCCCTTCTGACGCAGCGCGCGCAGCGTCTCGTGCTCTTCGAAGCAGACCGGATGGAACCAGACGAGGTTGAACCATACCTGCAGATCGCGAAGGTCCTGAACGCTGAAATCGCTCCCCGCGCTGGCGGCGGGACGACGTCCAAAACGGCGGCGTTCCAGGAGTTCACAATAGCGCGGGTGGACGCGGATCATGCGGTCCCATTGAGCCATATAGAAGTGGTCGAGGATGAAGTGCACATCGTCGGCTGAAAGGCTATCTGCGGCGATCCGGGTACGCCGCAGGAAGGGGTCGGTTGCACCGTGCTGTACGTAATCAATCAACTGGGCGACCAGGGATGGAACCAGGTTGATGGTGCAGCGCATGCCGGGGAAGTGTTCGATCAGCCGGGCCATACCATAGTAGTCTTTGATCCCGTGGAGACGGACCCAGGGCATGGCCATCTCGCCGCTGTTGAGATCCTTGTAGTATGGTTGGTGCTGGTGCCAGAAGATGGCCAAGGGTACCGGCATAGCTGTTTGATCCCGAGGTCTGTTGGTTCGAACGCGTCACAAACTTACCGCAGAGCGGCCTGCATGTGCAGGGAAAACGACGAAAAATCCGACTGACGGCGCACATTCATAGGCTAGTATTGGGATGTATGGTGGAATCGAGCGCGGGAAAAGAAGACTCAGCGAACCCTTTGCCCCCTTCACTCGTACCTAGAGAGAAGGATGCGCGGGAGTCCGACCAGACTTCTAGCCCGCGCGGCTTGGATGAGCCCGGGAGGGCAGACGAGAGTTCGGGGCTGAGTGACGAGGTCCTGTTCCATAGAGGAGACAAAGAGAGCCTCGGGATACTCATTAATCGTTATCAAAAAACGCTTTACGGACTCTTGGTGCACGTGACGGGCGGCGATGAGAGCTTGGCTGAGGATCTTTTCCAGGAGGCCTTTGTCAGGGCCGTGCGAGGTGCCAAGACCTTCGACCGGAATCGGAGCTTTAAGAGCTGGATCACGGCCATAGCTCTGAACTTGGTTCGAGACGATGTCAGAAAGCGCAAGTTGCGGGGCGAGGTACCGTTAGGAGAAGGGGGACCGGAGGAGCAGGCGGCAGTTGGCGATCAGCCTGGGGAGTTGGCCGAACACAGGGACGAGGTGGAGCGGGTCCACGCGGCCCTGTCCGGGTTGACCGAGAAGGAGCGTGAGGTTGTACTACTGCACTTCTACCAAGGATTGACCTTGAGCGAAGCGGCCGAGGTACTGAGTGTACCGCTGGGGACAGTGAAGAGCCGATTGCACGGTGCGTTAGTGAGGCTGAAGGGCTTGTTGAGGTCTGAGCGGCCATGAACGAGAATACCGAATTTAGCGACGAACTGAGGAACATTGGGCGTCGCATTGAAGCGCTCCCGCATCCCCAGCCACCGAAGGGCCTGGTGGCTCGGACGCTGGCGTGCATCGAGAAGACCGCGGAGCTTTGCGTCGTCCAGCCGATCAAGAAGAGTTGGTGGCTGCGGCCCATCACGCACCCGATTGCGCGTCTGGTCGCGGCTCTGCTGCTCATTTCCACGCTGGCCTTTTTAGCCGACATCGACCGGGCCGAGCGCGTGGGGCAGTTCATGAGCCGCCTGATGGGTGCCCGGGCGACGGAACGGTTGGAGGTCCTTGTCGATCGCGTCTTGCTCAGCTTTGGGCCGGTCTCGGATGTTGACAAGGACACCGCTCGTCAGAACGAGCGCCCACGCGCCAAACCGGGTTCCGAGGACGCCGACAAGCAGCGCGGCCTCTCCGATTGGGTGTGACCGATAGTCGTTGGCTCTGTTGGTTGCGCGAGACGATACGGCCTCGCGTTTTTTTTCGCTTAGGCAGCCTTGACGCCTCTGGCTTTAATCGCCTGGTCGCGAACGGCGTGTGCATGGCGGGTGCATGACCGTAACTGCGATGTCATCCAAACTTCTTCTTCTCCGAGTCGGCTTCCCATTACCCACCTCTTTGGGCTCCCCCTTTCCCTGTGGGAAAGGGGGTTGGGGGGATAGGACCAACGAGTCTCCCATGAACGCTCTCCCCCCAGCGCGCTGTAGGGGGCAAGGGGGAACGCGGAATCCCCCAATCCCCCGCGGCGCGCTGAACGCGCGCCTGGGGGAAAAAGACGTGTACGTCGTGTGTGCTCGTGCGTCCTATCCCCCCGGGCCCCCTTTCCTACGAGGAAAGGGGGAGAACGTCAGACGTGTGGGCAATGCCAGGCCCTACGAGGAAAGGGAAGTCATTCACCTTGCCGGCCTTAACAGGGGTCGGTTCAACCCCGATCCAGACGCCGACGCCGAGAAACTCCATCCGTTTTCCGA
>CAYSBP010000061.1:0-14849 GCA_964429255.1 uncultured Planctomycetia bacterium
GAGGCGGCCATGAACGCCCTGCTGGACATGGCGCGTCCCGACACGCGGTTCCTTTTCAATTTGCCGGACGGCAAACCGGAAGAGGTCGCTCCACTCTTCGCTCGGCTCAAGAATCGCTGCCCACAACACAAACGCAACACGCCGGTAAACAACGTATGGGTCGGTTGATAACCGAACGACCCGCCGATCACGGATCCCTGCACGCTACTCAACCCCCGCCACCGAACTCCGTGGCGTGGGTTCGTGGCCCGGTCCGTTCTGAGCCGGGCGCTTTCGGCCGGCAAGGTGTTTCAGCAGCGCTTCACAGTGTTCGGCCTGATGGCGCCGCGTGTCGGGGAAGATCAGATCGTGATGCAACGGGCCGGTGCAGACGGTCACACGGATGGCCTTGAGCGCGTCGTCGAGTTCCATGCCCACCGACTGGATGCCTTCGTAATCCAGCACCACATTGGCGCGGCTCTCGCGCGCAACAGCATCAGGCGGCAGCAGCGAGACGCGTTCCAGTTCCTGCTGCGTCTGCCGGAGTTCGCGTTCGCGCGATTCCTCGCCGGCCATCCAGCGCAGAAAACGCGTGGAATGCTCGGACTTTCCTCCCATTTCAACGGCGGCCCGGCCACTCTCCGGATCGGCATCGCCCACGCGTGCCAGGATCAGACGGTACGGCGTCACGATCCCGAAGGCCAGGTGGAACAGCGAAGCAAAGCGGTAGAAACACGTGAAGGTGGCCAGCACCGGACCGCCGTCGTCCTCCGCACGACGAGGCACTGGAAGCGGCAAACGCAAAAGCGTGGGGATACGGCGCTGCGCATCCAACACCTCCGGATCATTCTGGTGTTGGGTTCCACGCAATTCGATGAACCGCTGGTATAACGCGATCGCGCGCCGCTTGTCCGCGCCCTGATACCGCGGCAGATCGTACAGCTTCGCGAGTTCCAGATACGCTTCGGCGTTGTCCGGATGGTCCTTCAGCACCCGCTCCAACCGATAGATGGCACGATCGAGCCGTACGATCTCCATCCAGGCCTGCGCCTGTTTTCTGGCGACTTCAACAGCCGTAAGACGGGCGAGTTCCTGGTCCAACGCCCGATTGTGGCCCAAGACGCAACCCAGACGTGGATTCCAATTCGCGCAGACCAGGCAGTTGGACTGCGTGGGGTTCTCGACGGCCAAGCCCTCCGCGCATGGACACGGTTGATGTTCAGGTGGACTGCACCAGCGCCCCCGGTCGTCCAAGGCAAACTGCCCTTTCTCGATCTGCTGGGTCTCGGTGACCATAGAGTCCCTCCTTCCGTCCGGACTCCCCGCCGCGCTGACGCCATAGGAGCACAACCAACCAATAGATCCTCTTGTTGGAAACAAACCACACATCGTGCAGACAGTCAACCGGTAAATCGTGACCATTTCCCGTTCGGTCACGCACCCGCTGAGCCCAAGACAAGCTGCGCACGCTTGCTAAATGGCCGGACTTAAGTAATCTGGTCGCGCACTACTTCATGGAAAGGCATTTATGTCTGATTGCGTCTTCTGCAAAATCGGCTCGCGTGAGATCCCCTCCATGATCGTTTATGAGAATGACGAGTTCATGGCCTTCCGCGACATAGCGCCGAAGGCGCCTTCGCATGTCATCATCATGCCCAAGAAACACTACAGCGTCGTACATGACTGTACCGATGAGGGACTCCTCGGCCGCCTGTTGCTGGCCACCACGGAAGTGGTGAAACGGGAACAACTGATCGGTTCAGGCTACCGTATCGTATTGAACGGCGGCGAATCGCAGGCCGTGCGCCACCTGCATCTGCATCTTCTGGGCGGACGATCCTTCAGTTGGCCGCCAGGGTAGGGCTGTAGTCAGCGATCAGTAGCCAGCAATCGGGGATCATGGGACCGGGTACGGTGGCAAAAGGAGAGGCGTGAGCGAAGCCCTTCGACGTTGCTTAGAGCCGTGAGCCTTTCGAATGGCGCACACCTTCCCTATCCCCTCCCCCCTCACTCCTCTCTTGGAGAACACCATGTCCGAACTCGAACGAATCCGCAGTGCCACCGCGCCGGACGCGATCGGCCCTTACAGTCAGGCGATCCGCGCCGGCAACCTGGTCTTCTGCTCGGGTCAACTCCCGCTTGATCCTGCAACCCGCCAACTAAGGAACGAGACGATCAAGCAGGCAACCGAGCAGTGTTTGCGCAACCTGCAGGCGGTGCTGGCCGCGGCCGAGTGTTCGATCAGCGACGTCGTCAAGACGACCGTCTACATGACCGACCTGAAGGAGTTCCCCGCAATGAATGCGGCGTACGCCGAGTTCTTCGGGATGCACAAACCTGCCCGCGCAACGGTCCAGATCGCCGCGTTACCGGCCGGTGCGCGCGTGGAGATCGACTGCGTCGCCGCGCGTAACGCGTAGACGGGAGACTCTGGATGAGCCGACTGGCGGCGGTGGCCCTCTGCACATTCTTCAGCGGATGCATCTTTCTCGCATTGGCTCTCACCGGCGGCGTGGATTTCAGTCCCGGCCAGAGCGTGCTTCGCCTGCCCATGAACTCGAACCCGCCGACACTCGATCCGGTCCAGATCACCGATACGCTCTCCGACGCGGTGGGCCGAAAGCTTTTCAACGGTCTGGTCCGCTATGACGCGGACCTTCAGCCGGCCCCTGACCTCGCCGAACGCTGGGCGTGGGATGACACCACGCGCAGCTACACATTTCATCTCCGGCGCGGCGTGCTTTTTCACAACGGACGCGAGATGAAAGCGCACGACGTAAAGTACTCGTGGGAGCGTCTGCTGGACCCCACCGTCTCGCGTTACATGCAGATTCTCGAACTCGTGGACGGCGCGAAGGAGAAGATCGAAAGCGAAGGCCGCCTGCCCGACACGCGCGGTCTTCAGGTCCTGGACGATTACACGTTCCGTGTCCGGTTGACCGAAACCTGCCCAACCTTTCTGATGCAGATCGGCATGGTCAACGCCTCAGTCATCCCGCGCGAAGCCGTCGAGGAGGCGGAAGCGGACAAGAGCACCTTCGGGCGGCGCCCGGTGGGTACAGGACTCTTCAAACTGGCCCGCTGGGACGAGAACTCCCGTCTGGTACTCAAACGGCACGACGCCTACTTCGGCGGGCGTCCCCCGCTGGATGGCGTGATCTTCAAGGTGGTTCCTTCGCCGCCTATGAGACTGGCGCGTTTCCTGAAAGGCCACTTCGACGTATCCGACATCCCGTTCAACGAACTGAAGCGCATGACCGAGCAGCACAGAGACCTCATCTGCCGTCGCGATTACCTGCGCACGTCCTACGTCGGAATGACCATGAACCGGGCCGACAAGGAAGGCGTCTACACACCGACACTCCTCGCCCGGAACCCCAAGGTCCGGCAGGCCATCAACGCGGCGATCAACCGCAAGCACCTCTGCGAGACGATCCTGACAGGACGCAGCAAACCGGCGCAGAGCATCCTGCCGCCGGGCATGCCGGGGCACGACCCGCAACGGATATCCTGGGTCTACGATCCTGCACGCGCGAGACAACTGCTGACCGAGGCCGGATACCCCCAAGGGCAGGGACTGGAAAAAATCACCTTCCTCTATCAGAACGATCCGGACATTAAGAAACTCGTCCTCGCCATTCACTACGACCTGACCTCGGTGGGCATACCGGTGGAACTCCAGTCGCTGGACTGGGCGGCGTTCCTCGACCGCGTGGACAAGAACCCGCCGGACCTGTTCCTCATCTCATGGGTCGCCGACTACAACGATCCGGACAATTTCCTGTACCTTCTTTTCCACTCGAAACAGTGGACCGACAACAACCGAGTACGGTACGGAAATCCCGAGGTGGATCGGCTGCTGGAACGGGGCCGGTCCATCATGGACCCGAAAGAGCGGATGGCGCTGTACCGGCGCGCCGAAGGCCTGATCCTCGACGACCTGCCATGGGCGATTCTCGAAAATCGCACCAACGTGCTGATGGTCCACCCGTGGGTCAAAGGGGTGCGCGAGAACCTGACCGCCATGGACAGCGGACCGGGGCTCAACTATGTGAACTTCATGAACGTGGATCTGGAGCGCTGAGCGATGGGAGCCTTCATCGTCCGCCGCGTGCTCCAGTCGCTTCCGGTCTTTCTCGGCATCCTGATCATCTGCTTCGTGCTGTTGAAACTGGCCGGTGACCCGGTGCGCGTGCTGGTGCCCGAGAAGGCGCCCGAATGGCAGCGCGAGAAAGTCCGCCGGCAACTCGGGCTTGACCGGCCGTGGTTCGTTCAACTCGGCCGGTATGCGCTGGGTGTGGTCCAGGGCGACCTGGGGAGCAGTTATCGGCACCATCGCCCGGTGAGGGAGATGATCGCCAGCGGCGCGTTCGTGACCGCCAAACTGGCGCTCGGTGCCATGGTCATCGCGGTCTCGCTGGGACTTCTCTCGGGTCTGCTTTCGGCGCATCGTCCGCGCACGCTGGTGGACTATGCCAGTGCCGCCGGCGCGAGTGTCGGCGTCTCCATCCCGGCCTTCTGGCTGGCCATGCTGCTGACCCTGTTGCTGGGGGTGAAACTCGAATGGCTTCCCATCAGCGACTACGAACCCGGCCACATCGAGTACCTCGTCATTCCGGTGCTCACGCTGGGGTTGCTGAGCACCGCTTTAATCGCGCGGCTGACGCGGAACTGCGTGACGGAAGCGCTGACCCAGGACTACGTGCGCACCGCGCGAGCCAAAGGCCTCGGCCGGTTGCAGGCGCTGCTTGGGCACGCCTTCCCCAACGCGTTGCTGCCTGTGGTGACGGTGATCGGCACGAACCTGGCGGGCCTGCTGGCCGGCGCGGTGCTGACCGAAACGGCATGCTCATTGCCCGGACTCGGCCGGGTCACCTTCCAGGCGATTCTGGAACGCGACCATCCGGTAATCCTGGGAAGCTGCCTTTTCTGTGCCTGCATCTTCGTGCTCCTGAACCTGGTGGTGGACGTTCTGTACGCCTTCCTGGACCCGCGCGTGAGGCAGGGAAGCTGACATGGTCAACGGCGCGAAAGACACAGGACGACCGAGCCTTCCTCCTGCCGGACCCTGGCGGATGGGCTGGCGACGGTTGAAATCCAACCGACTGGCGCTGGCGGCACTCGTCCTCCTGGGTGTGCTGGTACTGCTCGCACTGCTGGCGCCGCTGGTCTCGCCCTGCCGCTACGACGAACAGTTCCGCGGTGCGGAGATCACGCCGCCGATGACCACAGCCACCGTGGATGCCGGCGCCGACCGGCCGCCGAAGCACTTCTTTTTGCTGGGCAGCGACCATCACGCGCGCGATTCATTCGCGCGAATGCTATACGGTGCGCGCGTCAGTCTGATGGTGGGCGTTCTGGCGACGATGGTCAGCCTTTTGCTGGGTGGAACGGTCGGCCTGCTGAGTGGGTACTTCGGCGGCTGGATGGATGCCGTCCTGATGCGTATGACCGACACGGTCTTCGCGTTTCCCAGCGTATTGCTGGCGGTGGCGATCACGGCCGTCTTTGACCGGCCCAGCCTGGGCGTGGTCTTTTTGGCGCTGGGCCTGGTGGGCTGGACCAGTCTGGCGCGTGTGGTGCGGTCACAGGTGCTGGTGGTCAAGGAAGCGGACTACATCACGGCGGCGCGGGCGCTGGGGCTCGGCCACGTGCGGATCATCCTCTGGCATGTGTTGCCCAACTGTCTCGGGCCGCTGGTGGTCGTGGCCACACTGGCCGTGGGCGGCAACATCCTGGGTGAGGCGGGCCTCTCCTTCCTGGGACTCGGCGTGCAGGAACCGTATCCGAGTTGGGGCGGGATGCTGGCCGAGGCGACGGACCATTATATGGAAGCCTGGTGGTTGGGCCTCTTCCCCGGACTGGCCATTGTGGGCACCGTGCTGGCCTTCAATCTGTTCGGTGACGGTTTACGGGACGCGCTGGATCCGCGGGCGGCGAAGTAGTCGCCGCAGGCGCAGACGAAGGTGTTGTCGGCAACAGCGAAGTTCGCTTCACTAACCTTCGCGCATTCGGTTGCCTGGTTCTTCTTCGACGGTTAGAAGATGGAGTCGCCCGAAGGCCCATTCGAACGGCTGTGGTCCGCCCGATAACGGCGGCAAAGCTCGGGGAGAAATCCGTCCATGCGTGAACGCCACATCTTCTGGGATATCGCGCCGGTGGCGCTGCTGGCCTTGACCACCATCTTCCTGGGGTTCATCGTCTTCGACAATCATCGCAGCTATCAGCGGTTGGTTGAACTGAAGAGACAGCAGGAGGATCTCTTCTCCCAGAACCGTCAGGTACTGAATCTCCTTCAGCAGGGCGCGCGGACCGCGGCCGCCCTTCCTCTCCAGAATACCGCGACGAAGTCCGAGGCGACGGCGGGCAGGCGCCCGGCCGGTTTCGAAGATCTGCCGGAAGACGTCGAAATCCCCGCCATGCATCCCGATCCGCATGGGGATGAGAACGCGGATGACGGCGACTGGCTGGTCGACGCCGACATCGAGGATCCCAAGTCGTTGAACCCGCTGGTCGACAACTCGGCCAACATCGGCGACCTGTTCGGCAACGCGCATGACACGCTGGCGGGGCGGGCCTTTCAGGACCTGAGCCATTGGGAACCCCGCCTGGCCCGTGCCTGGCGCAAGGAACTGCTTTGTCTGGTCTATCCCAAGGATGGGAACGCCGAATCACTGGCCGCAGACCTGAACCGCACGTGGGACGCGGAATTGAAGAAGAAGCTTCAGATCCGCCGCATCCGCACCGTGGATGGCGAGGGGCGCCCGGCCGTCTGCATCGAAGTGGGCGCCATGAACAACGACTATCGCGAGTCCCTGAAACGTGATTTCGGGCCGCGGGTGTACCCGCAGTGGTGGTTCTACGTCACCTTCAGCAGCCCGGGCGAATTCGTGGACGGAAAGCTGATCGTTCCTGAAGCCGTCGCCCAGCGCCTCATCGCCGATGTGAAGCGGAGCGGTTTCAAGGGCGAGTTCCTCTCGCCCGTCTGCGGAAGCGATCGCGTGGTCCTGCGCCTGCTCGGAGACGAGAAACAACGCGATGCGCTGGAAGAGACGCTCCGGAAGATCGAGGCGTCCGCGGAGAACAAGTGCATGGTCTTCGACACCAAAGAGACCTCGGGCAAGCGCGAAGACCAGCTCCTCCGCTACGAACAACTGGAAGACTATCTGGCCCAGGAGAAACCGGTCTTCACGTTCTACCTCCGAAAGGACGCCAAGTGGCACGATGGCAAGCCCTTCTCGGGCCGGGACGTCGTCTGGACCTACAAGACCATCATGGATCCCCGCATTGAATGCGGCCACTATCGCAATTACCTCCAGGACCTCGAGTCCGTGGAGTTGGTGGACCAGGATCCGCACGTCGTTCGCTTCACCTGGTTCAAACCCTACTTCAACGCCTGGGCCGATTCCGCGGGTTTCACGGCGCTTTCCGAGGCGTACTATCGCTACGACGACCCCAAGGAGTTCAACACCGGAGAGAAAAACCAGTTGCTGGTCGGCAACGGCGAATGGCGTCTGGATAAGTGGGAACGCCAGCGGGAGATGGTCTTCGTCCGGAACGAGGACTACTATGGCCGGAAACCCCACTTCAAGCGACTGGTCGTCCGGTTCATTAAGGACATGCAGGTTCAGCTGCAGCTTTTCGAAGATGGGAAACTCGACACGCAGGGACTCCTGCCTTCGCAGATGAAGTCCCGGGAGAACGACCCGGCATTCAACGCGAAGTTCAACATCAACATTTCAATTGCCAGCAACTACCGCTTCGTGGGCTGGAATGCGCGCAAGCCGATCTTCGCCGACAAGCGGGTGCGACAGGCACTCACCATGTTGATTGACCGGGATCGGATCTGCAGAGAAATCCAGCGCGGCTATGCCATACCTCAGCACAACACCGTGCACCCGGAGAATCCGGCCTACTGGAAAGATCAACCCAGGCACGCCTGGCCGTTCGACCCGGAGCGGGCACGCCGACAGCTGACCGAGATCGGATGGAAGGACGCCGACGGTGACGGCGTGCTCGACAAGGACGGCCTCTCCTTCCGGTTCACCCTGCTGATTCCGGCCAGCATTCCGGAGTACGAAGCGATGGCGAACCTGATGAAGGCGTCTTTCGCCAAGGTCGGGATCGACATGAGCGTCAACAACCTGGAGTGGTCCGCGTTCACCGAGAAACTGGACCGGTTGCAGTTCGATGCCGTCTCCCTGGGGTGGCGGTTGGGCGCGGGGGAAGAAGACCCCTATCAACTGTGGCACTCGTCACAGGCCGACGAGAAGGAATCGAACTTCTGCAACTTCAGGAACAAGGAGGCCGACCGGCTGATCGAGGAGTGCCGGCGCGAGCTGAACGCCGAGCGGCGCTACCGGAAACTGGCCCGCTTCCAGGAGATCGTCAATGAGGAACAGCCGTACACGTTTCTCTTTGTAGGCAAGCGGTTGGTCGCCTACGACAAGCGGATCCAGAACGTCCAGTTTCGTTTGGCGGGCAGCAACTCGAATCGCTGGTGGGTACCGCAGGCTCAGCAGAAGTACAAGGACTGATGACCAGCTACATTCTCAAACGACTGCTCCTTATGCCCGTGATGATCCTCGGCATCACCGTGCTGAGTTTTGTCATCATCGTGCTGGCTCCAGGCACCTCGGGGGCCACGGGCGGTGGAACGGGTGAGGTGAAATCCGGCCGGCTCTCGCAGCAGCAATTGGAAATCATGCAACAGACCTTCCATGCGTTCGAACCCGTACACAAACGATACCTCTACTGGCTTGGCGTTCTCCAGCCCACGCCCTACCCGGGTGAACTCCGGGACTGGAAGAAACGGGTGGCACGTGAGCGGACCGACGCCCTGTCGGCACGGGAGCTGGAACTCGACCTCTCCGCCCTGGAGACCCGTGACGCGAGCCCGCGCGAAGCCCTCCTGCAACAGAAGGCGGACGTGGAGGTGGAACGCCTTCGCCTGGAGTCCTACCTCTCCGCCCTGAATCGCCAGGGCATGGCCACACAATCCTTTCGGGACGAAGGAGCGCCCCTGCCGGACGAGTGGAATGTGCTCGACCAGGAGATGCGGAAGGCGGTCAAGGTGCCTATGCGCGGCATGCTCTTCCTGGACTTCGGCGTTTCAGTAACGCAGCCTTCCGTACGCGTGTGGGACCTGCTGAAGGACGCCTTGCCCGTCACCATCCTGATGAACATCATCTGTTTCTTTGTCATCTACCTCGTTTCGATTCCCCTGGGCATCTACGGCGCCCGTCACCATAATGCCTGGCAGGACCAAACGCTCACCGTCGGTCTCTTCATCCTCTATTCACTGCCATCGTTCTGGGTGGCGCTGCTGCTGATCCGTCTGATGCTCTATCTGCCGGAGGACCTGAAGCTTCCATACCAGGGGCTTCTTCCCACGGGCGCCGAAGACCTTCCAACCCTGACGTATCTCTGGGAAGGCACCCGGCACCTGGCCCTTCCGATCCTCTGTTCCTGCTATGGCGGACTGGCCAGCCTCTCGCGCTACATGCGGGTGGGCATGCTGGACTGCATCCGGGCCGATTACATTCGCACCGCGCGGGCCAAGGGCTGCCCCGAGAACACGGTGGTGTGGAAACACGCGCTGCGCAACTCCCTCATCCCGATCGTCACCATGTTTGGCGGCTTGCTGCCGGGGTTGATCGGCGGAAGTTTCATCATTGAGAGCATCTTCAGCATCCCGGGCATGGGCCTGTTGGGCTACAAGGCGCTTTTGACCCGCGACTTCACGGTATTGATGGCCGACTTTACCATCGGTGCGATCCTCGTGATGCTGGGCATCCTGGTCTCGGACATCCTGTACGTGATCGTTGACCCGCGGATTGCTTTTGAGAAGGCGCGGTGAAGACATGAGCGAGAAGACCACTCTCCATGTCCCCTCCCGTCCCCCGGGCGGTGTTGAACCCTTCCTGACGGCCGAACCCCGCACGTACTGGGATGTCGTCCTGGGCCAGTTCCGTAAGAACCGCATCTCGATGATCAGCCTCTGGATCATCCTCCTGCTCTTCCTGCTTTCCGCCTGGGCTCCTCTCATCGTCGAAGGCAAGCCGCTGATCTGGCATGAGGCCGGGGAAACGTCCTACCCGTTGCTCGAGTGGTTGCTGGCGCCCACTCGCACGCCGTTCTCGGTGGAGTATCTGTTCAACTACTTTCTCTTCCTGACCGTGACCGTGCCCCTGGCCTTGTTGATCGTCCATCGCGTTGGGAAGACCATCGGCTGGTCCCGCCAGGTGCGCAGACGCTGGTCCGGACTGGCGCTGCTCGGCGCCTGCATCGCAGGATACCTGCCTTTCGTGGGACCCGGAACCTACGAGCGTCCGGCTACTCAGGCGGAACTGGCGCGCGAACCGGATCGCAAGACGCGTCGGGAATTCCACATCCTGCGACGGTGGAAATTGGTGAACAGGGACTACCTCCTGGATCAGGAAAAGCTGGACGCTTCACGCGGCGACTATGCCCTCTTTCCGCTCTTCGCGCAGGACCCGTTGCTGCAGACAGGCTCACAACTACATCCACCGGGATCCTACGCCCTCTTCAGCGGGACGCTCTGGCGGGAGGTCGAAGTGGAATTCCTCGGGGCGCCAGCAGCCAATGTCTCCCGTGTGGCCCTGCGGGCCTCCACCAACTCCGTCGCCGGCTCGGCGCTCCAGCTGCAGGGCCTGCCGGAGAACTGCCGGGTGGTGCTCGCCGACGGGTGCGCGACGCCTCCCGTTGGAGAAACCCGCTGGTTCTATGGCGACCTCTCGCGCGACGTGGGGACCGACGCATCCGCCGCATCGTCATCGGTCGTCCGATTCCACCTCCACATCCGTGCGCACCGACCCGTGCCCGGACACACCCATCGCCTCCGTCACTGTCTGGGCACGGAAAGCGAAGGGCGCGACGTGCTGGCGCGATTGCTGCACGGAGGACGTCTCTCCCTCTCGGTCGGCCTGGTTGCCGTGGCACTGGAAGCGCTCCTCGGCATCCTTATCGGCGGCATCGCCGGCTACTTCCGCGGATGGGTTGACATACTCATTTCGCGTTTCATGGAAATCGTCATGTGCTTCCCCTCCTTTTTCATGATCATCACCCTTATCGCCGTCATGGAAGAACGCAGCATCATCCTGGTCATGGTGGTCATCGGGGTGACCGGTTGGACGGGTTTTGCACGCTTGACCCGCGGCGAATTCCTCAAACTGGCCGAACAGGATTTCGTGCATTCAGCGCGTGCGCTGGGCTGTTCCAATTCCCGGGTCATGTTCAAGCACATGCTGCCCAACGCCATGGGGCCGCTACTCGTCAGCCTGGCCTTCAGCGTGGCCGGCGCCGTCGGCATCGAATCCAGTCTGGCCTATCTCGGGTTCGGGGCCCCGCCACCCACCGCGAGTTGGGGTGAGATGGTACGGCAGGGCATGGCACACGTCGCCGAAGGCGCCTGGTGGCTGATGTTCTTCCCCGGTTTCCTGATCTTCCTGACCCTGTGCGTCTACAACCTTGCCGGAGACGGCCTCCGCGATGCCATGGACCCGAAACTGAGAAAGTAGCGAGGAACCCGCATGCCCGACCCACTGCTTTCCGTCCGCAACCTGCGCACACATTTCGACACCGATGCCGGCGTCGCACGCGCCGTCGACGGCGTCTCCTTCGATATCGCACAGGGCGAATGCGTGGCCCTGGTCGGCGAGTCCGGCTGCGGCAAGTCCGTCACCAGCCTCACCATCATGCGCCTCCTCCCCACCCCGCCGGCCCGCATCGCCGGCGGCTCCATCCAGTTTGAAACGCGCAACCTGCTCCAGCTTCCCGAGAAGCAGATGTGCTCCGTCCGCGGCGCCGAGATCGCCATGATCTTCCAGGAACCCCAGAGCGCCCTGAACCCCGTCTTCACCGTCGGCAACCAGGTCTCCGAAGCGTACCTCGTCCATCACCCCGGCACGCCCGGCCGCGAGGCCTGGGAACGCGCCGTCGAATCTCTGCGCTCGGTCGGCATCCCCGATCCACAGAAGCGCATGGACGACTACCCCCACCAGCTCTCCGGGGGCATGAAGCAGCGCGTCTGCATCGCCATGGCGCTGATCTGCGAACCCAAACTCCTCATCGCCGACGAACCCACCACCGCGCTCGACGTCACCATTCAGGCGCAGATCCTGGAACTGCTCCTTACACTCCAGCGCGAACGCAAGCTGGCCCTGCTGCTCATCACCCACGACCTCGGTATCGTCGCCGAAATGGCGGCGCGCACCTTCGTCATGTACGCCGGCAAGGTCGTCGAATCCGGTACGACCCGCGACCTCTTCGCGCGCCCTCTGCATCCGTACACGCAGGGCCTCATGCGCGCGCGCCCAGAGCCGGGATCGAGTCAACGAGGTCGCAAGCGACTCGCCGTCATCCCGGGCATGGTCCCCGTGGCCACCCAGTTCAAGGACGACTGCCGTTTCCGCGCCCGTTGCCCGCTGGCCGGAGAAAAGTGCACCGTCGAACCCTCGCTCTGCGAACTCCATCCCGGCCACCAGGCCGCCTGCCACTACACCAAGGGGGAAGGGATCGACGCCTGGAACGAGGCCGCCGCACCGGCGGGCAAAGGAGGCACCGCGTGAGCAACACGGCCACCACTCTCCACGAGGCACCCGCGGCACCTCCGTCCGCACAGACACCGCTGCTCGAAGTCCGGGGCTTGACCAAACACTTCCCCATCCGCCGCGGATTGCTTTCCAATATCGTCGGCCACGTCCAGGCCGTCACTGACGTCTCCTTCGCCATCGGGCCCGGCCAGACGATGGGACTGGTCGGCGAGTCCGGCTGCGGCAAGACCACGACCGGCCGCTGCGTCCTGCGGCTCATCGAGCCTTCCGGCGGACAGATCCTCTTCTCCGGGCGCGATCTGGCCGAACTCAGCCACGGCGAACTGCGGCCCTTCCGCCGCCAGATGCAGATCATCTTCCAGGACCCGTTCAGTTCGCTGAACCCCCGCATGACCGTGGAACAGATCATCGCCGAAGGCCTGATCGTGCACGAAATGTGCCAGACCGCGCAGGATCGTCGCGCGCGCGTAACGGCGCTCCTGAAGGATGTGGGCCTGCCGCCGGAAGCGCTGGAGCGCTACCCGCACGAGTTTTCCGGCGGTCAGCGCCAGCGCGTCGGCATCGCACGCGCGCTGGCCGTCGATCCGCGCTTCATCGTCTGCGACGAACCGGTCAGCGCGCTCGACGTCTCCGTGCAGGCGCAGATCATCAACTTATTGATGGACCTTCAGGCCGAGCACGGGCTGTCGTATCTCTTCATCGCGCACGACCTGTCGGTGGTCGAGCACATCAGCTCGCATGTCGCGGTCATGTATCTCGGGCACATCGTCGAGTATGCGGCGACCAAGGACCTCTTCACCGATCCGCGGCACCCTTATACGCGCGCATTGCTTTCCGCAGTCCCCAAACGCCAGCCGGGCCAAACCCGGGATCGCCAGATCCTGGGTGGCGAACCGCCATCACCCATCAACCCGCCGCCTGGATGCCCGTTCGCGCCACGTTGTCCGCTGGTGAAGCCCGATTGCCGCATGGGATTACCCGTGTTGCAGGAGATGGGCGCACCGGGCCACTGCGTTCGATGTCCGGTGGTAAAGGACGATTAGTCACTTCCCCTCGGCGAGCCGGTGGCGCAGGAAGGCTTCGATGAACGGGTCCAGGTCCCCGTCCAGCACACCGTGGGCATCCGTCTCCTTCAGCCCGGTACGGTGGTCGTTAACCATCGTGTAGGGGTGGAGGAAGTAGGAACGGATCTGGCTACCGAAGGCGATGTCACCTTTGGATCCGTACATCTTCTGAAGTTCCTTGTCGCGCTCGATCTCCTGCAGCCGCAGCAGACGGGCCTTCATGATCTCCAGGGCCAGGACCCGGTTGCGCAGCTGGCTGCGATCAATCTGGCAGCGGACGATGATACCGGTCGGCAGGTGACGCATGATCACCGCACTCTCGACCTTGTTCACATTCTGTCCACCGGCGCCGCCCGACCGGGTGGTCTGTATCTCCAGGTCCTTTTCGGGGATCTGGAAATCGACATCGCCTTCCTCGAATTCGGGCGTACCGTCCACACCGACGAAGCTGGTCTGCCGCTTGCCTTCCGCGTTGAACGGCGAGATGCGGATCAGACGGTGGACGCCGATCTCGCTCTGCAGGAGCCCGCAGGCAAACGCGCCTTCGATCTTCAGTGTGGCCGAATCGATGCCCGCCGCCGGATTTTCCACCTGGTCCACCAGGACCGCCTTGAAGCCTTTCCGCTCACACCAGCGCATGTACATGCGCATGAGCATCATGGCCCAGTCGCGCGAATCGTCGCCTCCTGCGCCGGCCTGCAGCGAAAGGTAAATGTTACGGTGGTCGTTCTTGCCCGATAGCTGCGCCTTCAGTTCGTGCTTGCCGAAATCGGTCGAAAGTCTGGTGAACTCGTCCAGCAACTGCTGCGCCGTGGCTTCATCCTTCTCGGCCTCGGCCATTTCGACGAACTCGCACAGGTCCTTCGCCTGCTGCTCATATTGCGGGAGGGGACCGACGAGCGCCCGGAGCGTCTTCATCTCGGCGACGACGGCCTGAGCCTTCTGCGGCACGTTCCAGAAATCGGACTGCTCCATCAACGTCTCGATTTCCTTGAGTCGTTTCTGGCGATGAGGGACGTCAAAGAGAGTCCCGGAGGTGAACGAGGCGCTCAGTCAGTTCCTGAAGCTGAGTCCGGAAGGAAGAGAAATCGAAAGCCATGGCCGCTCCTTGGAACGAAAGCCGTGCTGCTGCGGCGACCAGATCGCAGGCCGCCCGCCACCGATGCACAGGATGCACAGAACCGCATTGTACGTGGAGCCCACGGTAGATGCAAACCGCACGAGGCCCAGA
>CAYSBP010000062.1:0-2170 GCA_964429255.1 uncultured Planctomycetia bacterium
AGGAAAGGGGGAGCCGGAAGATGTGGGTAATGGGGAGCCCACGTAGGGAAGAGGGGCTCTCTCCTGCGCTACGCACTCTGTGACTTCAATAACTCGACGTTGGACGCACGGTCTGCAGTTAGGGTCGTGCAGTGCGAAGCAGGAAAAGCGAGGGGAAGACGGTTGACAGAAACGGGGTCTTCTGAGTAAGAGGTGTGTCGGCAGTTTCAAAGGGTACGGTGGAATATCTCCATCGCAGGCTTGTTGGGTGGTCGGGCCGCCATCTGGTGTTTCGCACGGCGAAAGACTGGATGCGATCATGTCTAGTCACACCGCAATACCATCGGCACAGGACCACAAAGACGTAACGTTGAGCGGGGTTTTCCTGCGAACCATATGGATGGTTCTTGGGTTTTCCGCGCTCCTCTTCGGCGGTATCTATGTCTTCCGGCAACGAGGGGCGTTTGGTACTCCAGACGTGATTTACGGGGCGCTGGTGCCGTTTCTGCTGCTCGTTCGTTATCTCGACATCCGTTTCTGTGGCGGTAAGACGGTTGATCTCGAGCCGGCCACGATGCGCCACTGGGCCGGCTACGCGTGGCGGCTGGTCCTTGCTGCCGTGGTCTTCTGGGCCATCGCGCACGTCGGCGGTGCTGCGGTGGTCACGCCGCCCGAATCGGCCTCGGCGCAGGAAGGATCGCGATGAAACCGACGAATCTGGAGCTCATAGCCACGGTGCTGTTTGCCGTGGCGGTACTCCATACCTTTGCGAGCAGTCTGCTGCTGCGCCTGGCGCATAGGTACCCTGAAGGCTCGGTCCTCCAGCGCGGCCTGCATTTGCTGGGGGAAGTTGAGGTCGTCTTCGGCTTCTGGGCCGGCGTGCTGGTGGGCGTCATGGCTGCCATGAGCGGCGGCGGCGCGGCTGTGGGCTACGTGGAGAAACTCAACTTCACGGAGCCGGTCTTTGTCGTGGTGATCATGGCGGTGGCGGCGACCCGGCCGGTTCTGAAACTGGCCGGCCAGACGCTCCTTCTGACGGCCCGTCTTCTGCCCATCCACCGCGAACTCGCCATCTTTGTCAGTTGTCTGGTGCTGGGGCCGTTGCTGGGCAGTCTGATCACCGAACCGGCCGCCATGACCGTTACGGCACTTTTCCTCAAACGTCGTTACTACGACCGGGGGATATCGCCCGGTCTAATGTATGCGCTCGTGGCGGTGCTCTTCGTTAACGTCTCGATCGGGGGCGTGTTGACGTCCTACGCTGCGCCGCCGGTGCTGATGGTGGCGGGCAAGTGGAACTGGGACTCCCTCTTCATGCTTCAGACCTTCGGGTGGAAGGCGGCCTTGGCGTGTCTGGTGAATGCGGTTGGACTGGCCGTACTCTTCCGTCGCGAACTCACGTCGTTGGCGGCGGAGGTGAAGGAGTCCGATGAGCGGGTCTGTCCCTGGTGGATCCAGTGTCTTCACCTGCTGTTTATCGGGCTGATCGTTCTCACGGCACACCATGTCCCAATTTTTCTGGGCTTCTTCCTGTTCTTCCTCGGAGTGGTGACGGTGACGCAGGAATATCAGGATGCGTTGCAGATCCGCCAGAGCATGCTGGTCGGTTTTTTTCTGGCCGGGTTGGTGGTGCTGGGCGGCATGCAGCAGTGGTGGCTGCAGCCGTTGCTGGCCGGGCTCGACGCGTTTTCGCTGTTTGCGGGCGCGGCGGCGTTGACGGCGATCACTGACAACGCGGCGCTCACCTACCTGGGGTCGCAAGTGGAGGGCATTTCGGAGGTCTTCAAACAGGCGCTGGTGGCTGGCGCGGTTGCGGGTGGTGGTTTGACGGTCATCGCCAATGCGCCCAATCCGGCGGGTTACTCCATCCTCAAGGACTCCTTTGGCGAGAATGGGATCCAACCGCTGAAACTCTTTCTCTACGCTCTGCTGCCGACCGTCCTGGCGATGGGTTTCTTCTGGTTTCTGCCGTGATTTCCCGGCTGTCCGTTGCGTGCGCTGAGAACGAAGGGTATGATTGGTGTATGATGGCAACGAAGGGATATTCCATGCAGTTCTGGCGGGCCAAGTGCATTGGCCTGCGGGCTGAGAATGCCGATCCGCCAGCATTGTTCTGAAAAGTCAGTGACCTTTTCCGGCGCGGTCTTTGCGCAAATCACATCGTGTCGCAGGTTACGGGCGAGTGTCGCGT
>CAYSBP010000062.1:2270-14507 GCA_964429255.1 uncultured Planctomycetia bacterium
TTCTGACCGACCGTTCCGACCGTCTGGCCGGTTTCAGCGTCACGCAGGCGATCTGGGACCTGGCGCGAAATGTGGCACGCCCGGACCTTCAGCCCGCTTTCCATGCCGAACTGATCCACCTGATGCGCGGGTTGCAGGGCAAGGTAAACCTGTATTCAATGGAGGAAGAGCCGGTCGGACTGGAGTCGCTGAGCGGTCGAGTGGCCGCGGAGCGGCGTTCCGAGCAACTGGACCGCTTGTGGGCCGGCGTTCAGAGCCGCATGGACCGCTACGAGAACGGTTTACTGCCGCAGTCGATCCTGCGACGCGAGACGCGCCGGAAACGCGTGTTGGAGGCGTTGGGCGGACGTTCGCAGGACTGGGAGGACTGGCAGTGGCACACGGCCAACGTCCTGCGGGATGCGAACGTTCTTGCGAAGGCCGTCGCGCTTCGTCCGGACGAGGTGAAGGCGATCCGGCAGTCCGGTGAGGCGCACCTGCCGTTCGGCGTGACACCCTACTACGCTTCGCTGATGGACGACGAGCCTGAAACCGGACGCGACCGCGCCATCCGCGCGCAGGTTCTCCCGCCGCTGGGTTACGTCGAGCAGATGTCCTGTCACCGCGAAGACCGGTGCATGGCCTTCGACTTCATGCGCGAAGGGGACACCTCGCCGGTGGATCTGGTCACGCGCCGATACCCGGCCATCGCCATTCTGAAACCCTACAACACCTGTCCGCAGATTTGCGTGTACTGCCAGCGGAACTGGGAAATCGAGACCGCGATGGCGCCTGACGCCCTGGCGCCGTGGGAGAAGATCGAGGCGGCCTGCGATTGGATCCAAGCGCATCCGGCAATCCGCGAACTGCTGATCACCGGCGGCGACCCGCTCGCCCTGCCCGACGAGGATCTTCGGCGTCTGTTGTGCCGGGTCTGCACGATCCCCAGTCTGGACATGATCCGCATCGGCAGCCGGGTCCCGGTGACGTTGCCGTGCCGGATCACGGACGCACTGGCGGACCTGCTGGCCGGATGTCGCATACCGGGTCAACGGGACCTCTGTGTCGTGACGCACGTAGAACACCCCTACGAGGTAACGCCGGAGCTGGTTACGGGCGTGGAGCGGCTGACGAAGCGGGGCATCAGCGTCTACAACCAGTTGGTCTACACCTTTTACGTCTCACGGCGTTTTGAGGCCGCAAGCCTGCGGATGCTGCTGCGGCGCGTGGGCATCGAGCCGTACTACACCTTCGTGCCGAAAGGCAAGGAGGAGATGCACGCGTATCGCGTCCCGATCGCGCGCGTCATGCAGGAGCAGAAAGAGGAATCGCGGTTGTTGCCCGGCACGCGCCGTACGGACGAGCCCGTTTACAACCTTCCCGGTCTGGGCAAGAACTATATCCGTGCCGTGCAGCACCGCGACCTGATCTCGATCCGCCCCGATGGCGCGCGCGTGTACGAGTTTCATCCGTGGGAAAAGAACGTCGTCCAGCGCAAGGCGTACGTCGGCACCGACGTGCCGATCATGGAATACCTCCAGCGACTGGCGTCCGTCGGTGAAGACGTTGGGGAATACCAAAGTATCTGGTACTATTACTAGATAGGGTTGTATGCAACCGGACTCGATGTATCGTGCGCCATTTTTTTCGTTGTGCGATTGCCGTCTGAAGTGAAAATCGGAAGGACGTGAAAAGTTGGTGAGACCTGTTCCGCAGATTGTGACTGAATGGTTAGGGGGCGGTCCGTCAGACGTATCGCATCCGGGTGAACCGCCGCTGCGCTCGGCGCTTTTCGGCCTTTCGCAAATGCGAAGTCACGCGGAAGGTATTGCTCAAAGTCACGAGGTGGACGAGCGCCCCGCGCGGGAAAAACTGCTCGCGCGGCTCCGCGAAAACGAACGGGTCATCCGCGCGGCGTACCATGTCGTATTCTTCACGACGGCCAAGGGCCGGCAGGTCGCCCCTGCGGCTGAGTGGTTGCTCGACAACTTCTATCTGATCGAGGAGCAGATCCGGATCGCACGCGAATTGCTCCCGGCGAGCTACAGCAAGAAACTCCCGTCTCTGAGAACCGGGCCCCTGCGCGGTTTCCCCGCAGTGTATGCCGTGGCGTTGGAACTGGTCTCCCACACCGATGGGCGCGTCGATGTGGAGAACCTTTCCGCCTTCACCCAGGCCTACCAACGCGTGCGGCCGCTGAAACTGGGCGAACTGTGGGCCATCCCTATCATGTTGAGACTGGCGTTGATCGAGAACCTACGCCGCGTCTCGTCGCGGATCGCCTGGCGGCGCAGGAACCACGATCTGGCGCAGGAATGGGCGCAGCGCTTCATCGCCGTCGTGAACGATCGGCCCAAGGACCTGATCCGCGAACTCGCCGACTTCGCCGGTGCGGACGTCGAACTCCACACGCCCTTTGTGGCGGAGTTGAGTTCCAACTTGCGCGGGCAGAGCGCCACGCTGGCCCTGGTGCTCAACTGGCTGGACCAGCAACTGGCTGCGCGCGGCCAGAATCTGGAGCAGATCCTGCAGGCGGAGAGTCAGGATCAGGCGCTCGACCAGGTCTCGATCGCCAACAGCATCTCGAGCCTGCGCACACTCAACTCGGAAGACTGGCGCACGTTTGTCGAAAACGAGAGCGTGACCGAAAAGGCGCTGTTGAAGGACCCGCTGCGCGTCCACGGCGCGACGGACTTCCGCACTCGCGACCGCTGTCGCCATGTGGTCGAGGAACTCGCCCGTCGCAGCCGAATACCGGAGCCCGAAGTGGCGGCGCAGGCCGTGCAGTTGGCGCGGGAACGCGCCGTGAGGGACGACGTCGACCGGCGCGAAACGCACGCCGGCTTCTTCCTGATCGGCGAAGGACGATTGGAATTGGAGGCCCGGATCGGCTATTCCCCGCCTTTCCGGTTGCGCGTGGAGCGCGTCTTCGGACACCTGGCCTTGCCGCTATACCTGGGTGGCATCGGGCTGTTGAGCCTCCTCTTCGCAGCCGCTTTCCTGCCCGTTTTGCGGCCCGTCTATCGCGACTATCACGGGTGGACGCTCATCGCACTCCTCCCGCTGCTGCTGGTGGCTTCGCGCGCGGCGCTGCGGCTGGTGAACTGGGTGGCGACGCATCTGGTCCCGCCACGGCCGGTCCCGCGCATGGACTTCTCGTCGGGCATTCCCGACGCGCACCGCACCGCGGTCGTGGTGCCCACCCTGTTGACGTCACTGCAACAGGTGCCGAAGCTGCTGGGCGATCTGGAACTGCGCTATCTCTCCAACCGGGATGCCAACCTGCGCTTCGTCATCCTGACCGACTTTGGCGACGCGGCGGCCGAGACGTTGCCGACCGATCGCGGCCTGCTGGACGCCGCGGAAACCGGTCTGCGCGAACTCAACGAGCGCTATTCGGAATCCGACCGCGAGATCTTTCATTGGTTGCACCGGCCGCGGTTGTGGAACCCGGGCGAGCGCCAGTGGATGGGCTACGAGCGCAAGCGCGGCAAGCTTTCCGACTTCAACCGGTTGATCCTCAGCGGCGATTCAAACCGGTTCAGCGCGATCTTCGGCAACCCGAAGCAGCTCGAGGGGATCCGCTACGTCATCACGCTCGACACCGACACGCAACTGCCGGCACAGACGGGCTGGAAGATGGTGGGCACGCTGGCGCACCCGCTGAACCGCCCGGTGTTGAACGCGGCGACACGCTGCGTCGAACGCGGATTCGGCGTGCTGCAGCCGCGCGTGGCCATCAGTCTGACCGGCGCCGCGCGTTCGCGCTTCGCGCGCCTCTTTGCCGGCGAGGTCGGATTGGATCCGTACACGCGCGAAGTCTCCAATCTCTATCACGATGTCTTCGGCCGGGGTCAGTTCATCGGCAAGGGCATCTACGATGTGGCCGCCTTCGAGGGCTCCGTGGGCGAACGCTTCCCGGAGAACACGATCCTCAGCCACGACCTGATCGAAGGATGCCATGCGCGTTGCGGGTTCATCAACGACGTGGAACTGATCGAGGAACACCCGTCGCGCTATCTCGCCGACGTCAACCGCCGTCTGCGCTGGATCCGTGGAGACTGGCAGATCGCGCCGTGGCTGGGTTGGTTCGCTCCCGGGCCGCCATCGGGTGCCATGGACAGCGCGGCTGTTTGCGCTGTCCGTGGACGGCCGCCCGAGGCCCAGACCACGGATACGCACCGCCGCCTGGTGGATTCGAAAACACAACGCCCGGCGTGCGTATCCATGGCACCAGGTGGTCGGGCTTCACGGCAGGGGCCGCGCGGACGCATAGGGAACCCGCTGGGCCTACTGAGTCGGTGGCAGATCTTCGACAACCTGCGCCGGAGTGTGGTACCTGCGGCGTTCCTGGCCTTGCTGACTGCGGCGTGGTTGGCGCCGGGCGTCGATCCGGCCGAATGCATGGTGTTGCTGATGGCCGTCTGGTTCCTGCCTCACGTGTTCAGCGCCGTGTACACGGGTCTGCGACTGCCCGAGCACCTTTCGTTCGGCACGCACGGGGTTCACGTGGCCCAGCGCGAAGGCCAGCAACTCCTGATCGAGGCGATCCAGCTCTGTTGTCTGCCCTACGAGGCCCTCGGCGCACTGGGCTCCGTCGCACGCGTCTACTGGCGCGCCTGGATCAGCCGCCGCCGGCGGCTCGAATGGAAGACGGCCCAGGACGCGAGCCGCGATTCGCGCGTGAGCTGCGCGGCTGCTTTCCGTGAGATGGTGGTGTGTCCCGGCGTAGCGATTGCGGTTCTCGCCGCCGTGTGGTTCCTCCATCCGGCGGCCCTGCCGTTTGCCGCGCCGTTTCTGTGCATCTGGTTCGTCGCGCCGATGGTGGCTTGGCTCATCAGCCGGCCCCTGTCGTCCGCGCAGACGCGTCTTACGTCGGAACGCCAGGCCTTCCTGCGGTGCCTGGCGCGGCGGACGTGGGCTTACTTCGAGCAGTTCGCGGGACCGGATCAGAGCTGGCTGCCGGCGGACAATTTCCAGGAGTACCCGGAATCCCGTTTGGCCGAACGCACCTCGCCCACCAACATCGGTCTGGCGCTGCTGAGCACCGTTGCCGCGCACGACTTCGGCTACCTCTCCGCGCGGCGTGCCGTCGAACGGGTCTGCAACACACTCAGTGCCATGGAGAGTCTGCGGCGTTATCGCGGGCATTTCCTGAACTGGCACACCACGCGGGATCGGCAACCGCTCACGCCGCTTTACGTCTCCACCGTGGACAGCGGCAATCTGGCCGCGGATTTGATCGTGTTGCGCGGGGCACTGGAGGAACTGGTCGACGCTCCCGTTTTGACCGACGGTTGGCGGAACGGACTGGAGGACGTCGCGGGAGTACTCATCGAGGAACTGGGCCGGTCCTCCGCGCGCGGTACATCCGCCGGATTGCCCGGTGCCCGGGACGCCGCCGAACGCCTCGGGCGATGCATCGAGGCTCTGGCCCAAGTCCCGGATTCGCTGCCTGAATCCGTGGCCGCCATTCGGGAATTCATGGCGGAATGCGACGCGTTCCCCGCTTCGCTCCACAGCGATCCCGAAGCGGCCTTCTGGATCGCGACGGCCCGCCGGCAGTGCGAGGAACTCCTCACGGACACGCTCCATCTGATGCCCTGGCTGGAGGCGGACCCGTGGCAGGCCATCAGCCGCGTGCCGACACCGGACGCGCCGCCCGGATGGGACACGCTGGTGCGCGAACTCGCCCGTCCGCGCCGGCTGACGGAATTGGCGGGCCTGAGCGCCGGGCTGCTTCCGCGCTTGGACGAATGCAAGGCCGCGGCCGCTCCATCGCTGCGGCCACTGCTCTACCGCCTGGCCGAGCTCCTTGAGGAAGCCGGCAACCGCGCCGGTCGGCTGGTCACGGTCCTGGAGGAACAGATCCAGCGTACCCGTGAACTGGGCGAGATGGATATGGACTTCCTTTACGATCGGACGCGCAAGCTGCTCTCGATTGGCTTCTCACTGGACAGCCACCGGATGGATGCCGGGAGTTACGACCTGCTGGCGTCCGAAGCGCGGCTGTGCAGCTTTGTCGCCATTGCGCAGAACAAATTGCCACAGGAGCACTGGTTCCTCCTGGGCCGGCAAGCCGCGCCGGTAAGCGGGCCGCGAACGCTGTTGTCCTGGAGCGGCTCGATGTTCGAGTACCTGATGCCGCTGCTGGTGATGCCCACGTACGAGGGGACGCTGCTGGATCAGGCCTGCCGGGGCGCCATGCTCCGCCAGATCCAGTATGGCCGGCGGCAGCGCATTCCGTGGGGCATCAGCGAATCCTGCTACAACCAGTTTGACCGGAGCATCACCTATCAGTATCGCGCGTTCGGCGTGCCGGAACTGGGGCTGAAGCGGGGACTCGCCGACGACTTGGTGATTGCGCCGTACGCCTCGGTTATGGCGCTCATGCTTGCACCGGTCGAGGCCTGCGCGAACCTGGAACGGATGGCCGCACAGGGTCTGGTGGGGCGTTACGGTTTCTACGAAGCGGTGGATTACACGCCCATCCGTCTGCCCAGCGACCAGTCTTCCGCACTGATCCGCTGCTACATGGCGCACCACAGCGGCATGTCCCTGCTGGCGCTGGCCCACGCGCTGCGGGACCGGCCGATGCAGCGGCGCTTCCTGCGCGATCCCGAATGCCGCGCGGCGTCGCTACTGTTGCAGGAGCGTATTCCGCTGGCCGCACGCCGTGTCCGCCCGCTTGCCGGTCCGCCGTCCGGGACGGCCGAGATGCGGCGTAGCGCCACGCCGCGCAAGGCCGTTCTGCGCCGCTATGAGACGGCCGATACGCCGAGGCCTGAAGTGCACCTCCTTTCCAACGGGCGCTATTCGGTCATGATCAATAACGCGGGCGGCGGCTTCAGCCGCTGGCACAACATGGCCTTGACGCGTTGGCGCGAAGACATCGTGCAGGATGCCTGGGGCACCTTCTTCTATCTCCACGACGTCGATCGCGGACACACCTGGTCCACCACCTACCTGCCGATGAAACAGGCGTTGGACTCGTACGAGGTCATCTTCTCCCAGGGCCGCACGGAATTCCGGAGCCGCTATCGCCAGATCGAAGTGCAGACCGTAATGGCCGTCTCGCCCGAGGACGACATCGAAATCCGCCGGTTGAACCTGGTCAACCGCTCCAGCCGGAAGCGCACGCTCGAGTTGACCAGTTACGCCGAAGTCGTACTGCTGGACCCCGAGGCTGAACTGTCGCATCCCGCCTTCCAGAATCTCTTCGTGGAAACCGAGTCTTTCGGCTCCCTGCCTGTCCTGCTCGCCACCCGTCGTGCGCGCGCTGTGGCCGACACGCCGCCGTGGATGTTCCACATGCTGGTGCTCTCCGGCGTGTCGGCCCGGGAAAACGTCTCTTTCGAGACCGACCGTGCCCGTTTCCTGGGTCGCCGTTGCCAGACCTCCCTGCCGGCCGCGATGGATAAGTCCGGGCCGCTATCCGGAACAGCGGGTGCCGTCCTGGATCCGGTCTTCGCCATCCGGCACCGGATCACGCTGGAGCCGGGGCAGTCGCTGAGCATCGACGCTGTCACCGGCGCCGCTGCCGACCGCCCGACTGCGTTGGCGCTGGCCGATCGTTATCAGAGCAGGCGACTGGCCGACCGGGTCTTCGACGTCGCCTGGACGCACAGCCAGGTGATGCTGCACCACCTTCGGACGAACGAGGTCGACGCGCAACTCTTCGCTCACATGGCGAGCGGCATCGTCTACGCCGATGCGCACTACCGCGGCCCGCCCAGCGTGCTGGCGCGCAACCGAAGAGGACAGTCCGACCTGTGGCGCTATGGAATCTCGGGCGACTTGCCGGTCGTCCTGGTGCGGATCACGGAGCCCACCGGGTTGGACCTGGCGCGGAAGATGATCCAGGCCCACGCCTACTGGCGGCAAAAAGGCCTGCGCACGGACATGGTCTTCTGGGCCGATGCCCACGCCGGGTATCGCCAGAGTCTGCTCGACGACATCATCGGGCTGGTCAACACGGGCATCGAGGCGCAGGTACTGGATCAACCCGGCGGCATCTTCGTGCGCAGCACGGACCAGTTGCCCGAGGAGGACCAGACGCTGTTCATGGCCGTCGCGCGTCTGGTGCTCTCCGATCAGGCCGGCCCGCTGGACGAACAACTCGATCGCCCGTTCCGCACGCCGCCCGGACCGGCGCCGCTCCAACCGTCCCGAGAGCCGGACGAGCCGCTGCCGGGAGAGGAACTGCTGCCGTATCGCGAATTGACCCATTTTAACGGTCTCGGCGGCTTCACGCCGGACGGCCGGGAATACGTCATCGCCCTTAAACCCGGGCAGGAGACGCCGGCGCCGTGGGTCAACGTCCTGGCCAACGAGCAGTTCGGCTGCATCGTCAGCGAGTCGGGCGCGGGCTACACGTGGTTCGAGAACGCGCACGAATACCGCCTGACCACCTGGCACAACGACCCGTTGACGGACCCGACCGGCGAGGCGTTCTACGTCCGGGACGAAGAGACGGGCCGGTACTGGTCGCCGTCCGCCGGACCCGCGCGTGGCGACAACCCCTACGTCTGCCGGCACGGACTGGGGTACACGGTCTTCGAGCACACGCAGGATGGTCTCTTTACCCGGATGACTGTCGCCGTCGCCACGGACGCGCCGGTGAAGCTGACGTCGTTTTCCGTGCGCAACCTTTCCGCGCGAGACCGGCGCATCAGCGTGACCGGGTTCTGCGAGTGGGTCCTGGGCGAACGACGCGACCGGTGCGGGCCGCACGTGGTCAGCCGCCTGGATCCACAGACGGGCGCGCTGTTCGCCGTCAATCCCTACCGCACCGAATTTGCGGGGAACGTAGCGTTCTTTCAGGCCACGGGCGGACCGTGCAGCCGCACGGCCGACCGCCGCGAGTTCATCGGCCGCAACGGATCGCTGCAGTCGCCGGAGGCATTGCGACGGAAGCGGCTGAGCGGGTCCGTGGGTGCCGGTTTCGACCCGTGCGCCGCGCTGCAGGTCTACCTGGATATCCCCGCGGGACAGAAGCGCGAAGTCGTCTTTACGATGGGCGCTGCGAAAGGCGAGGATCAGGCTCGTGCATTGCTGCGGCGCTTCAGCGATGCGGGCGGTTCGCGCCAGGCGCTGGAACAGGTCTGGCAGTTCTGGAAGCACCTGCTGGGCGGCATTTATGTGGAGACGCCCGACGCGGCCGTCAACCACCTCGTCAACAACTGGCTGCTCTATCAGATCATCGCCTGCCGCTTCTGGGGGCGGAGCGGACTTTATCAGTCCGGCGGCGCCTACGGATTCCGCGACCAGTTGCAGGACTCCATGGCCTTCCTTCTGCCGTGCCCATGGCTGACGCGACCGCACCTGCTCCGCTGCGCCGCGCGGCAGTTCCACGCAGGCGATGTGCAGCACTGGTGGCATCCCCCTTCGGGTCGCGGCGTGCGCACGCGGTTTTCGGACGATTACCTCTGGCTACCCCTGGCCGTCGCCCGATACGTCCTCGGTACGGGGGACACCGGCGTGCTGGACGAGACCATTCCGTTCGTCGAAGGCCGCGAGTTGGCGCCCGGAGAGGAGTCCGTGTACGCGCTGTGGGCGACAACCGAGGAACGCGCGAGCCTGTACGATCACTGCGTGAGGGCGCTTCGCCGCGGGTTGCAGTTCGGGCCCAACGGCCTGCCGCTGATGGGCTGCGGCGATTGGAACGATGGATTGAACCGCGTCGGTCTGGGCGGAAAAGGTGAGAGTGTCTGGCTGGCCTTCTTCCTGTGCGAGGTCCTGCGTCAATTCGAGCGTGTGGCGCGGATGCGCCAGGACCAGGCCGTGATCGACTTGTGCAGTGCAACGGTGCGGGACCTGAAGGGTGCCATCGACGGGAAGGCCTGGGATGGCCAGTGGTACCGGCGCGCTTACTTTGACGATGGGCAGGTGCTGGGTTCCGCGGAGAGCCCTGAGTGCAAGATCGATCTGTTGCCACAGAGTTGGTCCGCGTTGAGCGGCGTGGGACAACCGGAGCGCGTGGCGCAGGCGCTGAACGCCGTTCTGGAGCATCTCGTCGACCCGGACCTTCGCCTGATCCGGCTCCTGACGCCACCCTTCGACAAGGCGGCGTGGGACCCGGGATACATCCGCGGCTACCTGCCGGGGGTTCGTGAGAACGGAGGGCAGTACACGCACGCCGCCGTCTGGACGGCGATGGCCTTCGCGGTGCGCGGGGATGCCGAACAGGCGTGGCGGTTGTTCGACTTCATCAACCCCATCCTGCACGGCGACACGCCCGAACGCATCGCCCGCTACAAGGTTGAACCGTACGTGGCGGCGGCGGATGTCTACACGCTGTCCGGACACGAAGGCCGCGGCGGTTGGACGTGGTACACGGGTTCGGCTTCGTGGATGTACCGGCTGCTGGTCGAGAACCTGCTGGGTCTTCAACGCGAAGGAGACCGGCTGACGCTTACTCCGCTCCTGCCTCCGGGATGGACCGGCTATCGCGTGCACTATCGTTACTGCGGGACGATGTACCACATCGAGTTTGCGGTCGTGGGCCCCGACCGTTCAACGGTGCGCCGCGTGCGCCTGGACCAGGTTGAACTCGCGGACCGCGTCATCCGCCTCGCCGACGACCACAAGGACCACGTCGTCCGGGTGGAGTTGGGGTAGCGGCACACGATCTGCAGTTACGGTCATGCGCCCAGGTGCGGCTACGTGTCGAAATAGAGGTAGAATTCGTGCGGATGCGGGTGCATACGGACGGCGTCGCATTCCTTTCTTCGTTTGTAGTTGACCCAGGCATCGATCAGATCCGTATTGAATACATCGCCCTGCAGAAGGTATTCGTGATCGTGCTCCAAACAGTCGAGCGCTTCATCCAGGCTTCGCGGCGTGTTGGGAATGTTGCTTGCGGTTTCCGGGCTGCACATATCTGTTTCGAGGGGATCTCCGGGATCCATTTGTTGACGGATTCCGTCGATAGCCGCCATGAGGATGGCCGCAAAGCAGAGGTATGGGTTGGACGTCGGATCCGGTGGACGGAACTCGATGCGTTTGGCCCGCGGGTCATCTTGTCCGATGGGGACACGGCAACAGGCGGAACGGTTTCGCGCGCTGTACGTCAAGCGGGTCGGTGCTTCGTAGCCGGGAATCAGCCGTCTGTAGCTATTGGTACTCGGACACGAAAACGCCAGCAGGCTGCCGGCGTGTTTGAGCAGTCCGCCGATGGCGTGATGCGCCATTGTGGAAAGGCCTCCATACCGGTTCCCTGCGAATAGAGGAATCTCCGATTGCCATAACGAAAAGTGGACGTGCATGGCCGTGCCGTTGTCGCCGACGACCGGTTTGGGCATGAAGGTGACGATCTTCTGGTGCCGGTGCGCAACGCCCTTGCAAATGTATTTGAAGAGCATCATCTTGTCCGCCGCGTGCGTCAGGGTGTCATATGCGATGTCAATCTCGCACTGTCCGGCTCCCGCCACCTCGTGGTGTTGCTTCTCCACGGGGATACCGCACGCCTCCATCACGCGCGTCATTTCGTTGCGAAGGTTGTGCAGGCGGTCCAACGGGGGCACGGGAAAGTAGCCTTCCTTGGGCCGGATGCCCGAGACCGGACCGGGCATGGAACTGGACCAGTAGCCTTCCTCCGAATCGATCTCGTATCCGGACTTGTTGGCCGCGGATTGAAAGCGGACTCCGTCGAACACAAAGAACTCGCCTTCCGGTCCGAAATAGGCGGTGTCCGCGAAACCCTGAGCGGCGAGGAACGCCTCGGCCCGGCGTGCGACATTACGGGGATCGCGCGGGTACATGCCTTTCGTCACGGGATCGAGGACATCGCAAACCATCACCAGCGTGCGGTCATCGTAGAATGGATCCACAAAAGCGGTCGCAGGATCGGGACGAACAAGCATGTCCGACTGATGTACCGGGGCCCAAGCGCGCATGGAAGATGCGTCGAAGGCAATGCCTTTTGCAAACGTATCCTCGCTCAGTATTCGCGAAGGTATGGCAAAGTGATGCCACATGCCCAGGAGATCCACAAAACGGAAATCGACCGTCTCGATCTCCTGCTTCCTGACGTAGGTGACCACATCGTTGGGCGTTCCCAGCATCATGCGCGTGTTCCCTCCTCTTGGGGCAATGCGTAACTGTACGGGCCTTACGGTTTGTCTGTCAAGTTCGACGTGTCGTGTGGCGGTTGCGGTGCCTCCGAAGAGTCCTCGGCCATCAAGGCGTCTTCGAAGACGTGAGACTCATTCGTTTCGGTGGGTGACGCCGACTGAATGTCGTGCAGTTTCTGGTGAT
>CAYSBP010000063.1:0-14338 GCA_964429255.1 uncultured Planctomycetia bacterium
TCACTTCGTTCGTCTCGGCCCTCCCCCGCGTTGGGGGAAGGGCAAACCATGCATCTCGATTCGCCGCATCGGAATGTTGAAAGCTTGAGAAGCCGCGGACTGGCGGAATTTTTTCGAGTCACAAACCTCTGTTATATATACTTTTAATTAAGAGTGCAGGCGCCTGCACTTTTCCTGTCGGGTTTTTTCCGAAGCGCGAACACGATGGCGACAATAGTTCATTGTGCCAAGAGTACGCGACCGTAACTGTAGAGCCGGCGTTCCACCAGTTGTGTGGCCGCCGTGCTCGGCGGCCTTGGACAGGAGCGGGCGGCGAGACGCCGCCCATACCGCCGCCGAGACGGCGGCGCCACGTTCTGCATTTACGGTCACACACCCTTGCGTCGCTCGACGTGCGGCACGAAGGCTTGTAGAATCCGCCGCACGGCTCGATTCGGTTGCAGGCCGGCGCGGTAGGGCCCTTCGAGAGGGGACTGTTCAGCGACCATGCGATCACTCTGCATCCTCGGCAGCACCGGCTCGATCGGCGTTTCGACGCTGGATGTGGTGCGTCGTTTTCCCGACAAGTTCCGTGTGCGCAGTTTGACGGCCGGCAGCAACGTGAAGAAGCTGGCGGAGCAGATCCGCGAATTCAAACCGGATCGCGTGGCGGTGGCCGACAAGGCGAAGGTTCAGGATCTTCGTGCCCACCTGGACGGTTGGTCCGGTGAGTTGCTGGCCGGTGAGGATGCGCTTTGCGAGTTGGCGGCCGAGAAGGAAGCGGAGTACGTCGTCTCGGCGATCGTAGGCGCGGCGGGGTTGATGCCGACGCTGGCCGCGCTGAAGAAGGGCAAACTGGTCGGGATCGCCAACAAGGAGCCGCTGGTGATGTGCGGGCCGCTGATGCAGGCGGCGGCACACTTGGCCGGCGCGACGATCCTGCCCATCGACAGTGAGCATTCGGCCGTCTTCCAGTCCGCACGCGCCGGGAACAAAGGCGAACTGCGCAAGGTCGTGCTGACGTGTTCGGGCGGACCGTTTCGAAAAGCGACGGTTGCCGCGATGGCCAAGGCCACCAAGGCCGAGGCGCTCAACCACCCCACGTGGTCGATGGGCGCCAAGATCACCATTGATTCAGCCACGCTGATGAACAAGGCGCTGGAGATCATCGAAGCGCACTTTCTCTTCGGCGTCCCGTATGAGGGCATCCATGTCTGGGTGCATCCGCAGTCGATCGTGCACGCGCTGGTCGAGTTCAGCGACGGCTCGGTGGTCGCGCAACTGGGACTGCCGGACATGCGGTTGCCGATCCAGTATGCGCTGACGTTCCCGGATCGATGGGACGGCGGATTGCCGGTGCTGCCGCTGGAGCGGATGGCGACGCTGGTCTTCGAGGAGCCGGACCGCACGCGGTTCCCCTCGATGGACATCGCCTACCAGGCTGGGCGCCTGGGCGGCACGGCGCCAGCGGTGATGAACGCGGCCAACGAGGCGGCGGTTGCGCTCTTCCTGAAGGACAAGATTCGCTTCACGCGTATCTTCGACCTGGTGAGCG
Organism: uncultured Planctomycetia bacterium; assembly: GCA_964429255.1. GTDB lineage: Bacteria > Planctomycetota > SZUA-567 > H5-PLA8 > H5-PLA8 > CAYSBP01. The sequence goes on from CAYSBP010000063.1 coordinate 1,535, forward strand.
GAACGCTGGCGAAGCACACGGTCCGCTCCATGGATCGATTGGAGACGGTATTGGATGCGGACCGCTGGGCGAGGGAAGAGGTGCGGAAGTCGATCGGGTGAGGACGAGCACGCGTGGTGCTCAATGGTGTTCGGTGCCCCGTTTGCGAACATCGTGGCTGAGGTCGTATCCGCCATCGGTTATCGGCTGGTACCGTCAAATGGGAACGCCCGGGAGACGATTGCGGTGACGATCGGCCGTACCCTTTAGCGTCTCAGAAGTCGGTTACTTCCCACGGCGTTTCTGGTACAATAGGCGCTCGTGGGGGGTGGGCGGCGCATTTACCGGAGCAGGCATGGCGATTCTCGAACATTACACCTTGATGGCCTTGGCTGTCGTCTTCGGATTCTCGTGGCTGGTCTTCGTGCACGAACTGGGCCACTACCTGCTGGCCAAATGGAACGGGGTGCGCGTCCACGTCTTTTCGATCGGCATGGGACCGTATCTGCTGAGTTTTCAGAAGGGCGAGACGCTGTACGTCCTTTCGTTGGTTCCCATCGGCGGTTACGTGAAGATGGCCGGTCAGGACGACATGAAGGTGGATCTGGCGGCCACCAAGGATCCGAAGGACTATCGGAACAAGCGGCCCGGCCAGCGCGCGGCGATCCTGGCGGCGGGCGCGGCCTTCAATCTGATCTTTGCCTACCTCGGTTTTGCGCTCTGTTACTACATCGGCGTGGAGATGCCGGCGCCCATCCTCGGTAAGGTTGATCCGCAGTCGCCGCTGGCGCAGGCGGTTTCGAAGGTGCCGGGCGGTAAGACGGAGCCCAACCCGCTGCAGGAAGGCGACGTCATCACGATGGTGAATGGCGATCCAATCAAGCATTTCTTCGAGCTGACCATGGCGATCGGTAGCGCGGGCTCGAACCGGGACATCATCATTCAGTATCAGCGCAAGGACCCCAACGGTCGCGACGATGTGCCTTCGCGATTGCCGGCGATCGTGCGGACTGAAAAGGATGTGGCGGTCGGCGCGGCTTCGGTCGGGCTTACGCAGTACGAGGAGCGCGTGGAGTATCCGGTGGGCTTTACGTGCCGGGAAGGTGTGTATGTATACCAGTTGGCGGCGTTTTCAGATGACGGTGGGCCGAATCCTGCGGAGGCGGCTGGGATCAAGCCCGGCGACAGCATAGTGAAAATCGATGGGCAGGAACTGACGTCCCAACACCAGGTATCCGAACTGGTGAAGAAGAGCAATGGCAGGGAGTTGTCTCTGCTTATCGAGCGCGACTCAGCATTGCTGGACATTAAGGTGACGCCCCGGAAGGTTGGTGGCGAAGGCAGGTATCTGATGGGAATTCAGATGATGGCGGCCAATCCGGTAGACCAGATTGCCGAGGATTGCGAGGCGTTCCGATCGGGGTTGCGCAATGGCGCGTTTCTTCGGCACATCCAGGAGTCCTTGGACCAGAAGACGTTGACGGTATTCTACCAGGATACGCTCAGTAAGAATGCCAAGACCAAGGAGATCGAGATTCCTTGGCACACGGCGTCATCGGCCGGTCTGATGCTGGTCCAGCACAAGCTGAAGATGACCACCCTGGAGGCACCTTCGATGGCCCGCGCGATGGGTATGGCCTGGGGCGACACCGTGGGGCATTCCAGCATGGTCTTCGTGGTGCTGCACCGCCTGATTACGCGCGAGGTCGCTTTCAAGAACATGGCCGGCCCCGTGGGCATGGCCGGGATTCTGACCACGGTGGCCAGCCGGCGCTCGTTCGCCTACTACCTTTGGTTCCTGGCGCTCCTTTCGCTCAACCTGGGTGTTCTGCAGTTTGTACCGATTCCGCTTCTCGACGGCTGGCATCTGCTGATGGTCGGGGTGGAGAAGCTTAAGGGTTCTCAGGTATCGGTGAGGGTGCAGGAGGCGTTTCAGTATGTGGGGTTGTTCCTCATCCTTACACTGCTGCTCCTGGTGACCTGGAACGACATCATGCGGTTCTTTGTTCCTTCCTAGCGGGGCGATGTACGAGGCAACCATGGCTGGGGCACCCGTCAATAACGAAGAACCTCCGCCGGACGGCACAGAACGCCAGCCCGAGGCCGCGTCGGATTCGGTGCCCGATTCCGAGGATAGCGACCGGGAGGTGACGCGCGGCGGGCTGGAGCCCATCCGCGTGCCGTCCGCATCAGGCCGGCGCAAGGCGGTTGATCTTTACCTCGAGGAATCCGGACAGGTGCAACAGCACCTGATCGAAATCGCCGCGATGGACGTGGAACGCGACCTGGGTCACGAGACGCTCCTCGAGCAGCAGAAGGCCAGCAATCCAGAAACGTTCTACTCGGACCTGATCTACACTCTTTCGCACCTGCGTTATGAAGAAGCCGAGGCGCGCGTGTTGTGGGTGAACCTGCTCTCGCACAAGTACGACATATCCTACCGTCTGGGGCGTAATGTCGGCATCCGCGTCGCGGCACTGGACTACTTCAAGAACGTCATCGCGATCCTGGACGACGTGAAGATCATCGACTCCGCAGAGTATATCGAGACCGCGCAACTGGCCGTCACGGACGGCCTGACCGGCGTCTTCAACCACCGCTATTTCCAGGACCGGCTGCTGCGGGACATCAACCGCATCAAGGAGGAAGGTGGCTGCTTGACGCTGATAATGGTCGACATCGACCATTTCAAACTTTATAACGACTTCAACGGGCACATCGCCGGCGACGTGGCCTTGAAGGAAGTCGCGTCGGTACTCCGCAACAACCTCAAGAAAGAGGACCTTGTGGCGCGGTACGGCGGCGAGGAATTTGCTGTCATTCTGTGGGGGCTGGACCGCTATCCTGCCGAGACGGTGGCGGAACGCATCCGTGCGAAGGTCGAGAGCACCTCGTTCCCCAATGAGAAAGTGCTGCCCGGTGGAAACTTGACGGTTTCTATGGGAATGGCCGAGTGCCCGGACGACGCGGACGATCGCGGGGAACTGATTTCCGCGGCTGATCGGGCACTGTACACGGCCAAACGGCTGGGACGTAATCGGGTAGAGATGGCACCGCCGGATCAGCGCCGCGAGGTGCGGTGCCGGTTGAGTCGCCGCGCGGCCTATCGTCCCGAGGGCGAACCGCAGACGCCCATGGTGGAAGCCCAGACGGTGAATCTGTCGACGGGCGGTGTGTGCCTCTATTCCAGAGGTTCGGTGCTGGCCGGTCAGATGCTTGATCTCATGCTGACGGACCGAGGTGAGGAGCGGCACCTGAAGGGACGCGTGGTCTGGTGTGTCCATCGTCCGCACGACGTCCAGCAGGTGGGCGTCAAGTTCGTGGACGTGCGGTCGGACGATGCCGCCTGGCTGGAATCGATCGTTTCTCGGTAGACCGTCAGGCGTTTCACTCGGTCAGCTGCGACAGGCCCATGTTTCCACCGCTCATGGAACCACTTCTCCGATGGACGAAAAAAGAAAACAAAGGGACCATGCCGGTCCGGCGTCCAGGAATCAAGAGCGATAGCATGGGGGGGCGCCTTTGAGTACGAGCATGCGGAATGTGTGGTGCCTGACCATGGTGCTGGCGGGCGGGCTGCTCACCGGCGCCCTGGCGCAGGAAAGGGATGTTGAGCCCGTTCCGGTGGACGGCGATTTCCGTCACGGTTCCGATATGGACTCGGTCGTCCTGATGTTGGTGGACCAGTTGAGCAAGAGCGAGACCGAGGCGCGCGACGCTTCGGTCAAACTCAGCCAGATTGGCAAGCGGGCCGTCCCCGTGCTCGGCGACCTACTGGGTCGGGCGCCCAGCGAGCAGGTCAAACACTATGCGGCGGTGGCCCTCTCGCGGATCCGCCATCCCAGTGCCGCGCGGGCTCTTCTCCCCATGCTGACGGCCAAGGATATCTCACGCGAGATGCGATTGCTGGCCATCGAATCCGCCTCGGGTTCCGGTATCGACGATGCTACGGCGCCGCTGGCGGCGCTGGTCGACTCCGAAGAAGATCCGGAACTGAGGATGAAGGCCCTCCATGCCCTTGGCGTCATGCCCGCCGCATGGCGCGATTGCGAGAACCTGTTCGTGAAGACGCTTCAGGACCGAAGCGAGGAGGTTCGGTTGTTGGGCGTCCAGGTCTGCTTCTATGCGGCGGCGGTCAAGATCGTGTATGGCGCCGCCGAACCAGCACTACTCGAACTTTCGGAGATGGATCCTTCCACGACGGTTCGCTGTCGAAGCTTGCGCGCACTGGCCCGGATGAAGTCGGGGCGTGCCGTGGCGCTCAGTGTTCGGTTGCTGGAGGACGACCACCAGCCCAGGGACTTGGCCCGTCAGGCGGTCTCAACCATCCAGACCATCACCGAAGTGTCCTTGCAGGATGCGGCGGCCATTCGACGGTGGTGGGAACAACATGGCAAGGCCCGCTACGCCAGCGCCCCCGCGCTTCGCCCCTTCAATCTCCAGGAGGAGCAGAGAAAAGGTCAAGCAGCAGGTCCTGCAGACAAGACCGCGCCTGCCAGGACCGCGGCGGGCGAAAACGAAGCAGCCAAGACTGTTCCGGGGACGGCCGATCCCATGTCCGACACCGCGACCCGAAAGACGGATCTTCCGAGTGTCTCTGCGGGCACGGCGAAGACCGCACTGGATACCCCGGGATCGGTTGCGGTACGGCCTCCTTCTGAAGACCCCACAGTGAAACGTCCGCCCGCCAGCACCCCAGGGAAACGCCCCCTCCTGGACGAAACGGATGAGCATCGGCCATTGAGGGGTGTTCCGATCCGATGACGGCCTGCACCGCCGTGTGAGCACTGCGCTTAATCATTCTGCTAAAAAAGCACCCGTGGCGCGTGTCGCCTACATTCGCTTATCATTGATCATAACATGTGTATTTTCAGATAGATGCGACCATATTTGTGCCGGTATCCTTTATTGGCCGGATCTTTGCCCATGGTCAAACGGTTGAATCTGCGCTCGGGGTGAGCAACGGGAGAACGAGCAAATTAAGGAGCGTTTTGTCATGGGGCCACAGGTTGAGAGACCGGTCTGCTTGAGAGAAGACGCGGGTGGTCGAGATGTTTTTGGCCGATTTCCTTTCGCATGGATTCGTCCTGCCATTGCGCTATTGGCCGTTGCAACGCTGGGCGGGGCTTCTGTTGCCGGTGCTGCGGAGAGTCCGATCAACTCGGGCGACACGGCATGGATGCTGACCGCCACGGCACTGGTGTTGTTCATGACGATTCCCGGGTTGGCGCTCTTCTATGGCGGTCTGGTGCGCACGCGAAACGTCCTCTCGATTCTGATGCAGTGTTTCGCCTGTACGGCGCTGATCACCGTGTTGTGGGTGCTCTATGGCTACACGGTTGCCTTTGACGGGACGGGCATGGTGGACGGGGTGTTGAATCTGAACTCGTTGATTGGGTCATTCGCCAAAGCAGGCATGGTGGGGGTGACGCCGGAGAGTGTCCATCCATTGGCAGGTTCGATACCCGAGTCCGTCTTCAGCATGTTTCAGTTGACCTTTGCGATCATCACTCCAGCGCTGATCCTGGGTGCGTTTGCGGAGCGGATGAAGTTCTCGGCCTTCATGGTGTTCACCGCTATCTGGTTCACGATTGTCTACCTGCCGATCTGTCACATGGTGTGGGGCGGGGCGGGGTCCCTGATCGGCAGCAAGATCGGGGCACTGGACTTTGCGGGCGGCACGGTAGTGCACATCAATGCCGGTATCGCGGCGCTGGTGGCCGCGCTCCTGATCGGTAAGCGCAAGGGCTACCCGACGTCACCGATGCCTCCCCACAATCTGACCATGACCGTGACGGGCGCATGCATGCTCTGGGTGGGTTGGTTCGGCTTCAACGCGGGCAGTGCCCTGGTGGCCGGGGGGCAGGCGGGCATGGCGATGCTCACGACGCAGGTGGCCACCGCGGCCGCGGCGCTGGTGTGGGCTGTGATCGAGTGGGTCAAGTCTGGCAAGCCGAGTGCTTTGGGTATCTCTACGGGTGCGGTGGCCGGTCTGGTGGCCATCACTCCGGCCAGCGGCACGGCCGGGCCGTTGGGCGCGTTGGCGATCGGCGCGATCTCCGGCGGCTTCTGCTATCTGGGCGCCACTTGGTTGAAGAAGAAGTTTGGCTACGACGATGCGCTGGACGCGTTTGGTGTGCATGGCGTGGGCGGGTTCACGGGATCCATTCTGACCGGCCTTTTCGCCGCACCCGCGCTGGGCGGCTTCATGACCAACTACCCCGGAATCGGGGAACAACTCTTGAAGCAGACGGCCGGTTCGGTGATTACGCTGGTCTACAGTCTGGTGGTTAGTTTCATCATCCTCAAGATCATCGACGTGACGATGGGCCTGCGCGTGGTGCAACAGCAGGAGATTGACGGCCTGGATCTGACGCTCCACGGCGAGCGTGGATACGATCTGTAGGAGGAACGCGTTTCGGGCAGGGAACCGGATTCGCCACGTGTGCAAGCGCCTGGTAGCCGGCGGCCATCTTGAGTTCCGAGCGTTTCTCGTTGGCGGCCGCGCCATCCAACAGCCAGAACTCAATCGGCGTTCAGTCGGTCCGCCATACGGCAGGCGGCGAGCGCGATGCGTTTCAGCGCCACGGCGCGTGCCGTCTCCTCGTAGCCGAGCGGCAAGGCCGGAACGAAGATCGTCTTGTTCGCCTCGTACTCCTTGCGCACGACCCCGTCGAGATGCCCGCCTTGGTAGGCGATGGCAACGCCCAGTGTGTGGCTTTCGTCGGCCCACTGGCGGCAAGCGGTGCGTTTGAGATCTTCTGAAAAGGCTTCACGACGGCAGGACGGGGTGTTCGCGAGAATATCGTGCCAGACCTGAGTTGCCTCGGGCGTCACGTTGGTCCCGAAAAGAAGATCCCAATAGATGTGCAGGCGCCGGACTTCGCCGTCGGCCCTGACAAGGAACTCGTTGCCGCCGCGGTCGCCTTCCGGGTAGCGCTTGGAGAAGAGCGTGGTGGCGTGCATCGGCTGGTGGATGTCGGCGACGAGGTGCAGCATCCAGCAGAGCGCGATGGCACGATCGGTGGCCGGCTGTTTCTGGTCCTTCAATAGCGCCTCGTTGTACGTGAGTGCCTTCAGAATGTTGTCCACCTCGTCGCCTTCTTCGGACGGCTCCGGTTGCCGGTACGGCTCGCGGTCGGCCGGGTCGGGAATGAAGGCGTAGTTGACGTAGTGCCAGTTCGGCCTGTGATGCGCGGCGCTGAGTGGATGAGCCTTGTCACGGATCAGGTCCGGCCAGGTGCCGGCCTTCATCCAGGCGTACAGGTCCGGGTCGGTGAAGCCTTCGGGCATTCCGGCCAGCAGGTCTTCGTGGTAGCGCGGGTGGGCCTTGAGGATCTCGACGTACGTCTTCCTTACCTCCGGCTTCAGTTGCTCGTACACCAGTCGGGCCATGAGCATGTGGCCGGGGTCGTTCCAGGCTGCAGCGGGGCAGGGGAGGAGCAGGCCGAACGCCAACAGGGCAAGGATGGATGCACGTTTCATGATCGTTCCTCGAACCTTCCTCGTGATTATATAGCCACAGATGCGTGCGGATACGACGTTCTTCGCCGTCGGTGAAGACCGAAAAGGGGAGGGTCTCTCGCCCCGCGACGCACCCGGTTCATCGGTGATCCGGAAACGTCCGTTTCGCGTGATTCGTCTCCGCGTATACTGCGGTCGCCGTGCGGACCACTTCCTGAGGCTGGACACCGATGGGCAAGTCGTGCAGGGCGGTTATCTTCGATCTGGGGCGCGTGCTGATCGACTATGATTGGAACGTGTCGTTGGAACGCCTGTGCCGGTGGACGGCGTTGTCGCCGGAAGAGGCCGAACGTCGGATTCTGGGCAAGGGGAGCATTGCTCGGTTCGAGACGGGGCAGTTGAGCGAGGCGGCCTTTCACGCGCACGTGGAAGAGTCCATCGAAGCGAGCCTGTCGTTTGCCGAGTTCGAGGCGCTCTGGAATTCGATCTTTACGGGCGAGATTGTACCGGTGGCGCGGGTTGCGCGTGCGGTGGCCGCTTCGGGCACGTTTCAATGCGCGGTGCTTTCGAATACGAATGCGACGCACGTGCGGTTTCTTCGCCGCACGTGGCCGTTGCTCAGCGAACTGCCCAACGTGTTCTTGAGCAACGAGATCGGGATGCGCAAGCCCGAGCTGCCGGCCTATCGCCATGTGCTTGAACAGATCGGGGCACGACCCGAGGAGACGCTTTTTGTGGATGACCTGCCGCACAACATCTCCGCGGCTCGGACGTTGGGTATGCAGACGGTCCATGTGACTGCGCCGGAGCAGGCGGTGGCGGCTCTGGCGGAGTACGGGCTGACGGCTCATGGAAAGGACGGATCCGCGTGAGGGGCGAACGTTCTCTGAAGGATGGGGGGAAGCGTCGCGTGGCCCTGGTGACGGGAGCCGGAGTGCGTCTGGGGCGGGTCATAGCCGAAGGGCTTGCCGTGCGCGGTTTCGATCTGGTCCTGCACGCGCACCGGTCGCGTGGGGAGGTGCATGCGCTGGCGGATAGCCTGCGGCGGCAGGGTCGGAACGTTGAGGTACGCTTCGCCGATCTCAGTCGCTCGGCGACTGCGGAGAAACTGGTCCGGGATGCTTGGCAAGCCTTCGGGCGGATCGACCTGCTGGTGAACAATGCGGCGGTCTACTGGCCGACCCCATTGGAGCGCCTCTCGATCCGCGAGTTGGACGCATTTCTGGCGCTGAACCTGAAGGCGCCCTATATCCTGTCTGCCGGGTTGGGGAGGCGGATGAAGAAGGCGGGCGGTGGCGCGATCGTGAACATTGCCTGTTTGTCGGGCTTGCGCGCGTGGAAGGGTTACGTGCCCTATTCCATCAGCAAGGCCGGTGTGGTGGCGCTCACACAGGGCTTGGCGAAGCTGCTGGCGCCGCAGGTGCGCGTGAACGCGATCGCACCGGGCACGGTTCTGCCGCCGGAGCAATTGAGCCGAGGGGCCCGCGAGAAGATTCGTCGGCGCATCCCGTTGAGACGGTTGGGGACGCCGCAGGAGCTCTGGCGTGCGGTGGAGTATCTGGTGGACGGCACGTTCAGCACCGGGGTTATCCTCCCGGTGGATGGCGGGCGGATGCTGGTGTAGCCGACGGGGAATTGACAAGTGGGGCTTGCCGTAGGATGCTCCCGCGATGCCTATACAGGCCGTTCTCTCCGACGTGCATGCCAACGCCGTGGCGTTGCGTGCCGTCCTGGATGACTGTGCGGCGCAGAAGGTCGACGAGGTGGTCTGCCTGGGTGATACCGTCGGCTATGGCCCCGACCCGATCGAGTGTCTGGATCTGGTACGCGAGCGCTGCACGTGGGCGCTCTCCGGGAACCACGACGTGGCGCTCTTCCTGCCCGTCCCGGTGGGCTTCAACAAGATCGCGCGCGAAGCGCTGGAATGGCACCGCAGTGTGCTTGAACCCAGTGGATGGTTCGGGCGGAAGTCCACACGGGAACGCTGGAACTGGTTGCACATGCTGGAGCCTGTCCGCGAAGAGGATGACGTGATCTACGTTCACGCGTCGCCCCGCGATCCGCTGATGGAGTACGTCGAAGAGAGCGACGTGGCAGACATGGGCTTTGGCCCGCCGCAGAAGATCATCGCGATATTTGAACGGATTCCGTGGCTCTGTTTTTGCGGACACAGCCACCGTCCGGGTGTGGTTACCGATGACTATCTCTGGTTCAAGCCCGAACAACTTCCCCACGCGTCCTTCAATGTTCCGCGCCATCGGAAGACGCTGGTCAATGTGGGGTCGGTAGGTCAGCCGCGTGACCAGAACCCGCAGGCCTGTTACGTGCTCTTCAATCGTGAGTCGCGCGTCGTGACCTTCCGCCGTGTGACCTACGACGTGGCGGCGGCACAAGCGCGGTTTCAGAAGCAGTCCCGGCTTCACCCGCGCACGTGGCAACGGCTCGAGGTGGGTGTGTAAACCGGGCGGGCATTACTCAAGGAGGATTGCACCATGGCGAAGGGTCAGTTCCTGTCACCGCATCAGCAAGGCATCGTCAAACGGTACTATCAGAATAAGGACACCATCGCCACGCAGAAGCTGGGCGATATTGTTTCTGAACTCTATCTGCTGCAGGCCGAGAAGCCCGACTCGAAGAAGACCGAGCGGTTGTGGAAAAGCGCGGAAACCGCGTTGCTGAATGCCGGCGCGAACAAGGTACGCGTGGAACGTGTGGTCGCCGAGCGGGATCTGAAAGGCTTGGCCGAACTACTCAACGCGATTTTCTGAGCAGTGGGTTTCCCGGATTTGCCAACCGGGCGGCTCCGGATAGGGTTTGGCCATCACACGGGTTCAGCGTTCGTAGCAAGCCTCGATCACTCCGGTCTGGCGGATGGCCCGTCATCCTGGCAGGAACGCGGAATCTCCTTTGGATCGCGGTCACGGGTGAACCATCAGGAGGGCTCTCGTGAGCGTTGATGCCCCCGTTCCGGAAGTGAACACCTCCGTCTCCACGCCGTTGACCGGTGTTCCGGTGTCCAGGCCGGCGACTCAGGGCGGGGCGGAGGTTGTGGATACCCAGTCAGGATGGTCGTTGACGCCCTACGTCGTGGTGTTCCTCTCGTCGGTCGCAATCATGATCATCGAGTTGCTGGCGGGGCGGCTGGTCGGCCGGCACCTGGGCAGTTCGTTGTATACGTGGACGTCGATTATCGGCGTCATCATGGCAGGCATGAGCGTGGGCAATTACTGGGGCGGGTGTTTGGCCGACCGTCACGCGCCCCGCCGCCTGTTGCCGTGGATGCTGGTATCGTCGGCTGGCGCCTGTCTGTTCTCGCTCCTGTTGAACCACCTGATGGCCGGGTACCTGCCGTTGCCGATCACGCACTGGCCGTCGCGCATCTTCCTGACGGTCCTGATTGTATTCTCCCTTCCGGCGGTGGCGCTTGGAACGATCACTCCGGTGGCGGCCAAAATAGCCGTGCAGCAAAGGAGCCGGCATGTCGGCGGTTCCATCGGGACGCTTTACGCGTTGAGCGCGCTGGGCAGTATCTTCGGCACCTTCCTGACCGGATACTACCTGGTCATGATCATCGGGGTGACGCCGTTGGTCCTGATGACGATGGGCGGCCTGCTGGCAATGGGGGCCGTCCTTTACCTGACCATGGGCGGTGAGGCGGAGGCCGGACCGGTGGAAGAAGAGAAACGGGCGCCGGAGGGAGCCGTGCAGGAGGGCGCTTCGTTCTGGACGCGGTACGAGGCGCAGGCGATCGTCTTCTGCAGTGCGGCCAGTCTGATGGCGATGGAGATTGTGGCCAGCCGTCTGGTGGCCCGGCATCTGGGCAGTTCCATTTACACGTGGACATCGATCATCGGTGTGGTGCTGGCCGGGATGACGGTGGGGTACTTCATGGGCGGCGCGTTGGCGGACCGCTGGTCCCCCGAGCGTTATATCGGCCTCCTCTGCACGCTGGCTTCGGCCGCCTGCGTTACGGCACTGATGATCGGTCAGTGCCTCCATGATGCGGCGGTGCTGTCGGAATTCAATTGGCCGACGCGTGTGTTCCTGACCGTGTTGAGTAGTTTCCTGGTCCCGTCGCTCCTGCTGGGCGTGATCTCGCCCAGCGCGGCCAAGCTGGCGCTGAACCGGTCGAGGCAGGTGGGCACGACGATCGGTGCAGTGTACGCATGGGGGACGGTGGGCAGCATCGTGGGGACGTTGTCGACGGGCTTCTTCCTGATCTCGGCGCTGACGGCCAATGGCGTCGTCCTGGCCGCGTCGATCCTGCTGGCCCTGGTGGGATGGGTCGTTGGGCCGCACCGTATGGTGGCGACGGCCTGGGTCGCGGTACTGGCTCCACTCGTGATGTGCGCATCGATGCGGGACGACCAAGTGAGCCGAAGGTACCGCACGTATGCCGAGAATCTCGGGCTTCGCATGAACACCGAAGGCCGATTCTTCTCCAGGGAAAGCGACTATCAGTATATCAAAGTGCACGAGAACGAAAAAGGATCCTCCATCCGAAAGCTGGTGCTCGATCACCTGGTGCACGGATACGTGGACATGAGGAATCCGGGGCATCTGGAATATGACTACGAGAAGGTATACGCTGATGTGGCCAAGCGGTATGCGGAAGGAAAGCCCACTGTTTCGGCCTTCTTCCTGGGCGGCGGGAGCTTCACCTTCCAGCGCTGGACGCAGCACGTGTGGCCGGACGCGCACATCGAGGTCGCCGAGATTGACCCGCTGGTGGTGGAGGCCAATCACGTGGCACTGGGATTGCCACGCGACACCAACATGCGGATACACGTCGGCGACGCGCGGAACGTGATAGACAGCCTGCCGGCGGACGCCAAGTTTGACTTCTTCTTCGGGGATGCGTTCAACGACTTCTCCGTACCGTGGCATCTGACGACGATTGAATTTAACCGCAAGATCGCAGCGCGCCTGACCCCTGGCGGCGCGTACCTGATGAACGTGATCGACGATTTCAGGAGTGGGCAGTTCCTGGGCGCGTGTTACATGACACTTCGCAACGTTTTTCCGTACGTGTACATCTTCTGTACCGAGCAGAACGGAGTGAATGACCGCCGAGACACGTTCGTGGTGGCAGCGTCCCATACGCCGATCGACATCTCCGACTGGATGCCCAATCATTTCACGGATTTTGAGGGTTCCGCATTGACGCCGAAGGATTTCGAGGCGCTGGAAGAGAAGTGCGGCGGGCGTGTATTGACGGATGAGCTGGCGCCTGTTGAGAATCTGCTCGCGCCGGTCGTTCGTGTGAGGCGCAACTGACGAGGAGGAGCGAGCAGGGAGGAGCGGACGCGGTGCTTGGTGCGCCGCTGTTCTGTCCACGGCCCTCCGACTTCTGACCTTCTG
>CAYSBP010000064.1:0-12168 GCA_964429255.1 uncultured Planctomycetia bacterium
ATGGATCGTCTTCGAATGAGGCGGAAACGGCTCCCGCCGATCTGGTCACGCACCCGGTGGGTTGCTTCGCCCGTAGTTGACGCTGGCGCTTGGACTGTAGTAAGGTAGTGGTGCCGGCAGGAGTCACGAAACCATGCACACAGATCTGACCGGTCAGACGGTTGCAGGTTACCCGTTGGAGCGGCTGCTCGCCTGCGACAGTTACGGCGAGTTCTACGAGGCGCGCACCTCAGCCGAACCGATCATGGTCAAGGTGCTGCGTTCCGACCTGCGTTCAGATGCTGGGATGGCTCAAGTCGTCGCGGAAGGGTGGCAGAACGCGCACCGTGTTACGCATCCGAACCTGCTGGCGGTTCTGGGTGCGGGTGTCGATCCACAGCACGGCGCGTATGTGCTCCAGGATTCGTTGCACACGCGTTCGCTGCGCCGTCTGGTGTTGGACGGAATCTGCCTGAACTGGCGCGACGTCCTGGAGTTCGCCATCCAGATGACCTCGGCGCTGAAGGTGCTTCACGAAGCCGGTTTGACACATGGCGATTTGAACCCGTTTCACCTCCTGACCACCTTCGACGGGGAGGTGCGCGTCGAGGGCGCCGGCGGGATTTCGCGGGTCACGCGACCGTTGGTCGAGTGGATGCCGCCGCAGGCTCTGGCGTACTTTGCTCCGGAACGGTTGCGGGGCGGCGAGAGCAGCGCCTGCACCGATCTTTACAGCCTCGGCGCCTGCATCTACTTCGCCATCGCCAACCACGATCCATTCGGCGGCCACCATGCCGATTCGGTGGCCCAGGCGGTGTTGGAGCAGATTCCCGCTCCGCCTAAACAGTCCCGTGGCGATGTGCCACGGGAAGCGTTGGGCGTGCTGGGGTCGCTGATGGAGAAGAACCCGCAACATCGCTATCCGACCGCTGATGATTTGCTGGAGCATCTGAATGCCTTGAAGGAAGGCCGTCCGCTGCGCCCGATGCGTTGGGCGACACCCGTCCTTGAGCGCCCGGCGCAGGAGCAGGTGGCCGTGGCCAGGATCGCGGACATGCCTCCGCCGCAGCCACCCTCCAGGATTCGCACCACCGTGGCCGTTGCCGTTCACGGCCTTCGCGTTCAAGTGGATGCGACGCTTCCGCGCAGCGAGAAGGAAAAGGACGGCGACTACTTCTACCGGACGGACCGGGTGGTCCTGGCCGGGCGGTACTGGCAGGAAGCCTGGGATGCCGGCGCGGGTCACCCCGGTCTGAAACTCAAATTGTCGCTCGTCCAACCGGAACTGAAGCGTGCGCAGTACGCGGCGTTGATGGGTGAGGCTCGGCTGGCGTTCGCGACCGGTGCCTTCAAAGCCTGTCGCACGTGTGCCCATCAGGCGTTGGAGTTTGCGGATGACGAGGCGCGTCGGGCCGAGGCCGCTCAGTTGGAGGCCGAGGCCGTATCGAAGACCGGTTTTTTCTGGGGCTGAGTCGAGCGGTGACGACCGGTCTGTTGTTGTGGGGTGTGCTGGACCTGCTGTCGTTCTTCTCCTACACGATATTCTGATCGTACTTCCGGGCGAGGCCTCGGAACCTTGTCGGAACCATCTGCCGAAGCATCCTCAACCGCGGGGGGGCATCTGCGAACATGAGCAAGCTGCGTATCGCGGTGACGGGAGGAAACGCCGGCGCATGGTGTAGCGCGTGGCCTACGCCGTGACGAACAGGTAGTGGAAAACCAGACCGACGAGGACGCCGAGCCCGCCCGCGATTTCGAAGAGGATGATTTCCAGCCGGGTGGGGGGGGGCGGTGTCGTGGTGCCGAGGCGGCTCATCAGATAGGTCTCGATGCGTGCCAGCAGGCGTCCTTCCAACAGCAGGATCAGCGAGAAGACAAAGACGAGCACGTTGATCCAGAAGAGCGGTCGCGCCTCCTGCAGGAAGAACTCCAGCCCCGGCCACCTGTCCTGCCAGGAGAAGCGGTTGTCGCCCATCCAGATCAGGACGAAGGTGGAGACGGCGAAGAAGCCCAGTGCATAGCGGAAGAAGGCCCAGCGCGATTCGGGAACGGATTCGGCCATTTTGGATGCGCGGTTGTGCACCTGCGCGCACATGGTTGCGACACGGCCGCGGTACGAGTCGCTGGGTCGGAGTCCGCGCAGGGCATCGGCGATCAGGTCCTCTTCCGTACGCATTCTGCGCAGTTCCTTATTGCACGGCACGCAGTCCAGCAGATGCGTTTCGACGGAACGGACGAGCTCGGGGGTCAGGCCTTCTTCCAGGTGGGTGGGAAAAAGCGCCTGGGTTTCCGCGCACGTGAGGGTCAGCCCCTTCCGGACCGGGTCGACGGACGATTCCGGCAAGGGACTCTGTTCGGCAGCAGCGTCCAACCCTTGATCCTCCCACGAAACACCCCACGACAGCAGAGTATACCCGGTTCGGCCCACGAGTGCACTCGGTAAACGCGGGTATCCGGATGGCGGGTGCATGACCGCGATTCGCCGGCGTCCTTTCCGTACCCGCATCCTGTCCATCCTCATCAAAAGCCCCCCTGTTTTCCTGTCGCGGAAGCGGGAAATGGAATCGGCTTGGCTTGACGTGTGCGCATGACCGTATAGGGTGCCCCTCGTCTGTCGGGTACCTTTCAACGGTTAGCGTTTCAAGAGGGCGTTCTAATGTCGCGTCAGCGGCTCGTGCGCAACGCACGAATTCTTGGTGGGTTGATTCTGATTGTGGCCCTTGGCGTCCAGGGCGGGCTGAAGGCGGCCGATGCGTTCCAGCCGGTCTCGTTCTCCCAGTTGCCGGACTTCAAGGAGGAACTCGAAACGCATGTCTCGAAGACCGGCCGGGTTCACGTCAATGGGTATATGTCGACCGTGAACGCCGAGCAGTTCAATGCGGAACGACTGGATGGCGGCGAGACCATCAAACTCAAGCGTGCCCAGACGGGTTTCAAGGACGACTTCAAGATCCGGGTGAAGTTCCACCCCGGCACGGCGCCGCTGGCCGTGGTCATGCCGGGCATCTTCGGCAAGGCGGACGACAAGTTCGGAAAACACTGGCAGGCGATCCTCTACGACGCCGGCTGCCACGTCATGTGCTTCGACTCGCTCTTCCGCGGCGACATCAACAAGCGCACCATGCTCGGCGTTCCAGGCAACCTCAAGGTTGAGGCCGAGACGGTGGCCAAGATGATTTCGTTGATCCTGGATTCACGGTTGGAGAAGAGCGGCGACGTTCGTTCGAAAGTGACGACCGTGCGTCTCTACGGGACCAGCTACGGCGGCACGTTGGCCCTGAATGTGATCCGTACGGAGGCCGCCAGGCAGTGGCCCGCGGATCGCTGTCTGGTCATCTCGCCTCCGGTGAATATGCGCTCCACGGCCGGCCTCGTGGACCAGTTCCGAAAGGTCGACCTGCCGAAGCACGATGCTGACCTGATGAAACTGCTGGGCGGCTATACACCCAAGAGCGAACTGCCCACCACACCGGAGGAGGGCCTGGTGCGCGCCGGTATCGCCTACGTCTTCTTCAATGGCCTGAAGAATGTCGTGAAGGAGAGCGCGAAACGGTACATGCCCGAACTGAAGGGTCAACTCGAAGCGGAGGAGGCGGGCGATCCAGCCGGGCGGCAGCTGAGTGACTGGGGCAAGTGGACCTTTGACGACTTCGTCAGCCGTATGACCGCACCGTTCTGGAAGACCACGCCGGAGGGGCTTTGGAGCTGCGGCGATGTGGACTATCTGCTGGGCGAGGCGCCGGCCTTCACGCAGGTGGTGGTGGCGGCCGACGATCCGCTTTCGCGCCCGGAAGAGATTCGAGCCCTCCAACAGCATTTTCCCGAGCCACGTGTCCTGGTCCTTCCCCACGGCGGACACCAAGGCTACAGTGGCACTCGATGGCTGAAGAGCCTGTTGACCCAGACATTCAAGCCGTGACAGGCGTGCGCCCGTTGCTGCGGCGCGCGCTACAGATCCATCTTCCCACCGACCGGCGCGGAGGTCTGTCCCCGCGGAGGAGGCCAGGTCCATGGCACCCGGATGCAGTTGTTCTGCGTGGGGATGGACGCGCTCTCCAGGCCATGTCCGCCATGCTGGAGGACGAAAGCCACCTTCTTGCGCGCCTTCGCCATGTTTGCGAAGGACGGGTTGCCCCAACGCACTCATGAATCCATGTGAGGATACGGAGGAACGGAACGATGGCGCTCAAACCGGCATCGCTGAAGATCATTGACGAGTTAGGCGGTCGTTACCCGGTGCTTGCGCCGGTGCGGTCCAACGTCACCCGTGCGGTCGAGGAGCTCTGTGGTTGCTTCCATGCCGACGGCCAGTTGTTGCTCTGCGGAAACGGTGGGAGCGCGGCCGATTGCGCGCACATCGTCGGCGAGTTGGTCAAGGGGTTTCAGTCCCGTCGTCCGCTGCAGGTTCAGGATGTCGAGCGATTGCGCAAGACCGGTGACGCCGACACCGCCGCGTTCGCCGGCAAGCTCCAGCGGGGTGTGCGTGCGCTCGCGCTGACGGGTGCCGATGCGTTGACGAGCGCCTTTGCCAACGACGTGGACCCCGTACTGGTCTTTGCGCAGCAGGTTTACGTCATGGGCCGGCAGGGCGACGTGCTGTTGGGGATTAGCACCTCCGGCAATGCGAAGAACGTGGTTGCGGCGCTGAAGGTGGGCAAGGCTTTCGGGCTGAAGACGATCGGCCTGACCGGCGCCAGGCCCGGCGCGATGGACCCCTTCTGCGACCTCTGCATCAAGGCCCCCGCCGAGAAGACGCATGAAATTCAGGAACTGCATCTGCCCATCTATCACGCGCTGTGCGCGGCGGTCGAAGTCGAGTTGTTTGGCTGACCGTCAGGCGCTCCTCCGCGCCAACCAGGTTGGCATCGGCCACAAGAACGATCTCCGCATTGAAGTCGCCCGCTCCATGCGCCTCGTCCTGATTTCCCCTTGGAATCCGCCCCGTTCTTTGGTACAAGCGCGCCGCTGGAGCACGGCCACCTCCGGTTGTCACAAATCCACCTCGGCAGAACAAGGAGTCGGGTCATGTCGGTTTCCTTCGCGCCTTCGGGCGCCTGGACGGCGCTCGTTACGCCTTTCGATGCGCAGGGCCATCTTCATACGGATGCGTTCCGCAAACTGGTCGAGTTTCAGGTTGCGCAGGGCATCAGCGGCATCGTTCCCGTCGGAACGACGGGCGAATCACCCGCGCTGAGCTGGGATGAGCACATCCTGGTCCTGGAGGCAGCGGTGAAGGCCGCTCGAGACCGTGTTGGCGTGCTGGCCGGAACCGGCTCGAACGCCACCGAGGAAGCCGTGGCGGGAACGCGCCACGCGCGCGAAGCCGGCGCCACCGCCGCCCTGCTGGTGGACTGCTACTACAACGGCCCATCGAGCCTTGAACTGCGCACCGAGTATTACGAGCAGGTGCTGGCCGAGGTGCCCGAGATCCCGCTGGTTCCGTACATCATTCCTGGACGGACCGGCTGTGCGCTTTCAGCGGAAGACCTGGCGATGCTCCATCGCGCGCAGCCCGCGCGCGTACCTGCGGTGAAGGAAGCGACTGGCGATCTGGAGCGCATGCGCCGCGACCGCGAGATGAGCGGCTCTACACTCGCCATCATGAGCGGCGACGACGATCTGACGGTGAAGATGATGCAAGACACTCGAATTGGAGCCTCGGGCGTGATCTCGGTGATGAGCAACATGGTACCCGCCGCCGTGAGCCGGATGGTGGCGTGGCAGCAGGCCGGCGAGGCCGGCAAGGCCAACGATCTGTGCAGCGCGATGGCGCCGCTCTTCCGACTGGTCGGCTGCAAGGCGAAGGGCGAGCGTCAATTGCCTGGCGGCGGACGGGTGAGCGTCGAGGACAAGTTCCGCAACCCGCTGCCCGTGAAGACGATGATGGCGGGTCTGGGCATGCCGGTCGGCGGTTGCCGTCGCCCGCTGGGGAAGATGACGCGCGCGGGCGTTGACCAGTGCCGCGATGCGTTGCGCGAAGTCCACAGGGCCGCTCCGGAGATCCTGGCGCCCATCGGTGAAGCCTTTGGCGTCAACATCGAACGACGGATCGAGGACGCTGCCGTCTGGGCGCCACTGACGAGAGACTGAGCGATCCCGGCACCAGCCTGCGGCGCCTTTCATCGGGGAAGAACGACGAACGTGCCGTGACGCTGAGGCCCATCGCCAAGCGCTGCCGCGTCGCCAAGTCCACGGTCTCGCTGGCCTTGGGTGCCGACCCGCATGACGAGGAGCGGATCGACGCCCGGATCCATGGCCATCCGCCACCCCGCTGGACTTGACATCCTCGGGATTCAATTTATAGCCACTGTATCATGGTTCGCATCCGCCGCGTTTAACCGCCGTGAAAACGGCGAGTTGCGTAAGGCACGCTGAGGGGTCGAGTTGATTCGTGGCCACGCCGGGCGAAGGTCGCACGCCACCCCGTGACCGCAGTCCCTGGGCTTACGTTTCCCTGGGGACGGAGTTTGCCGTGACGGTCGGGCTGCTGGCGTGGGCGGGCTGGTGGGTGGATCAGCGATGGGGGCTTCAGCCGTGGGGAACCGTGGCGGGGCCGTTGTTGGGCGTCGCACTGGCGACCTACCGGTTGATCCGCGAGACGAGTCAATAGCTGGCGGGACGCGGCGATGACGGGCCTCTTCTGGGGTGTCGTGGCTGCGGCGGTGGTGTTGGCGGCCGAGTTGACGGGTGCGCGAATAGGCGTCTACGTTGGCGCGGCGGGCGGGCTGGTGCTGGCGTTGATCGGTACATGGTTTTCCGGTCGTGCGATGGCGGCTGAACCGATGGCCGCTGAGGGACGCAAGAGCTCTTGGACGTGGTGGGGCTTGGGGCTGCTGGCCCGCTTGTTCGGGCTCGCGGCGCTGCTCGTTGCCTTCCGGTTCTTCTGGGACGCTTCGGGTGTGGTGGTACCGGCATTGAGCATGGCTGGCGTTTACCTCGCGTGGCTTTTTTCCGACGTGGGCCGGCTCTACTGGCGGGCGGGGGAACGCGGGAAAGAACATGGCTGAAACGGCGCATTCAACGGTTGAAGCCGAATCTCACGGCGAGCAAGGCGGCGGCGAAAACCCGTTGCACCACATCACGGACTATGCCGTCTGCGTGATTCGCAAGGACGGGACGTTCCTCTCGGGTTCCCAGGCGTACGATGCGCACGGGAGTGCCAGACCCGGTTACGAACCGGCCATGATCGGTCCTTTCAAACTCGAGTTCAACCGTTCGATGCAGGACGTGACGGTTGTCGCGGTGCTGCTGACGGCCGTCTTTGTGCTGGTGGCGCGACGCGTGGCGGCGAATGTGAAGGCGGATCAGGCGCCCAAAGGCCCGCTGGCGAATCTCGTCGAAAGCATGATGTGCTTTGTCCGCGATGAGGTCGTGGTGCCGATCGGGGGCCACCATCTGGCGCACTACACGCCGGTCTTTCTGACGTACTTCTTCTTTATCCTGGTCGGCAACATGGTGGGCATGATCCCGTGGCTGTTCAGGGGGCCCACGGCCAATATCTCCGTGACGGCCGCACTGGGTGGTTCGATCCTGATGGTCTTGACCGGACTTGGCTTCTACCATCAGGGCCCCGTGAAGTATCTGCTGCACCTGGTTCCGCCGGGCACGCCGTGGTGGTTGTGGCCGTTGATGTTTGTGTTGGAATTCGTCGGACCGATCATCAAATGCTTCGTGCTCTGTATCCGGTTGTTCGCCAACATGATCGCCGGCCACTTGGTCGTTTCGAACGTGCTGGGGCTGGGTGTCTTCAAGGCGGGTGCGACGGGCATGGCGGTGATGGGGTTGGCGGTGGGCATGCCGTTGACGCTGGGCGTGAGCTTCCTCGAGATCATGGTCTGCTTCATTCAGGCGTACGTCTTCACCATGCTTTCGGTGATCTTTGTGGGTGCGGCGGTGCATCCGGAGCACTAAGTGATGGGTTTTCGTTGGCCGTAGCGCTTGAGGGCCGGTGATCCGGTCGGATCGGGCGCGAGAAACTGGGAGGAGCGTTGAACATGGGTCTGGCTCTCTTGGGTCTGGGCATCGGTTTGGGCCTGTTGGTGCTGGGTGCCGCGTACGGCATCGGCAAACTGGCGGCGGCGGCCATGGACGGCACGGCTCGGCAGCCGGAAGCCGGTGGTGCGATCCGGACGACCGCGATCATCCTTGCGGCGTTGATCGAAGGCTTCACCTTCCTGGCGATCATCTTCGTCTTCCTGCTGGGTGGGAACGCCATCGACAAGGGCACGAAGGCGGAAGTGGACGCGGCCAAAGCGAAGGCGGCTGCTGCTTCGATAGAAGAACCGGGCAAGTAGCCCGCGCTGGGAACCGGCCTTTCCATCCGTCCGGAGTCCGGCGGATGGGTCTTGGCGTGTTGAGTCTGGAGGTGTCTCGTGGGCACGGCGTTGAACGCGCATCTGCTCCTGGCGTCCGGCAGTTTCCTTGAGCCGCAGGCGCAGGTGCTGCTGTACACGGTCATCGTCTTCCTGGCGATGCTCGGCATCCTCTGGAAGTTCGCCTGGGGCCCGCTGATGAAGGCCCTGGAAGAACGCGAACAGCGCATCGCGCGCAAGATCGCCGACGCCGAGAAGGCCAACCAGGATGCGTTGGCCAGACTGCACGATTACGAAGCGAAGATCCAGCACGCCAAGGAAGAGGCGGCGGAGATCATCGCCGAGGGCAAGCGCGACGTCGAGAAGGTCCGCGACGAAACCATCAGGCATGCGCAGGAAGAGTCCGTGCGCACGCTGGAACGGGCCAAGCGCGAGATCACCATGGCCAAGGAAGCCGCCGTTCAGGAACTGCGTGACCAGATGGTGGTTCTGACGGCTGAATTGACCACGAAGGTGATCCAGCGTGAGGTGAAGGCGGACGATCACCGGCGTTTCATCAGCGAGACGATCGCGTCGTTGGAGAAGGGCAACACGTTGGCCTGACGTCGAGGTCCGGGAGTTCAGGGCATGTCCAGGAAGAAGGTCGGACAGAGCTTGGCGACCATCTACGCCCACGCGTTGTACGACGCGGCGGTGGAGTCCGGCGTCGTGCCGCAGGTCCAGGAGGAGCTGGTGGCCTTCCAGGAAACGCTGCGGCGCTACCCGCGTCTGGCGCTCTTCCTGGATTCGCCGGTCATTCCCGTCGAGAAGAAGCAGGAAGCGTTGAACTCGCTCACGCAGTTGACCCAGACGCTGACGCAGCCGGGCCTCAACTTCCTCCGCGTACTGGTCAAACGGCAGCGCGTCGAGCTGCTGGATATGATTGTCGACTCCTTCCGCGAGTACTGCAACCGGATGGCCGGCATCGCGGAGATCGATGTCGCGACGATTTGCGAGTTGGAGCCGGCGGAGACCACCCGGTTGACCGCGGCATTGCAGAAGTACTTCAATCGCCGGGTGACGGTGCGGACTGTCATTCAGCCGGAGATCCTGGGCGGCTTGGTCATCAGGTACAGTGGCCGCGTGCTCAATGCCTCGCTCTCCCATCACCTGACCCGGTTGATGGAAAAGGTCGGGGCGACCCGCAGCGGACTCCAGTTCTATAGGGATTGAGGGTGTTGGTTGCCCTCTCCCCTTGCGGGAGAGGGTGGGGAGAGGGGTTTCAAAGGGCGTTAGGGAGCCAGAAGCGACATGCGCATTCAAGTCGATGAAATGGTTGACATCCTCCGGCGCCAGATCAAGGAGTACGACTCCGCGCTGGCAGTCGAGGAAGTCGGTTCGATTGTCGAGATCGGCGACGGCATCGCCCGCGTCTACGGACTCTCGAACGTCATGTCGGGCGAAATGGTGCAGTTCCCCAACGACCCGGACGGCCAGCCCATCTACGGCCTGGCCCTCAACCTTGAAGAGGACAACGTCGGCGTCGCCGTCATGGGCCGCTACGACCACCTCAAGGAAGGTCAGGAAGTCCGCCGCACCAAGCGCGTGCTGCAGGTCCCCTGCGGCCCGGCGCTCATCGGTCGCGTGGTCGATCCCGTCGGCCGCCCGCTGGACGGCAAAGGCCCGATTGTCAGCGAGAAGAGCCGCCCCGTGGAATCGCCCGCGCCCGGCATCGCCTACCGCCAACCGGTGAAAGTGCCTCTGCAGACCGGCATCAAGGCCATCGACAGCATGATCCCGATCGGCCGCGGCCAGCGCGAACTGATCATCGGCGACCGCAAGACCGGCAAGACGGCCATCGCCATCGACACGATCATCAATCAGAAGGGTAAGGATGTCGTCTGCGTCTACGTCGCCATCGGCCAGAAGGAATCCACGGTGGCCAGCGTGGTGAAGCGGCTGCATGAGGAGCACGCGATGGATCACACCATCGTCGTCTCTGCCGGCGCGTCCGACCCGGCCCCGCTGCAGTACATCGCCCCGTATTCGGGCTGCGCGATGGCCGAGTACTTCATGTACGAGGAAGGTCGCGACACGCTCTGTATCTACGACGACTTGTCCAAGCAGGCCGCCGCATACCGCGAAATGTCACTGCTGCTGCGCCGCCCGCCGGGCCGCGAAGCGTACCCGGGCGACGTCTTCTACCTGCATTCCCGCCTCCTCGAACGCAGCGCCAAACTGGCCGAACAGCACGTCATCGTGAAGAAGGACAAACAGGCGCCCTTCAAGAAGGAAGACGCCGTTAACGGCAAGACCTACCTGGCCGAAGGCGGCCAGAAGCAGGCTGATAAAGAGATGAAGGGGATGCCGAACGCCGCCGAACTGAAAGTCGGCCGCCTGTTCGGCACCGGCGGCTCGCTGACGGCGCTGCCGATCATCGAGACGCAGGAAGGTGAAGTGAGCGCCTACATCCCGACGAACGTGATCTCGATCACCGATGGCCAGATCTACCTGATCCCCGATCTTTTCAATGCGGGTGTGCGTCCGGCCATCGACGCGGGCATTTCGGTCAGCCGCGTGGGCGGCAACGCGCAGATCAAGGCGATGAAGAAGGTCGCCGGTACGCTGCGCCTCGACATGGCCAGCTTCCGCGAACTGGAAGCCTTTGCGCAGTTGGGCACGGAACTGGACCCGGTGACGCAGCGCAAGGTCGATCGGGGATATCGCCTGGTCGAGTTGCTCAAACAGCCTCAGTACAAGCCCATCGACGTGATCGATCAGGTCATCGCAATCTACGCGGCGGGCAAGGGTTTCATGGACGATGTTCCGACGTCCAAGGTGGCGGAGTTCGAGAAGGGCCTGGTGACGGACGTCCACGATGCGCACAAGGAGATCATCGCCTCGATCCGCGAGACGCGTGAGATGGTGGCGGAGACTGCGCAGAAGTTGGACGCGGTGGTCAAGGACTTCAAGGTGCGCTGGATGAAGGCGCTGAAGGCTCAGGAAAAAAAGTAGGCGGAGAACGCTAGGTCATGGCCAATCCACGCGCTCTCGTCACGCGGCGCAAGAGCGTCCAGAATACGCGCAAGATCACGAAGACCATGGAAATGGTCTCGACCGCGCGCATGGCCAAGGCGCAGGTGGCTGCCATGGCCGCGCGGCCCTACGCCCGCAAACTGCGCGAGGTGATCGGCGATCTGGCCGGCCTTTCCGGCGGTATCCAGCACCCGCTCCTGGTCGAGCATCCGAAGCCGAAGAAGGCCGTGATGATCGTGATGACCTCGGACCGTGGCTTGTGCGCGGCCTTCAACAGCAACGTCATGCGCGCGGCACGGGAATTCTACAAAGAGCTGAAGGCGCGCGGCCTGGAGATCGAACTGGTCGTCCACGGCAAGAAGGCGCAGGCGGCCCTCAAGTACTCGGGTCTGGCGGCCGCGAAGTCGTATGTGGGCGTCTCGGACAAGCCGAACTACAACCGGGCCGAGGAGATCGGTCAGGGCTTGATCGATCGATACACCAAGGGTGAGATCGACGAGGCCTATGTGGCCTACAGTGTCTTCAAGAACCTGACCTCGCAGATTCCCAAGGTCGAGAAGTTGCTCCCGCTGGCCGGGTTGGAAGGTTCGGGCGATGGGGGCGCGGTGAAGAAACGCGCCGGCGCGGGCTACCTCTTCCATCCGGGCCCCGAAAAGATTCTGTCTGAGATGCTGCCGCTGGTGGTGAAGCTTTCGATCTTCACCGCGATGCTGGACAGCAATGCCGGCGAGCATTCCGCGCGGCGCGTGGCAATGAAGAACGCGACGGATGCGGCCGACGACATGATCAAGTCGCTGACGCAGCGGTACAACCGCGCGCGCCAGGGCAAGATCACGCAGGAGATCAGCGAGATCGTGAGCGG
>CAYSBP010000064.1:12268-14334 GCA_964429255.1 uncultured Planctomycetia bacterium
TCATCGGGTCCACGCTCGACGCGGAATTCGTCGCGGAGAAGCTGCCCAATATCTATAACGCGTTGCGGGTGAAGAACCCGGCGACCGACGAATGGCTGACCTGCGAAGTCGAGCAGCACCTCGGCCGCAACCGCGTTCGCGCCGTTGCGCTCTCCAGCACGGACGGCATCGTCCGAGGCACGGAGATCGAGGACACCGGCCAGCCGATCACCATGCCCGTCGGCAAGGCGGCGCTGGGGCGCATCCTGAACCTGCTCGGCGAACCCGTGGATATGTGGGGCCCGCTGCCGGAAGGCGAACGCTGGCCGATCCACCGTCCGGCACCCGAGTTCATCGACCTGAACCCAGAGACCGAGATGTTGGAAACCGGCATCAAGGTCGTCGACCTGATCGAACCCTACGTCAAGGGCGGCAAGACCGGCCTCTTCGGCGGCGCCGGCGTTGGCAAGACCGTCATCATCATGGAGTTGATCAACAATATCGCCAAGCAGCACGGTGGCTATTCGGTCTTTGCCGGCGTGGGCGAGCGAACCCGTGAAGGCAACGACCTGTGGCTTGAAATGCGGGAGAGCAAGGTCGTCAATGAAGAGGATCCCCAGCAGAGCCGCTGCGCGCTGATCTACGGCCAGATGAACGAGCCGCCGGGCGCGCGTCTGCGCGTGGCGCTCTCCGCGTTGACCGTGGCTGAATCCTTCCGCGACCAGGAAGGCAAGGACGTGCTGCTCTTTATCGACAACATATTCCGGTTCACGCAGGCCGGCTCGGAAGTCTCCGCGTTGCTGGGCCGCATGCCGTCCGCCGTGGGTTACCAGCCGACGCTGGCCACCGAAATGGGCGCGTTGCAGGAACGGATCACCTCGACCAAACGCGGTTCGATCACGTCGGTACAGGCCATCTACGTCCCGGCCGACGACTACACCGACCCGGCGCCCGCGACGGCCTTCACGCACCTGGATGCGACGACGAACCTCTCCCGCTCGATCGTGGAGAAGGGCATCTACCCCGCCGTCGATCCGCTGGCTTCGACCAGTCGCATCATGGACCCGCAGTATCTGGGTCGCGACCATTACGACGTCGCGCGAAGCGTGGTCTCCATCCTGCAGCGCTACAAAGACCTCCAGGACATCATCGCGATCCTGGGCGTGGACGAGTTGAGTGAAGACGACAAGGTGGTCGTCGCGCGCGCCCGCAAGATCGAGCGGTTCCTGAGTCAGCCGTTCTTCGTGGCCGAGCAGTTCACCGGCCTGAAGGGCAAGTACGTCCCGATCAAGGAGACGGTGAAGAGCTTTGGTGAAGTGGTGGAAGGCAAGTACGACCATCTCCCCGAGGATGCCTTCTACATGGTCGGCGCGATCGAAGAAGCGGTCGAGAAGGCCGAGCGACTGAAGAAGGAAGGCTAGACGGACTTTTCACCACGGAGGCACGGAGAACGGCGGATGGGCGTTGATGTCGGTTTCCTTCTCTACAAAGAGGGGCCGACGTGAGCGAAGCGAACACGGGGGTGCGTTGGCGCCCTTTCGCGATAGATGGATGTCTGTTCAGGAGTAGGGCATGGCCGCCACAAGCAAGCTTCGCGTCTCGGTCATCACCCCGGCTCGCACGGTGTTGGAGCAGGACGCGGCATCGGTGATCGTACCGGCCTTCGACGGCGAATGGGGCATCCTGCCCGGTCACGCGCCGTTCATGGCGCTGCTCGGCTGTGGCCGGCTGACGGTGACGGATGACGATGGCGGCCGTCGTCTCATCGCGATCCGTGGCGGGTTCCTTCAGGTTAGCGCCAACGTCGTGACGGTATTGACGGCTGAAGCCGCTTCGACCGGGGAGATCAATTCGGACAAGGTCACCGACGAACTGCGCGAACTGAAAGCCATGACCCCAAAAAGCGCCGACCGCGAAGCGCACGAGCAGAAGCAGGCCTGGGCGCAGGCGCGCCTGAAACTCGTGACCACCCAACCCGCTACCAGCCACAACTGAGCGCCCCGCGCCGCGATTGGCCCCACCGGCGGATCACGACCTTCAACATCCATGGCCCCGACATCAGGCCCGAAGGATTGCGGCCTATTTTG
>CAYSBP010000065.1:0-14271 GCA_964429255.1 uncultured Planctomycetia bacterium
AGACGGCTTCGGATCTGCTCCAGCGTTTCGCCGGGGCACTTGGTCAGCGTCACGGTCTGCTCGCCGCCAGCGGGCAGATCGAAGTAGTTGTCGCTCCAGATCGCTTCGGGCGCCTGGTCCTCAAGTCGCACATCGACGAACCGTGCCAGCTTCTCCGCCTTGACCGTCACCTGCCACGTGCTGCCCGCATCGGCTACCGCGGCGCTCAAGGATGGCTCCGGAAGTTCCTGGTGCTTGTATGGCGCGAAGGAGACCATGCCGCGGCTGATTCACTGACCACGAAGACAAACGACTCGCCGAACTTGTCCTTCTTGCGGCTGAGCTGCAGCGTGCGTAAGCCCACACGCTTGCTCCACACGTCCAGCAACCGGCCTTCACCATCCTGAAGTTCGACCTTCACGCCGTAGAGCGGCTGAGCACCGTAGCCGTTCGGCCACCAGCGCTGCGGGTTCTTGACGTCCAGCTTCAGCGTGGCGGACTCATCGCCGGGATCGAGCGCCGTCTCGACGATCTGGGTGGAACCATCGGGAGCGATGAGCGTCAGACGCAGGCCCGACTCGGCGGCTTCGAACGAATCGACTTCGACGTCAACGCTCACCTTGCCGTTGCGGTGCTGAAAGCCTGACCTACTACAGCCCCACGATCAGGCTGTGCTTCTCCAATAGAACACGTGAACCTTCCTGCAGCGCCGCGAAGTTCTCGCGGAAGCGTGGCTTCATATTGGCAAAGAAAGCGTCGGCCAGGGCGCGTTTGCGTTCGCTCCCGCGCGCCGCCTGCTCGGCCAGCAGTGCGCCGAGGTACAGGTCCAGCGCCAGGTCCACGACACGCCGCGCATACAGTTCGCGGAACTCCTGGTCCTTGTTTTCCTTATGCAGCGCGATCGCCTCGTCCAGCTTGGGGCGCATTTCCTGCACCTGCGCGAACAGATCCTTCGACGCGCTCGACAGGCCCTTGGCGATGAGTTGGTCCAGACTGGCACCAAGTACGCCCGAGGTAATGCCGCCGATGGCGCCGACGACCTGCAGCTGCGTCGTGCCCTCGTAGATGTTGGTGATGCGCGCGTCGCGGAAGTACCGCTCGACCGGATAGTCCTTCATGTAGCCGCTGCCGCCGAGGACCTGTATGGCATCGTCGCAGACCTGATTGGCCATCTCTGTCGCAAAGTATTTGGACAGCGGCGTGATGGAAGCCGCCAGCCGCGTAAGGACCTTCAGTTCAGCCTTCTCTTCGGCGGTGGCCTTGTTCTCGTTGGCTCGAACCTGCAGGTTCTTGAGCAGTTCCACGATGTGTGCCGACCGAATATTCAACGCGCGGGCTGCTTCAATCCTGATCCGCATGTTCGCCAGCATCTCGTACACGGGCGGCATGATGCGGATGGCCTTGCCGAACTGCACACGCGACTCACTGTAGCGGACGGCCTCGCGCGCTGCGGCTTCGGCGATGCCGATGGCCTGCGCGGCGATGCCGATGCGCGCACCGTTCATGATTTCCATCGCGGCGTCGATCAGCCCGCGCTTGCGTGTTCCGATCAGGTGCCCCGGCGCGTTGGTGAACTGGATCTCGCAGGTCGGCGAACCGTGGATGCCGAGTTTATTTTCGATGCGTCGGATGCGGACGCCTTCGCCCTTCTTGACAAGGAAGGAGGAAAGTCCGCGCGCGCCCGAAATGTCATGCTCGCTGCGAGCCAGCACCACCAGCACGTCACCGCAGCCGTTGGTGATGAAACGCTTGCTGCCATTCAGACGCCACAGGTTCTTCGCTTCATCCTCGCAGTCGGCGTGAAGTCGAACGCTGGCCAGGTCGCTGCCGGCGTCGGGTTCGGTGAAAACCATCGCCGCCGTGTCTCCGCCGTCGCAGAGCCCGGGGAGCACGTCGCTCTTGAGATTCTCCGGAGCGAACGTCTCGATCGTCTCGGCGATATCCTGCAGGCCGACGATGTTCATCAGACTGGCGTCGGCGCGCGCGACCATCTCGATGACCGTGATCTTGACCGACTGTGGCATGTTCAGCCCGCCGAATCGGCGCGGCATGGAGAGGCCCATCAGGTCGGCTTCGCGGAAGCGGTCGATGCAGGCGCGCAGTTGCGGGTGCAGAATCACCTCGCCGTCGCGGTACGTGTTGCCTTCTTTGTCGATGATCTCGGCACGAAGGGCGACGAACTCGCCGCAAATCTCGCCGGCCAGTTTCAGGACGGCTTCGTACTGCTCTTTGGCCTCGACGGCGTCGCGCGGAGCGAACTCGTAGGCCTTCGCCTCCCCGAAGTCGCCTTCCCGCAATGCGATGGCTCGGTCCATGTCCTGCCCGTCGAGGCAGAAACGGAGGTCGGGGTTATCCGTGTAGAAGTTCGACATGCTTACCTCTTGGCCGTGTAGGCCTTGATCATCTGAGGGATTACCTGGTTCAGGTCGCCGACGATGCCGTAGTGCGCCACCGAGAAGATGGGCGCCGTCGGATCGCTGTTGATGGCCACGATCTTGGTCGCTTCGCACATGCCCGCGCGGTGCTGGATCGCGCCGGAGATGCCGCAGGCCACGTAGAGCTTCGGGCGCACCGTCGTGCCCGTCTGGCCGACCTGGTGGTCGCGGTCGACGAACCCGCCGTCCACCGCCGCGCGACTGGCGCCGACCACCCCGCCCAGCGCCGCCGCCAGGTCGTGGATCAGTTTGAAGTTGTCCTTGCTGCCCACGCCCGCGCCGCCCGAGACGATGATCTGCGCGGTGGTCAGGTCGACCTTCTTCACCGAACTGACCCGCTCGATCATCTTCATGACGAACTCGCTGCCATCCAACCCGGCGTCGGCGTGGACGATCTCGCCCTTTCGGTTGGCGTCTTTGGCCGTCATCTTCATCACGCCGGGGCGCACCGTCGCCATCTGCGGCCGGTGATCGGGCGAAACGATCGTCGCGATCATGTTACCGCCCCACGCCGGCCGAATTTGATACAGAATGTCCTTGTACGTCTTCCCTTTGGCCGTCGTGTGGTCCCCGATCTCCAGCGACGTGCAGTCCGCCGTCAACCCGACGCGCAGGCCGCTGGCCACGCGCGGCGCGAGGTCGCGGCCGACCGGCGTCGCACCGTACAGCACGATCTGCGGGGCGCTCTTCCGGACCAGGTTGATCATGATCTTCTCGTACGGCAGCGTCTCGTACCGGCGCAACCGGGCGTCCTCGACGACGACCACGTGATCGGCACCGAGAGCGACCAATTCTTTAGCGAGTGATTCCACGCCCTTGCCGCCGATCAGGTAACCGGTGACGCTGGTCTTCAGCCGGTCGGCCAGTTCGCGCGCCTTGGAGATCAACTCCAACGAGACGTTGGCCAGGAGGCCTTCGTCCTGCTCCACGAACACGCCTACGGTGCCTGCTTTATCGCTCATCGCTGTTTCTCCAACGACTGACGGCCATTAGCCACAGAGGTCACGGCGTACACGGAGAAAGACGCATCGGATTACCACTCGCCTTTCTGCCGCTCCTACCCCCTCCCCTACCCCCGACGACCCATCCCCTATCCCAGAATGTGGTCGTGAACCAACTCCTCAACCAGGGCGCGCAGGGCGGCTTCGTTGGGCTCGACCTTCTTGAACTCGCCGCTCTTCAACACCACGTTCTCGCACTTGTGGACCTTGGTCGGCGAACCGCTCAATCCCACCATCGCGGCGTCGACGCCCAGGTCGTCGATGCCCCACGTGGGAATCAACAGGCCCTGCTCTTCGAGTTCCTTGCACTGCGCGGCCAGTTTGGCGTTCAGCTCGTCGCCCTTCAGGCCGGCCTCCTCGAGTTTGATCCGCAGTTCGCCGGCCACGCGGGCGCGACGGTACTTGAAGAGCCGCTTGGCACGCATCGGACGGGCTTCCGGAGCGCCGGACGAAACCGTCACGAAGAGCGGCATCGGCGATTCGATGGTCTCCGCGTGGCGGCCGAGTCGGCGGTAGAAGGTGATCTTGTGATTGGTCGCCTCCTTCACGGACTCGACGTACGTGACCTGCGGGTAGCCGAGTTTCTGCGCGGTCTGCGGTCCGGTCTGCGCCGTGTCGCCATCGATGGCCTGGCGTCCAGCGAGGACCAGATCCAGCGGCGCGATCTTGCGTACGGCCGCAGCCAGCGCAATCGACGTCGCCAGTGTGTCCGATCCGGCCAGTGCGCGGTCGGTGACCAGCACGGCGGCGTCGGCACCGCGAGCCATGGCGTCGCGCAGGATCTCGACGGCGCGAACGGGCCCCATCGTAAAGATGGTGACGTGCCCGCCCGCCAAATCCTTGATGCGGAGCGCAAGTTCAAGCGCCTGAAGATCTTCCGGATTGAAGATCGCGGGGAGCTTCGCGCGGTTGAGGGTGCCGTCCGGCTTCATCACGTCGCCCACGACGTGCTTGGTATCCGGAACCTGTTTGGCCAAAACAGCCATTTTCAGCATGGCGATCGTTCCTTGTATGCCTTGACCTAAGGCGGGTACGGGAAAGCCTCGGCCGGAAACAAGAAGAGGCTCTTTCTTTATTGGAGGAAGCCTTCTT
Source organism: uncultured Planctomycetia bacterium (assembly GCA_964429255.1). GTDB lineage: Bacteria > Planctomycetota > SZUA-567 > H5-PLA8 > H5-PLA8 > CAYSBP01. Next base: position 4,508 of record CAYSBP010000065.1, read on the forward strand.
CGTCAAGCGGAAGGCTGCAGGGCTCTGGCACTCCGCATGACCATGCGCTATCTTCTGCGCTTAGCTCGCCTGTACCCATGGGCGCTTAAGGATGGGGCGTACGACCGGTGGTGTAATGCGCTCTCCCTCGAGAGGAAAGGCCGACATGCAACACCGGTTGGGCACCCGGAAGGACGGTCGTTTGCACATCGCGATTGACGGGCTTCACCTCTTCGGCCAGTACGGCGGCGTTCAGAACGCCCTGTCGCGGATGCTGGTGGCCATGCGCAGGAAGTTCCCAAATGACACCGTCACCCTCTTTGCACCGCGCGATTACAAGGGTTTGCCGGACCTCCCCGAAAGCGACCGGTTTCACGTCCGTCGGACCTGGTTCCCGGGCCGCTGGCGCAGCATTCGCACGCTTTGGCGCGACCTGCGCATGCAAAGATGCTGCTACCGGCAGCATTGCGACCTGCTCCACGGCGCCACGTATTCGCTGCCCCCCGCGCTCTCGATGCCCTCCGTCGTAACCCTTCACGACGTGATTGCCCTCACCCACCCGCTCTTTTGCACGCCCGGCAGCGCCCGCATTCAGAAGATGGTCCTGCCACGCAGCGCCAAGGCCGCCCGACGCGTCATCGTGCCTTCAGAAGCCGTCTTCCGCGAAGTCCAACGCGTGCTCAAGATCGAATCGCGCCGCATCGACATTGTGCCCTGGGGTGTGGGGCCCGAGTTTCGACCGGTGGAAGACCGCAGGTTGCACGACGAAGCCCGAATGCGCTGGAAGCTGCCCGAACGCTTCGTGCTCTTCGTCGGCACGCTGGAACCGAAGAAGAACATCGAGGGTCTGCTGCGCGCCTTCGTCGCCGCACGCCTCAACCGCAACCTGCCCCACGGTTTGGTCTTCGCCGGTCGCATCGGCTGGGGCGTCGGCCATTTTGCGCGCGACATCCGCGACCACGAAGCCGAAGGTTACGTACGCCTGTTGGGCCACGTACCTGAAGCAGCCCTGCCACTTCTTTACAGCATGGCCGATGCCTGCGTGCTGCCTTCCCATGTTGAAGGCTTCGGCATGCCCGTGCTGGAAGCCATGGCCTGCGGCTGCCCGATGATCGTCAGTAAGACCCCCGCGCTGCTGGAGGTCGGAGGAAACGCCGCACGCGTCTGCAATACCTTTGCTGAAAAGCCATGTCAGGAACTGCGCGAGGCACTCGAAGAAGTGCTGCTCGACGAAGGCGGCCTCCGCGCCAAACTCCGTGAGAAGGGCTTCAAACGCGCCGCGAAGTTCACGTGGGAGCGGACTGCTGAGCTGACACGGGAGAGCTACGTGAAGGCGCTGGCATAGACCGGTTCGGGCTGCCACGAAGACTCACCGCCCGGATACGGGAGGTCGGATACCACGCGAATAGCCCGTTGACCAACCCCTCTCCCCACACGCTCCCGCAGAGTGGAGCGGGGAAACAACAGCCTCTTTTCCAACGGGCTTCCAATCATCCTGCAGCGGCACTTCGAAAGATGAATCCGGTCACGCCACCGGCATCTGCATCCCGCCCTCGATAAACGCCCGCAACCGCTCGCGCGAACCTACGCACCGTGCCACCCGATCGACCATCTGCCCGCAGCGCGGGCCGGTGGCATGCAGATGCAGGCGGCGGCCGTTGACGCCCTCGTGATCGATCTCCACCTCCACCCGATCAGGCGGAAGGATCTCCAGCACGCGCTCGGGCCACTCGATGCAGATCAGTGCCCCGGCATCCTGCAGGCACTCGCCCAACCCCGCGCCTGCGAAATCCGACGGACCGCCGGTCAGACGATAGAGATCCAGGTGATACACGGTGGCGTCGTTGCCGCGATAGATGTGCTGGAGCACATACGTCGGACTGGTCACCAGCAGTTGGTCGTTGCTCAGACGCCCTCGCGCGAGGCCGCGAACAAAAACGGTCTTGCCCGCGCCCAGTTCACCTTGCAGACAGAAGACCGTGCCCGGAGCAGCCACTTTACCGACGAGGAAGCCCAGCGCCTGCGTCTCTTCCGACGAGTGCGTATCGATCGCGATGCCCGCCTTCATTCGTTCTTCTCATCCGTTGCCGTGCAATGCTCATACCCGATGTCGGGAAGCCGGGAAAGTGAACCGTCCGGTGCCCGTAGGCAGCGACCTTCACTGGAAGCCACGATGCGCCCGATCCGCGTCAACGCAGCGGGCGCGTCCCAACCGGCGAGCAGCCGGTCCGCCACGTCCGGCGCCACGGCCATCAGCAATTCGAAATCCTCGCCGTCCGCCAGCACGTGCCACAAGGCCTCGTCGACAGGCATCCCGCGAAGCGCCTCGGCCATCGGCAACGCCGCCCGATCGATCTCCACGCCACAGCCGCTTTCGTCGCACAGATGCCCCACGTCACGCGAGAGGCCGTCCGTGATGTCGATCGCCGCATGGATGCCGGCCCCTGCCCGCAAGCGCAACCTGTGCGACTCCTCGATCCGCGGGACAAAATCGAGATGTTTGCCGCCACGAGAACCGCCCAGCGTACCTGTCACCAGCAGCGCATCGCCAGGCTGCGCGCCTTGACGCAGCCAGGGCTCCCCCACCCCGTCACGACCGTCCGGACCTTTGCCAAGCATGCTGACCACGACGTGCACGGCCGAACCGCCGCTGCTCAAATCACCACCGGCCAGCGCGAAGCCGAATCGTTTGCAGCAGTCCACCAACCCCTCGTAGAGTTCAAGCGCCCACGCATCGTCCAGGTCCGAGCGAAGATGCGCCGCGACGGTTGCAGCCACTGGCCAGCAACCGGCCGCCGCCATGTCGCTGCAGGTCTTGGCCATTGCCTTCCAGCCGACTTGCCGCGGCGAGGCCGCTCCCGGTCCGCGCAAGACGAAATGAACTCCTTCGACCACTTGATCGATCTTGAAGGCCAAACGGCACTCGGACGGCCAGCGAAGGATCGCGCAGTCCTGACCCGGCCCGACCAGCAGCCAGGGATGGCCCGGTGCGCCCTCGCGAAAGCGGCTCAACAACGCTCGTTCACCCATGCGCTCCATTCTACGAATGGGTGCTATGGGCGTATAGGAAATATGCGACGCAGGTGACCTACTTCTTCTCATGCGGCGTGCGGACGAACGGCGTCATCCACTTCTTAAGCGTCTCGATCGGCGTCTCAGACGTCTTGGGGTCGGGCTTTTCGGCGCTCCAGTCCACCAGACGCCTAGAGGCCCGGTCGTACTCGTAAAATCGTCCCTCACCCACAGCAGCCATCCGGCTGTAGATCGGCCGATGTTCGTCCCCATGCATCGAGCGTATATACAGCGTGCTGAAGTAGACCTGATCCAACATCCGTGCCTCATAGATGGTCCGCAGACACTGCTCCAAACCATCGGCCACCGGAGTCACATCACCGACCACCAAGACCATCTTCCGGGCACGCGCACGCCACTGGAACTGACCGATGGCGTGCAGCATCCCAAGGTGAAGTCCCCCGGATCCACCACCGAACGTGGCGTCCTGGATGTTGTCACGCGCCTTCCGAAGGTCGCGCGTCAGCGGAAGCGGTTCGATCATGTACTTCGAACGGTCCGTGTCATTCGAACGATAGCGCACGGTTCCCAGTCGCAGCGAATAGCACCGCTCCGCCATCTCGCCCAGTACGGCATCCAGACGCACACTGACCGAGGCCCAAAGGCGGCCCAGACTGCCGGTCGTGTCGTAGATGACCACGAAATCGACCGGAGCTTCAGCCAGCGGAATGTCGTAGGGTTGACCGTAATCCGGAACGTAATTCGACTCCGTATCGTACCCCGCCTTATCCGACGGGCTGCGCGCCCGCTGGGCCGACCCCACCTGCACGTCCTCTCTCCACTTCACCAGATTGAAGCCGTGGTCGCGGCCCAGGATGCGCGCCAGCGCCTCGCGAGCGGCCGGCGCCGTCTCGGGATGCCGTCCTTCCAGCACCTTGAGCAGCCGATGCACGCCGTCAGAATCGTGGAGGACCGCCAGCGCATCGCACGCTTCGATCGTCACGTTCGGATCGGGATCATCCAGGAAGTCGCGGAGTTTCTCGGCCGTGCCCTTCCCGCCCACGTGCGCCAAGAGCTGCAACGCACGCTGGCTCACCAGCGAAGTCCGCTTGGCCGGCCCGCTCAGCAGGTTCAGATACAGGCGCACGGTTTCCGAGCGCCCCAACGTCGTCACCAGCGCATCGGCCGCGGCGCGCCGCAATCCCAGAAAAGGCTCGGAGAGCGATAGCGCGAAGAGCGAATCACGCAAGGCAGGCCGCTTCAGCGCACCCAGCGCCTGCAGAACCAGGCGCCGTCGGACACCTTCCACCCGCGCATGCGCGCGCTGCAGGTTCTCCAGCGCGCGCTCGTGGCCCGAAGCCGCGATCCCTTGGACCGCCGATTCGAACTTGCCCAAGTCCGTCTCGTTCAACGCGTCAACGAAGCCGCGGAACGCGCGCGCTTCGGCCGCCTTCTCCTCCGCCGTCGACTGGCGCGGTGTGATGGTGAGTTCTTCCCCGGCGCTTGCCAGGGCCACCCAGACCACCAGGAGGAATCCGCTCCGAATCCGCCTGAAATCGCTCATCCTGAAACCGGTTTCCACGGCCACGACAGCCCATGACGAACCAGACCCGACAACCTCACCGACTCGGCTGGTAGCAAGTTAGCCCCAATGGGGCCGTCAGGCAAACCTTTTGCGCGAAGAAACAGGCGCAGGTCTGTACCGCAACTCGCCTGAATTGCGCCACGGCAAACACTGGGCGGCCTTCCGCATCTCGGGTCAGACTGGGACGACGGATCTACTTCTTGCGTTCGATCAGGGCATCGCGCGCCTTACCGACACCCACGTAGGCGACCGGAAGGCCCAATAGCTCCTCAATCCGCTCCACGTACAGCCTTGCGGCCTTGGGCAAACCGGCATAGGAGCGGACCTCTTCGATGTTCTCGGGCCAGCCAGGCATACTTTCATAGACCGGCACGGCCCTCTCCACACGGGAAAGATCCGACGGAAATCGCTCCACCGGTTCCCCATCGATCTGGTAACCCGTGCATATCAGGACTTCACGCTGGCCGGTCAGAACGTCCATCTTGGTCAAGGCAATGGCGTCGGCGCCGCTCACCTCAACGGCGTAACGCAGAGCCACCATGTCCAGCCAACCGCAACGCCGCGGACGACCCGTCGTCGTGCCAAACTCGGCGCCGCGTTCGCGCAACCCGTCGCCGATCTTGTCCGTCAACTCCGTAGGGAAAGGTCCCGCACCCACGCGCGTCGTGTACGCCTTGGCGATACCCATCGTCGTCTGGATCAGCTTCGGCGAAACGCCCGCACCCGTCGCCGCGCCACCGGCCGTCGCGTTCGAACTGGTCACGAACGGATACGTGCCGTGATCGACGTCCAGCATGGAGCCCTGAGCGCCCTCGAAGAGCAGTCGCTTGCCATTCTTCAACGCGCCATTGATGTACGCGGCGGTGTCCGCAACGAACGGTTTCAATGCGCCAAAAAGCTTCAGCACCTGCGCCGAAATCTCTTGCGCGTTCAGTGCCTCGTGTCCGTAGAGGCTCTGCAGGATCACATTCAGTTCGGTAAGCCGATCCTCCACGCGCTTGGTGAGATAATCGGGCCGAAGGAGATCGCCCACACGCACGCCCGAACGGGCCATCTTGTCCACGTACGCCGGTCCGATGCCACGCCCGGTCGTGCCGATCTTGCGCTGGCCACTCGATTCCTTCTTCTGCTCCGAAAGCTGATCGAGCAGTTTGTGGTACGGCATCACCAAGTGCGCACGGTCCGAAAGGAGTAGGTTCGTACCATCGATGCGCACGCCACGCGCACGAAGGCCTTCCACTTCCTTGACTAGTTGCTCGGGATCAACCACGCAGCCGTTGGCGATGACGCAAACCTTGTTTTCGCGCAGGATGCCGCTGGGCACGAGATGGAACGCGTACTTCTCCTTGCCCACGACCACCGTGTGACCGGCGTTCGCGCCACCCTGGTAACGGACGACGATGTCCGTCTCTTCGGCCAGTGCGTCGAGCACCTTGGCCTTTCCTTCGTCTCCCCACTGCATCCCTACGATCGCGATGGCGGACATGATAAGCGCCTGCCTTTCTGAGGCGGCGCCGAGGTGCGGAGCCGCCGCGTTGGGCGGCCCCTTTTTGGGTGGGCCGGAGCCGGCCGCCTTGTCGACCACGCCTGAACGACCTGCGCAGCGGATCCGCGGCCAAAAGAAAACGGTCGTGAGGCAGAAAACCCCGCGACCGTTAGTCAGGTAATAGCGCCCGATGGCAGGTTGTCAACCAAAAGGCATTCAGAATTGCTGCAACCAACTGGCGAATCCCCACCCTATACCTGCGACGGAGACCGGGATGATCGACACCGATTCACGGGCACAGACCGTGCGCGCCTTCGTTGCCACCTACGGCCCCAACTAGCAACGGTCCGCCTGCATCGCCAGCACGCCCTTCTCGCCTTCGACATCGATTTCAATCGTCGTCCAGTCGGCGGGCGTCTCGCCGGTACGGAGTTCGGTGGCCAGCGTCTCGCCGCAGATGTACGACTGGAACTTGCGCGCCACGTCTTCCAGTTTCGCGCTACCCTTCACCGTCAGCTTGATGCGTTGTTCGTACTTCAGGTTCAGATCGCCGCGGAAACCGTTGACGCGGAAGACCAGTTCGCGCGCGAAGCCTTCCTCCTGCAACGCTGGCGTAACGTGCGTGTCCAGCACCACGACCTCCTGACGGCCCGATGCGGCGGCGTAGCCTTCCTTCGCGGAAAGCGTGACCTCGACTTCGTCGGTCGACAACTTCACCGGGTGTCCGCCGGCGTCGATCGTGCACACGCCGCTTTCGTCCAATTCGACGCGCAGTTTGGCCGCGTCGGCTTCGGCCAGCGCCTTCTTGATCGCCGGCACCCGTTCACGGTGCTTCGCGCCGATCGCCTTGAAATTCGGCTTCAGCGCGTAGTTCACAAACTGCTCGGCCCCCGCGGCGTAGTCGACCTTCTTGACGTTCAACGCATCCAGCAGCACGTCTTCGTGGCGCTTGACCACTTCGGTCTTCGAAGGATCGGCCAGCACGATGATCACCTGGGGCAACGGCAACCGCACTTTGAGCTTCTGCAGCGAGCGGACGTTGCGGCCCAGGCTGACGATCTCGCGGATCAGTGCCATTTCGGCGGAGAGTTTCTCGTCGACCGCCGTGGCATCGACCTCGGGGTAATCGCAAAGGTGAACGCTTTCGGGCACCGCACCACCAAGCGGTTTGACCGCCAGGTTCCGCCACATGGCCTCGGCCATGAACGGCACGAACGGCGCCATCAATTGCGCGGTCGTAACGAGACACTCGTAGAGCGTCCAGTAGCAGTCCAGCTTGTCCTGATCGTCCGGCGCGCTGCGATCGGCGCTCTTCCACGAACGCCAATAGCGATCGCGCGAACGCTGGACGTACCAGTTGGAAAGGCAGTCCGCGAAGGCGCTCAAGGCTGCCGCCGCGTCGAAAATGCTGTACTCGTCCAACTGCGTGCGGATGTCCTTCACCGTGCGGTGAAGTTCCGAGAGGATCCAGCGATCCATCTCAGCGCGTGACGAAAGCGGCCGTCCGCCGCGGAAGCCCCCGCCCTTCCCCGACTTCGGGTCGAAGCCGTCCAGGTTCGCGTAGATGGCGAAGAAGGAGTACACGTTCCACAGCTTGATCAGGAACTCCTTCTGCGATTCGCGCACCGCGCCGCGACTGAAGCGCGCGCTCGTCCACGGGTGATTGCACGAATAGAAGAACCAGCGCAGCGCATCGGCGCCTTCTTCATTCAGGATATCGGTCGGATCGAGATAGTTGCCCTTGCTCTTGGACATCTTCTCGCCCTTCTCATCGCAGACATGGCCCAGCACCACGCAGGTCTTGTACGGGTGCGGATACGACTTCTTGACGCCGGAGGCCTTGCCGAAGCTCTCGCCCAGCAGCGTGCTTTCGGCGATCAGCGAGTAGAACCAGCCGCGCGTCTGATCGATCGCCTCACTGATGAAGTCCGCGGGGAAGGCCTCGGCAAACTGCTCCTTCGAACCTGGCACATGCGGGTAGCCCCACTGAGCGTAGGGCATCGCGCCACTGTCGTACCAGCAGTCGATCACTTCGGGCACGCGTTTCAGCCGAAGGCTGCAGATCGGGCAGTCGTATTCCACCGCGTCGATCCACGGTTTGTGGATGCGCAGGTGCTCGTTCAGCGTCGGATCCGCCGCCTTGGCTTTGTCGAACACATCGAGACCGATAACGCCTTCCTTCTTGCGCAGTTCTTCCAGCGAGCCGACGGCTTCCTGATAGTGGCAGCCCGGGCACTTCCAGATCGGCAGCGGTGTACCCCAATACCGTTCGCGAGAGAGCGCCCAATCGACATTGCTCTCCAGGAAGTTCCCGAAGCGCCCGTCGCGGATGTGTTCGGGGATCCAGTGGACGGTCTTATTGTTCTCGATGACGTGCCCGATCTCCTGCGTCGTGCGGATGAACCAGCACTCGCGCGCGAAGTAGATCAGCGGGCTGTCACAGCGCCAGCAGAACGGATATTCGTGTTTGTAGCCTTCGCGCTTGAGCAGCAATCCGCGTGTGCGAAGGTCCTTGACGATGTCGTTGTCGGCGTCCTTGACGAAGCGACCGGCGAAGGCGCCGCACTCGGAGGTGAAGTTGCCGCCGGCGTCCACGAGTTGGATCGTCGGCAGACCTTCCTTCTGACCCAACTTGTAGTCATCCTCACCAAACGCTGGTGCGACGTGGACGATGCCCGCGCCGGTATCGAGCGTCACGAAGTCGGCAGCGCACACCTTCCACGCCGCGGCACGCTGGTTGTCACGGCCCTTCCACCAGTCGAAGAGCGGCTGATAGCGGCGGCCCACCAACGCGCTGCCGAGTTCGGCCTTGACGACTTCGTACGTCACCTTGCCCATGGCGCTCTTCACGAGGGTGCTGGCCATGATCAGCGTCTCTTCGCCCACCTTGACGTGGCTGTACTCGGTGTCGGCCTTGACCGCGAGCCCCGCATTGCTGGGCAACGTCCAGGGCGTGGTCGTCCACGCAAGGAAGCTGGTCTTGTTCTTCTCCCACTCAGGGTCGCGGAAGGTGACGAAGACGCTGGGATCCTCAACATCCTTGTAGCCTTGGCCTACCTCGGCGCTTGAAAGTGCCGTTCTGCAGCGCGGGCACCACGGCAGGATCTTGTTGCCCTGGTAGAGCAGTTTCCGCTCGAAGAGCTGCTGCAGCGACCACCAGACGCTTTCCACGTAGCTCTGATGATAGGTAACGTAAGCTTCGGGCAGGTCGATCCAGAACCCGATCCGTTGAGTGAGTTCTTCCCACGTGTCGGTATAGCGGAAGACCGAGTCGATACATTTTCGAACGAAACGTTCAACGCCATACTCCTCGATTCCATTCTTACCGCTGATCTTCAGTTCCTTCTCGACTTCGACCTCAACGGGCAGGCCGTGCGTGTCCCAACCGGCCTTGCGCGGGACGCGGTAGCCGCGCATGGTCTTGTAGCGAGGAAAGAGGTCCTTCACGACGCGCGTGAGCACGTGTCCGGGGTGCGGCTTGCCGTTGGCCGTCGGCGGACCTTCGTAGAAGACCCACGTCGGCTTGCCGTCGCGCTGCTTGAGCGACTTATGGAAGATGTCGTTGGCCTTCCAGAAGGCCAGGACTTCGGCCTCCAGGCTGGGGAACTTCAGCGACGTGTCGACGGGATCGAAAACGGACATGGGAATCCTGGCTCCTGAGTTACTGGTGCGCTGGTTCTCTGGTTCGTTGGTTCGTTGGTT
>CAYSBP010000066.1:0-14213 GCA_964429255.1 uncultured Planctomycetia bacterium
TTGCATTTTCGGCCAGAGCCTTTTCATGACAACAGTGCCATCTGAAGCAACCGATGCCCGGATATCCTGACCTGCGCCGCGCCCAGGTCACGCTGCCTCCAGCCCTTTTTTTGTGTCCGAAGGTCTGGAACTCAGGAAGCCATCGGGCGTCCGTCCGAGAAGTACACAGTCCGGAGACTTCTGCAATCGAATTAAAGGCAACGAGTTATGTATTTGGTCTCCATTGGCACACACCGTGCTTTCCGAATAGGCAGGGAGCGCGGGGCGGAAGGAATGCAGTCATGGAAACCTCCACCGAGACGAACACCAGGAAACGGGTGCTGGTGGTTGACGACGAACCCGAGATTCGTGACCTGCTGTATATGGTGTTGACTGCCCATGGATTGGATGTGGACTTGGCGGCCACCGCCCCGGAAGCCTTGGAGTTTTTCCAGCAGCACCACTACGCCCTGATGACCTTGGATTTCTGTATGCCCGGGATGGATGGTCTGGAGCTCCAGCAGCAGCTCTCCGCGATGTATGGTTTCGGCCAGCGTCTCTCCGCGATGTTGCCACAGCGGTTGCCGCCGACCTTGGTCATCACCGCATATTCGAGCGAGGACCTGGACAAAAAGTGGCTGTCGAGCGAGCAGATCATCGGCGTAATGCAGAAGCCGATTCGGATCGAGCGGTTCCTGAAGGTTGTGCAGGACGTGCTCTCGTGGACCGAGACGCGCCGCGATCGCCGTAGCAGGGCTCTGACGCGACTGGGTGAACGCGTGGTGAAACCGATGACGGCCTGAGAGGCCCGAACCGGCGGACATGGGTACTGCGGCGCAACCGAATGGTTTGCGCCGCGTCGTTTTCGGGTGTATTGAAGAGGATGCTCTTCCGTCCGTCTGCATGTAGTGAGGGTTGGAACTCGTTGTGGGACACGTCCAACCCGACGCCCGCCTTGGGATGCTTGGAATTTCCATGGGCGAAGCCGGGGTATGAAGCTATCATACCCCTGTACGGCCAGGCGGGGCACCGGCAGGCGATGGGGGACGGACCTTGTGAAGATCAACCGGAATCAAATGACGCCCTGTACCGTTCATGGAGGTGTATCGATGGCGAAGGGGTGTATTCGCTTGCGCGCGGGACGGTGTGCGCTGGTCTTCTCTGCCCTGCTGGTTCTGCAGGCCCTTCCGTTGCGGGGGGAGAATGTAGAACCGAAGGAACCCAGCCGGTTTTTGACCGCGCAGCAGGTTCAAGATCTAGTGCCACACGTTCTTCAACTCCACCTCCTGCGCCCTGAGCTGGATGCCGAGCACATGCGCCGGCTGCTGAAAAAGCTCATCGAGCACCTTGACCCGTCTCGAACGGCCTACATCCAAAGCGAGGTGGATGCGCGAACCAAGCTGAGCGACGCCGATCTGCTGGACCTGGCCAGCGACATCCGCCAGGGGCATCTCGAGTTTTTCGTGGCGTGGGTGCAGCAGTTCAAGGATGAAACGCTGGCGCGGGACAATGGATTCGTCGCCGACCTGCCCAAGATCAAGGAACAGATCACGGGGAAGATTGACAAGGCGGAGTGGGAGCGGGAGAAGGCCCGCGCGGACAACTTTCCCGAGACGCAGGAGAACCGCCATCGCCGGTTGGTGTTGTGGATGAACCAGAAGTATCAGCTCTTCCGCGACTACCTTTCCGACGAGGAGGCGTTCGAGTTCGCGCAGTTGGATCTGAAGCGCTCGCGCGGCAAGTGGGCCAAGTTCGAACCGGCCAAAGAGACCCCGACACTGGTCATGAAGGCCCTGATGCTGGCCATGGACCCGCACTCGGAGTACATGGATGCGGAGGACGTCGAGCAGTTCGAGAACAGCATGGCCCGGGGCTTCTCCGGGATCGGCGTTCAGATCCGCGGCTGCCCGCTCGGCGCGCAGGTGGAGAAGGTCATTGACGGCGGACCGGCGGCGCACAGCAAGGCGTTCGACACACGCGACCAGATCATCCAGGTCGACGAGACGCCGGTCGCCGGCATGGACCTTTCCGAGATCGTCAAACGGATCAAGGGACCGCAGGGTACGGAGGTAAAGCTGGTCCTGAAGAAGGCCAAACCCCTGGCGGACGGCAAGCGTTTGCGCACGGTGTCGCTGAAACGGGACACCATTGATCTCACCGAACTGCGGGTGACCAGCAAGAAGTTCGACACGCCCGGGGGCGCGGTGGGCCAGGTCTACGTGGCGAATTTCTATCCCGGCGTTTCGGGCGATGTGGCCGAACGCATCCAGCAGCTTTCAAAGGAGGCCCCGCTGGTTGCTCTGATCCTCGACCTGCGCGGCAACAGCGGTGGGCTGCTGGAAGAGGCCGTGAAGATGGCCGGGCTTTTCATCACTCGCGGGCCGGTCGTCGCGGAGCGCAACTTCCTGGGTCGCAAGACCTGGCTTTACGACCGCGACGAAGCGAAGGTCTACGCGGGACCGATGGTGATCCTGGTGAACCAGTTTTCGGCAAGCGCTGCGGAGATCGTCGCCGGCGCGCTTCGCGACTACGGCCGCAGCGTCATCGTCGGCTGCAGTCAGACGCACGGCAAGGGCACGGTCCAGCGCGTGATCAATCTCGAGGAACTGGTCCGCATGCCGGGCCGGATCAAGATCACCTTCCAGCAGTACTTTCTCGCGGGTGGCGAATCCGTTCAGAACAAAGGGATCGAGCCCGAGATTCCCATACCCGGCCCCAAGCTCATCGAAGACTGGCTGGAACGCAAGCAAGACGGCGCCATTCCGTGGGCGCAGATTCCCGGCCGGCTGGACGACGACCAGCCTGACTACAAGCTCTACCGCCCATGGAAGGAGAAGGTACTGCCCAAGTTGAAGGAAACGTCCGCCAAACGTGTCGCGGAGAACAAGGCCTTCGACATCTTCCGCAAGTCCAACGTGGAGGACGAGAACGGGAACGCTCCACTCAAGGATGACAAGGATATTGCGGCCGCCCAGGCCGACGTGAAGGAAGGCCCGGACCCGCAGCTCGACGAGGCCGTCAAGGTCGCCGAGGAAGCAGCCGACCTGTGGTCGCAGGAATCCGCGGCCACGAGATGAGCACAGAGCCCACCCCGTGCCGACGGCGGATGCCACCGTCCGATGCCGGCGCGGAGGGGAGCGCGGGATCCCCCACCACGGCACGCGACTTCGAGTGCCTCACCGCCTCCTATGCGGAGGAGCGGGCATTCTCCGAGGCCTTCATCAGAGCGTATCGTCTTCGAACGAAACCACGTGAGTTGAATTCGCTCAGCAAAGTCGCTTAGTCACCCGGAGCCGGGGCCGGCGAGGCCTGCGGTTGCGGCTTTCTCTTCGGTCGGTTGGGCGGGACAAAGAGCGGCTTCTCGTGGCTGCCAAGGCTCTTGCCGGTCATCGCCGCCCACGCCGTGCGCACCAACCCGTTGAAGCTGCCGAAGGTGAAGTCCATCGAAGACGGCTCGAAACCGCAGTGCACGAGGCAGTCCTTGCACTTCTCGTTGCCCGAGCGGCGGCCGTAACGGTCCCAGTCGGTCTCCTTGATCAATTCCTCGAAGGTCTTCGCGTAGCCTTCCTGCAGCAGGTAGCAAGGGCGCTGCCAGCCGAAGAGGTTGTACGTCGCGTTGCCCCACGGCGTGCACTCGAAGTCGATCAGGCCCATCAGGAAATCCAGGAAGAGCGGGGACGCGTTGAAGCGCCAGCTCCTCTTGCGGTTCTGGAAGAGGGCACGGAAGAGCTCCGCGCTCTTCTGCCGCTTCAGGAAGTGCTCCTGGTCCGGCGCCTTGCTGTAGCTGTAACCGGGCGAAAGCATCAGGCCTTCCACGCCCAGTGCCATCGCCTCGTCGAAGAACTTCCGATACCTCTCGGGGGCGGCGCCCTCGAAGAGCGTGGTGTTGGTCGTCACGCGGTAGCCCAGCGAGACGGCCTTTCGGATCGCCGGGATGGCCTTGTCGTAGGTACCTTCGCGGCAGACGGCGAAGTCGTGTTCTTCCTTGAGGCCGTCCAAATGCACGCTGAAGGTAAGGTACTTTGACGGCTTGAAGATGCCCTCCTCGAGCTTCTTCTCCAGCAGGATGGCGTTGGTGCAAAGGTAGACGTACTTCTTCATCTTGACGAGGCCGTCGACGATCTCGCCGATCTTCGGGTGCAGCAGCGGTTCGCCGCCGGGAATGGCCACGACCGGCGCGCCACACTCCTTTGCAGCGTCCCAGCACTGTTGCGGCGTGAGTTGTTTGCGGAGAATGTGGCCGGGATACTGGACCTTTCCGCAGCCGGCACAGGCGAGGTTGCAGCGGAAGAGCGGTTCGAGCATCATCACCAACGCGTAGCGTTTGTTACCGGAAAGTTTTTGCTTGATAACGTACGTCGCGACCGTCCACATTTGGGAGACTGGTATCGCCATGACCGTCTACCTCCTATGAAAACACCGGTCCTTGAACCGGATTATTCGCCACAGAGGGCACAGAGAGCACGGAAGAGAACATGTGGTGAGTGGGGCGTGCTCCCGTTAGTGCCCTTCTCTGTGTACGGTGCGCTCGAAACAAACCTCATCGAGTCCACTTTTGACCTTAATCGAAGGGAGGCGCCGGGTCAAGGGGTCCGCGTCGTTCTGATAACGGCAACCGCCCGGAGAGGCAAGCCCCGATGGTACACTTGAGTACCGCAGGGGGTCTTTCAATGACGGACAGCAGAGATTGGCAATCCCCGCGTGCGGCGCGGTGGAAAGAAAAGCACCTCACAACTGCTGTCGTCCACAAGAGCAAGTTCACGCAGGCCCTTGCCTTTGACGTGCCCGGTTATACAGTGGCTTTCTCGTTTCACTCCAACAGTGGGAAGACACCATGCTCGATGCGTTGCTGGTTCCCAAAGCCGTGGCCGTCATTGGCGCATCTCGCCAACCAGGTAAGGTCGGGTATGAGATCACGGCCAACCTGATCCGAGGCGGGTTCGGCGGTGAACTGATCCCTGTCAATCCCAACGCCACTGAGATCCTGGGGCACCCCTGTTACCCCGACCTCCAGACGGCCGGCAAGAAGATCGACCTCAGCATCATCGTGGTGCCCAGCAAGGCCGTGAAGGCTGCGGTCGAGTCCTCCGTCAATGCCGGCGCACAGGCCATCGTCATCATCTCGGCCGGTTTCAAAGAAGTCGGTCACGCTGGGGCCGAGTTGGAGAGGGAGGTTGCCGAGTACTGCGCCTCCCGCGGTGTACGACTGATGGGCCCCAACTGCCTGGGCCACATCAACACCAATCACTCCATGAACGCATCCTTTGCCCAGCAGATGCCGGACGTCGGCGTGCTCTCGATGATCTCGCAGTCCGGCGCGCTGATGACGGCGATCCTGGACTGGTGCATCTCCGAGCGGATCGGCCTGGCGAAACTGCTCAGCATCGGCAACAAGGCGGATCTGTGCGAGACGGACTTTTTGGAAGCGCTGGCCAAGGACCCGCACACGCATGTGATCGCCGGTTACCTGGAGAGCATCAACAATGGAGACGAGTTCATCCGCGTGACCGAGCAGGTTACCGCGCTCAAGCCGGTGATCATCTTCAAATCCGGCACGACGTCTTCGGGCCAGAAGGCGGCCTCTTCCCATACGGGGAGTCTGGCCGGCGCGGACATGGCCTACGGCGCGGCGTTTAAGCGTTCGGGCGTGATCCGGGCGAACTCGTTCGAAGAGATTTTCGACTTCGCGATCGCCTTTGCACGCCAGCCGCTTCCTTCGGGCAATCGCGTCTGCGTGGTGACGAATGCGGGTGGCCCCGGCATCATGGCGGCCGACGCGCTGGAACACGCGGGGTTGAAGGTCGTCAGTCTGGAGCCCGCGCGCGCCGAGGCGCTGAAGGCCCAATTGCCCGCGGCTGCGAGTGTCGCCAATCCGGTGGACGTGCTGGGCGATGCCGACGCGGGACGCTACGCGCTAGCCATCGATTCGGTGCTGGCCGACAGCAACGTGGATGCGGTGCTCGTGGTGCTGACGCCGCAGGCGATGACGGAACCGAAAAAGACCGCGGAAGCGATCATCAACCGAAGTCGCAAGGACAAGCCGATCTTCGCCGTCTTCATGGGTGGCGAGATGGTCAAGCCGGGCCGCGAGTCGCTGCGCAACGGCAAGATCCCCGATTACCCTTCGCCCGAGCGCGCGGTGGCCGCGTTGAAGGCGATGAGCGAATACTCCGCATGGCGCCGCCGGCCGCCGCGTGTCGTGATGCGCTTCCCCGTCAACCGCCGCCGCGTCGAACGGATCATCGCGCGCCACCATCGCATCGGGCAGTTGCAGATCGGTGAAGTGAAGGCCAAGGAAATCCTCCGCGCCTACGACTTCGAAGTCCCCGCCGGGCAACTGGCCACGGACCTTGACCAGGCGCTCGAAGTCGCCGGGATGATCGGCTATCCCGTGGCGATGAAAATTTCCTCGCCCGACATCATTCACAAGTCCGACATCGGCGGGGTGAAACTGAATCTGCTGAACGTCGATCAGGTCCGCGACGCGTTTGAGCTGATGATGCTGCGTATCCGGCAGAAAATGCCCGACGCGCGACTGGACGGCGTGTACGTCGAGAAGATGGCGCCGCGGGGCCGCGAGGTCATCCTTGGCATGACGCGCGATCCGCAGTTCGGACCCATGCTGATGTTCGGCCTGGGCGGCATCTTCGTCGAGGTGATGAAGGACGTCACGTTCCACCTTGCGCCCATTACGGCTGAAGAGGCGATGCAGATGTTGATGGGTACCAAGTCCTACGCGCTGCTGAAAGGCGCCCGCGGCCAGGCGGCCGTGGACATGTCCGCCATCGCCAGCGGCCTGCAGCGCATCAGCCAGCTCGTCACTGACTTCCCGCAGATTGTGGAGATGGACATCAATCCGTTCATGGTCGCGCAGGCCGGCATGCCCTCCTTTGCCGCCGACGCCAGAATCACGCTCTCCAAGGGCACCCACGCATGAGCAAGCAACCGAGTTACGACATCCAGTGGAAGGAAAAGTATGCGGACCTGATCGTCACGGCGGCGAAGGCCGTGAGTCAGATCCGGCCGGGAAACCGCGTTTTCGTCGGCACGGGCTGTGCCCAGCCGACCGAACTGGTCCGCGCGTTGACGGCACGCAGGGACGAACTGACGGACATCGAAATCGTCCACCTGCTGACCTTCGGCGATGCGCCGTACGCCTTCAAGGAGCTCGCCGATAGCTTCCAGATCAACAGCTTCTTCATCGCCGAAAACGTCCGCGATATGATCCAGAAGGGCTTGGGCGATTACACGCCGATCATGCTCTCCGACATCCCCAACCTCTTCTCCACCGGCCAGATGCCGCTCGACGCCGCCTTGATCCAGGTCACGCCGCCCGATGAGCGGGGCAACTGCAGCCTCGGGATATCGGTGGACATCGTCAAGAGCGCCGCACAGAACGCCTCGATGGTCATCGCGCAGGTCAATACGCACATGCCCCGCACGCTGGGCGACAGCTTCATCCACGTCAACGACCTCGATCTGCTGGTCGTCGGCGACGCTCCGCTGATGGAAGTCAAACCGCCCGTGGTGGACGACGTGACGCGCGCCATCGGCGAACACGTCGCTTCGCTGGTTGAAGACGGCTCGACCCTGGAACTGGGCATCGGACGCATTCCGCAGGCGGTGCTGGAATTCCTCAAGAACCGCAAGGAACTCGGCATCCACACCGAGATGTTCACCGATAAGCTGATCGACATGATCGAAAGCGGAATGGTCACCGGCAGTCAGAAGAACATCGACCGCGGCAAGGTCGTGGCCAGTTTCTGCCTCGGCACCAAACGGCTCTACGACTATATTGACAACAACCCCCTCTTCTCCTTCCGCCCGACCGAGTACGTCAACGACCCGTACCTGATCAGCCAGCAGAACAAGATGGTGGCTGTCAACGTGGCGCTGGAAGTCGATCTTACGGGCCAGGTCTGCGCCGATTCCCTCGGCACGCGCTTCTTCTCGGGCATCGGCGGCCAGGTGGACTTCAACCGCGGCGCCGCCCGCGCGAAGGACGGCAAAGCCATCATCGCGCTGCCCGCCACGGCCCGCAAGGGCAGCATCTCGCGCATCGTCAGCCGGCTCTCGCCCGGTGCCGGTGTCGTCACGACGCGCGGCGACGTGCACTATGTCGTAACGGAGTACGGTGTAGCCTACCTGCACGGCAAGACCATCCAGGAACGCGCGCTGGCACTGGTCAGCATCGCGCACCCGGACTACCGCGAGCAGCTCCTGCGCGACGCGATCGAACTCAAGTACATCCGCCAGGAATTGCAGGAAGTGACCGGCAAGGTCCGCGTCGGTCCGCCCGAACTGCATACGACGCATGTCATGTCCGACGGGCTGCAGATCCACTTCCGCTCGATCCGGCCGACCGACGAAGAACTCATCAAGGACCTCTTCTACGACCTGAGCCAGACAACGATCTACTACCGCTTTATGCGCAACCTGAAGCGCATCCCGCTGAAGCAGATCCAGGACTTCGTTTACATTGACCACCGCACCGAGGTCGCCATCGTGGCGACGGTGCCCGAGGCGCACGGCGACGAGATCATCGCCGTTGGCCGCTATTACTTGAATCCGCAGACCAACCGCGCCGAAGTGGCATTCGTCGTCCGCGACAAGTGGCAGAACCGCGGCATCGGCACGGCGCTGCTGCGCGTTCTGGTCAGCGAGGCCAAGCGTAACGGTATCGCCGGCTTCACGGCTGAAGTACTGCACGCCAACCGCGCCATGCAGTCGGTCTTCAACAAGTCGGGTTGCAAAGTGAAATCGGAACTCAACGGCGAAGTCTTCCACTACGATATGGACTTCAGCTGAGGGCCGGGACTTCTTACGCAGACGACGCGTGAGAAGTCTCCGTAGTCTTTGTTGAACCACCAACATCCGCGTTTAGCTGTGTTCATTTGTGGCCGATCAAT
The DNA here is from genome assembly GCA_964429255.1 of uncultured Planctomycetia bacterium. Taxonomy (GTDB): domain Bacteria; phylum Planctomycetota; class SZUA-567; order H5-PLA8; family H5-PLA8; genus CAYSBP01. The sequence continues at coordinate 8,889 of CAYSBP010000066.1, forward strand.
ACCGTATCGCCGTTCATCCGCGGTCCCGCTATCCGCGGCGCCGCAGCCCCCGCACGGCGACCTCGGCCAGCAGGGCGAGCGCCGCGAGGATCAGTAGCACCGGGCGCGCACTGACGTGAGCGCGCTGCGCGTCGATCTCTTTCAGCCAACCATCCAGGTTGTCCGGGACATCCAGGATCCGCGAGCGGCCGCCGGCCCGTTCCACCCATTCGGCCAGCGCGACGCGGTCCGTGCCGAAGCGGCGATACTCCTCGGGATACGGTACGCTGACATAACGCGTCACGGCCACGCGGTCCTCGCAGGAGACCTCCAGTCGGTGGATTCCATCGCGTTCGTCGGAAGAGCTGGCGTCCCGTCCGGGCAATGACAGTTCACCTTCGTAAGTGCCTGGCGCGATGGGCCGCAGTGCAGCGGATTCGCTGGCCGTACGTTCGCCAAAGACGGGTGCAAGCTGGGCTGTCGGCCGCAACCCGCTCAAGAGAGATCGGGACTCCGGGTGGCGTGCTTCGACGCGGATGCGCAGGCGTCCGCGTTGCTCCGTTGTCTCAATGCGCCAAGCCGTCCAGGTCTTGTTATCGCCGCGTTCGACCCACGAAAGCAGTGCGGCCAGAAAGGCCTGGCCACCCCGCCGGGATTCGCCTTCGAGCAGGAAGCGCCGGCCGGCCGGTCCGTCGATGGTCATCGCCACGGCAGCTGTCGAACCGGTCCCATGGTACCCCAGCACCACCAGCGGGTCGGCCTTGCGCACGCCATCCTGATCTCCCGACGGCATCGACTGAAGGAGGACCGTGGACGTTGGTCGCGTACTGAAGCGGTTCCGGAAATTCAACTCGGGCCACGGTCCGGCGGCGCACAGGAGCGGATGCTGAGGCACCGGCGAGCGCACACGGAACGCCTCACGACGCACGTAGAACTCGGACGGCTGCTCGCTCAGGACCTGCCTCAGGCCTTCGTCCAGCTTCAGAAAATCGGGGAAGAACGAGCCGCCGCCCTCCTCGGCCATCCGCTTAAGCCGGACTTCGCCCTGATCATTTCGATCGGCCGCGCCGGTGGCGATCCCGAAGGCGTGCAGTCGCGTGCGCCGCTCCGCGCCCTCGCCGGGACAGAGCGCGCGTACGGCCTTCTCGAGTTCTTCGTCGGGGATCGCCGGGGTCGGCTCGCCGTCGCTGACGAAAATCACCAGGCGTTCCTCCGCGTCGTCTCTTTCCAGCGTCTGACGTGCGAGTTCCAGTGCGGCCAGGAAGTTCGTCTGGCGTTTGACCGGCAGGCCGCTCAGTTTTCCGCGGAAGGCCTTGCGTTCCGGGTCGGCGTCCGGCGGCACCGCCAACTCGGGCGTTTCGGCGAAGGCAAGCAGGCCGACACGATCTGTAGGCCGCAGGGCGGAGGTACTGCCGAGTTGGGCAAGTTCACCCAGACGCGCGCAAGCGAAGGCTAGCTTCTGTTCCTGCCGTCCGGCCATCTGCCCGGCCATGGTGGCCGAGGTATCCAGCACGAAGAGGATGGTGCGCGTGCGGTCGTCCTCGGGGCGCAGTGTAACCGGGAGCAGGCGTTCCCAGTTTCCGCCCTCCGGATGCCGGCCCGCACCGAAGGCGTGCTCGCCGCCCAGGGCGACCAGGGCCAGGCCGTTCTCGACCGCGCCATCCAGCGCCTTCCAGGCGGGTGCGCCGTCGGGGAGTTCGGCTGCGCTCACGTCGCCGACGATGACGCCGGTGAACGCGGCATAACTCTCGATCGCCTCGGGCAACCGCAGCGGCGCGACGCCGGTCATCTCGACGCCCAGCGCTTCGCCGCCACCCTTGGCCCATTCGGCCAGCGTTGTGCCCGGTCGCGCGACGGCCAGCCAGCGCGAGGGACCGTCTACCCGCACGGCACCCAGGAGTCTGTTGTTCTGACGGTAATCGCCCGGCAACGGGTTGCCATCGAGTCCTTCCAGCGCCGCGACATACACCGTTACCCCCGGTCCTTTGGGCCGGTCCACAAAGCGCAGTGTCGCGCGAAACACGCGTCCTTCCTGCGAGAGCGTCACGTCCTGTGCGCCAACCGGTTCGATCCCCTGGAGCACCTTGCGTCCCAGACGCACACGTACGCGCGCCGCGTGATGGGCTTCGACGGCGATTTGGACCGCCACTTCTCGCCCCTGCTGTGCACGGTCGGGCAGTTGCAGTCCAGCCAGAACCACGTCCCCGGTGCCACCCAGGGTCGAGGGCCAGACCAGCAGATCGATTCCACTGTCCCGCAAGGCCGCAGCGCGTTCGCCCGCTCGGCCGGCCGTGTCCTGTCCGTCGCTGATGAGTACGATGGCACGGCCGGAGGCCATCGGGTCAAATAGTCTGCGGGCTCGGTCGAGCGCTGCGCCAATATCCGTTTCGGTCCCCACCACTCGCGAACGGCGCAGGTCGGGAAGCGGCGGCAAATCGGCCGTAGCCGGGACCGCTGGCTCGTGCAGGCGGGTCAGGGGACGTTCGGCGACAACGTTTCCACCGAACGCAAGCACGGCGACACGCGCGCTGGCTGCTGTCAGGCGTGTCGTAAGCTGCTTCAACGAGGACGCCTGCGGCGCACGATCATAGATGCTGTCGCTTACATCCACCGCAGCGACCACGTCGATGCTCGCATGGGAAGCAGGGAAGCGAAGGTCCGCCAGGGTTAGGACAAGAGCCGCTAGGCCAAGTGCACGGAACAGGAACTGCAGTTTCCGGCGCCGGTCCTTCGAAACGTGGCGCTCGGTGCGGCCCAACCGCCACACGAGAAACAGCAGCGGAGGCAGCGCCAGCAGCCATGCGGGGGTACCGAAGATCAACACAATCCCTCTTCCTCCGTGACAGAAGGCCGGTTTTTCGCGAACCTGCGTCGGAGTCAGTGCGTTAATACCGACGTAGGTCTGCCCGGCCCGCATGTGCACAAGGCGCAGACAAACTCGGTTGCGCCTGTCGATAGGGCTGGTATATGCCTGACTCCCGCTGCTTTCAAGACTAGGGGGGCAGCGCGGAAGGCAGATCGTTCATCCAACCGAGGGAGGTCCTTGACCGCATGGCGAACACGAACGAATCCCCACGAGCCTCCGAAGACTGGCGTGCTCGACAGAAACGACGGCGGACCATGGGTGTCATCAAGATGCTCGTGATGGTGGCCATTCTGGGAGCCCTGGTTGGGTTGGGATTTCGCTTCTATCCGAAGCTGAAAGAGCTGTGGGCGCCGGTCGAACAGGCGAAGGTTCCGCCTCCGCCGCCGAAGAAGGCCGAACCCGAGAAGGCCCCGCCTCCAGCCGTGGTTGACAGGTCCCAAGAGCCGACCGAGAAAGCCGTCGTCGCAGTGCCCACAGAGAAGGTTCCCGAGAGGGCCGAACCGCTGGTGGTGGAAGCCGAAGAGCTACGGGCCAAGGAGTTGATCGAGCAGGGCCGACGGGCCATCCTCAAAACTGATTTCGCCGCCGCGCGAAAAACCCTGGGCGAAGCCGTGCAGTTGCGCGCAACGCGGGAAACGCATCAGGTCGCCCAGAAGTGGGCACATAAGGCCGAGCAGTTTGACCTTGCGACGTCCCATGTGAAGCCCAGCGATTTCGCCAGGGCTGAGACCACCTGGGTCATCGATCTGCGCGATGGGAGTACGTTTCGCGGCATGCTTTCCAACGAGCAGCCGGAGACCATCACGCTGACCCGCGTGTCGGAGGAGAATCCGGCTTCCACCGGTACGGTCAGGATGATGATCCCGCGCATGGAGATTCAGAAGAAGCGTGCGGTTACACGGGGCGAACGGGAAAAGGAGTCCCTCGATTTCCTGGGCCAACTCGAGACCGCGCTGGCGCTGGGCGGGGACGCCAAGGCCACGGACTACTATGACTTGGTTGTTCTGAGTCGTCGGTTGGCCTTGAACGACAAGTGCCTCGGTTACTTGGAGGTGGCCTACGAGAAGGCGCCCGAAAACGCGTTGGGGACGCTCTACCGGAAGCTGATCATTGACCGGGCGCTCGAGCGTGCCGCGCTGCTGGCGGCTGCGGGCAAGAAGATCCAAGCCGAAAGTGCCCTGCGCGAGCTGACGAACCGCACGTTGCCGGGCTACGCCAAGGCGGCGGATGAAGCCGATGCCTTCCGCATCGAGGTGCTCGCCAAGATCCGCGACGATTTCCGTTCCACCATCGCGCTGAAAGCCAAGACGGAAGAGGATGTCGGTGGAAGGGCCTCCAAGCCGACGCAGTCGGCCAAGGCGCTTGCCTCGGCCGCTACCTCCACGGACAGGGAATCCGATGACAGTGTTGAGATCGTGGTGATGAATGAAGGCGTCAGCAGCGCGAATGCGAAGGCCAACCGGTTCGTCCAGCAGGGCAACCAGTTATTCGAGGAGGGAATGGCCGAGTACAAGAAATACCGCCAAGGCACGCAGGGCAGCAACAACGCGGTCTTGAAAGCCGCCATGACCAAACTGGAGAGAGCCGTCGACCTGTACGGTCAGGCGCTCGACATCGACAAGACCAGCAAGGTCATCTCGGACCGCCAGGTCGAAGCCAACATGATCGTCTACGCCTGCAAGAAGTATCAGACGCTTTGAGCGACCCTAGCCAGAGCGAATTCGACGCACGCGGTTTCGTCCGAAGACGACGCTCTTTGATGAAGGCCGCGGAGAGTGCCCTCGCCCCGTGTGGGAGAGGGCCGGCGTGAGCGAAGCGAACGCCGGGGGTAGGGGCGTAGGCAGCGCCGTCATACGCGAAGCTCTTGCGTAAGGTTGCTTAGAATACGTCCTGCAGTCTCTTCGCCATCTCCCGCAGCGCCTCGGATGAAGCCTTCCCGCGTGGCGGGAAGGGGAACTGTGCGAGCGTGTCCATCGGGATCAGGTGGACGTGCGCATGCGGGACTTCGAAACCGAAGACGCCGACGCAGACGCGCTGGCAGGCGGTGGCCTTCTTCAGCCCCGCCGCCACTGTACGGCAGGCGGCCATCAGGCGCAGATACTTCGGTTCGTCGATGTCGAAGAAGTAGTTCTCTTCCTGCTTGGGAATCACCAGCGTGTGGCCGGGTGCGACGGGCATGATATCGAGGAACGCGAGAAACTCGTCGTTCTCCCACACCTTTGCGCACGGGATCTGTCCGGCGACGATCTTCGAGAAAAGGCTAGGCATGCGTAGGTCCTCCGCTTGGGTGGGCAGCATCCATAACCCAAAAACCTGTTTGAGGCAACAGATACGCTAAGGGTGACTGCGGCGACGGTGTTCCCATTCGCCTGGGAGACCGATTCAAGAATCGCAGGACCTCCAATGGCGTCGCCATTCCATCAACGATATTTCCGAAAAGGTCGTGAGCTACGGTCCGGGCTGGCGTCCGATGGGTCAGT